>CAVJEY010000001.1:0-8234 GCA_963648745.1 Christensenellaceae bacterium Phil1
CTACCTTATACAGGGTATCTGGCTTCCTGTTTTTTTGTTCTTTTATCCCCCACCGGAGCTTGTGGACGGCAGCGCGGATTTTGTATAATGCTTAGAGAATTAAAGGAGAGCATTATGAAAAACCGCTTTGGAATTACAATGATAATACTTGCTGTCGTATCTGCCGTCAGCATCTGCGTCACGGTAGGGCTTGGACCTGTAAACGTCAGCCTCAGCTCCACAGTAGACGTTATCTGCGGTCAGATACCGTTTTTGCGCGGGCTTTCAGGCAGAAACTATGACTTGATTGAATACAATATAGTATGGCAGATGCGTATGCCGCGGGTGCTTCTTGGTTTTGTAGTGGGCGGAGCGCTTTCTGTATGCGGTGTGGCTATGCAGGCTCTTATCAGAAACAAACTGGCAGACCCGTTTGTGCTTGGAGTATCGTCAGGTTCATCGGCATTTGCAACAATATTTATGGTTACAGGCTGGCTGTCGTTTCTTGGAGCATACGCGCTTCCTGTAAGCGCTTTTATCGGCGCTGCGGTTTCGATTACAGCAGTTTATGCAATATCAAGAGTCAACGGCAGAGTGAACATAACTCATCTGCTGCTGACAGGAGTTGCAGTTTCGATGATAATGGATGCTTTTACCAAAGCAGTGGCTCTCGGCGCCAAAAACGCTCTTGCAATTCACAACCTTGATTTCTGGATGACAGGTTCGCTTGCCGGAGCCAAATGGAGCTATCTGGGACTTCCTCTTGCTGTTATGCTGCTGTGCCTTGCGTTTCTGATGATTAACCGGAGAACAATGAACGCATTGCTTTTGGGCGATGATACTGCCGTAACCCTCGGAGTCAACGTGCCCCGTATGCAAAAAGCGCTGGTGCTGGTATCTTCACTCCTTGCCGGAGTTACCATTGCGGTATCAGGCTCCATAGGCTTCATAGGTATGATGGTACCCCATATATGCCGCATCATTGCAGGCAGCGATCACAAAAAAATCCTGCCTATGTCAGTGCTTCTCGGAGGCTGTTTTGTAATATGGGCCGATGTGGCAGCCAGAACAGTGCTGGCACCGGAGGAACTGCCCGTAGGAATACTGACGGCTGTAATAGGCGGACCTTGTTTCATTATCCTGCTCAAAAGCAGATCTGGGAGGCTTGTATGACAGCAGCACTTACAGTAAACAACCTTGATTACGGTTATTTTGATGAAAACGTAATAGAGAATATAAATATGAGGGTGGAGGCAGGCAGCTTCACCGGCCTTATAGGCGGTAACGGCAGTGGCAAATCCACAATACTAAAATGCATATACGGAGCATTAAAACCGCAAAAGGGCAGGATAATGCTGGGAGACAGAAGCCTTTCGGACATGAGCTCGCAGCAGCTTGCAGTAAACCTTGCCGTGGTGGGTCAGGAAAACGAATTTACATTTGATTTTACGGTATGGGAAATGACTGCCATGGGCAGAAATCCTCACAAGGGGCTGTTTCAGCCCGATACTGCAAAAGACAGGGAAATCGTAGAGGATGCCCTCAAAAAAACAGGAATGTACGCACTGAAAGACAGGAGCTTCAGACAGCTTTCAGGCGGCGAAAAACAGAGAGTCATAATAGCGAGGGCAATAGCACAGCAGACAGAGCTTATGATACTCGACGAGCCGGCAAACCATCTTGATATAGCCTATCAGCTTCAGATTTTTGAAACAGTCAGAGGCCTTGGAGTCACAGTGCTTGCCGCCATGCACGATCTGAACCTTGCGGCGCTTTTCTGCGACAGGATTTATGTTGTCGGAGACAGACACATATTTGCGGAGGGAAGCCCGGAAGAAATACTGACGGCAGAGAACATACGGAGGATTTTCGGAGTTCGGGCAGAGGTGAGAGTTTCAGAGAAAACAGGCAAGCCGGTCGTTTCATATATACCTGATATATACTGAGGAGAGCATTATGAAAAAAATAGTAAGTATAATAATTATCGTGGCGGTGACGGCGGCACTGGCAGGCTGCGGCAGCAGCGTGCAAAAAAAAGACAGCAGTGATTATACCCCTGTTACGGTGCAAAACTACGGGAGAAGCATAACTGTAGACAGTATGCCCCAGAAGGTGGTTACTGCAGGCCCTGACTGCACAGAGCTTATGATAGCGCTGGGACTTTCGGATAAAATTGCAGGATGCTGCTGCAATAATCACAGCAGAGGCCCTTTGAAGCAGTGGGAGGCAGAGTACGAAAAAATTCCGGAGATAACCTACGGAAGCCCTACGCTTGAGGCGGTGGTCGGAAGCGGCTGTGATTTTTTCTTTGGTATAGACTGGGTGTTTTCAGGTGATTTTACCGTTGAGGCTCTGGAGGAATACGGCATCACCGTATATGTGTGCGAAGCGCAGGACTACGATGACATATGGAGAGAGATACGGGAGCTTGGCGAAATTTTCGGAGTGCAGGAGGCTGCAGAGAAGTTTGCAGGCAGCGAAAAATCCCGTATTAAGGAAGTGGAGGAGACTGTTGCAGGAGAAGAGCCGCTAAAGGTGCTGGTATATGATTCCGATACAGGCAACGGTGTTTATACTGCAGGCGGGCCGAATATTGAAACTCTGTTTATACAGAGCGCAGGCGGTATTAATATTTTTAAGGATATAGACAAGGCGTGGGCTTCTGTTTCCTACGAAAAAATACTTGAGGCGGAGCCTGATGCAGTTATAATTCATGATTATGAAGAGGCTTCGTATGAGGATAATATAGAGAAGCTCAAAAAAGATCCGATACTTTCACAGCTTGATTGTGTCAGAAACGAGAGATTTATAAAGCTGTCGCTGGAATCGGCGCTGCCCGGCTCAAGAACAGCCTACAGTATAGAACAGATAGCAAAGGGGCTGTTTCCGGACAGATTCTGAACGTGAAAAAGCAGACCTGATAAACTGACTCGCAGAGAGTGCTTCAGGTCTGCTCTGCTATTTTACAAAGCTGTCGATGGCCCTGCCAAGTTCTTCTATAGCTTCGCGGTCGTTGTGCTCTACCGCCTCGACTATACATTCACTTATATGGTTTTTGAGTACCACCTTGCCTGTATTGTTGATAGCCGATTTGACTGCCGCAAGCTGGATAAGCACCTGTGAGCAGTCCTCGTCACGCTCTATCATTTTTTTGATTGATTCGAGGTGACCCATGGCTCTTGATATTCTGTTTATCACCGCTTTTTTTTCGTCGGCACTGTGGACATGATGATGTTCGTGTCCATGCTCATGGCAATGGCTGTGTGCGTGTTTTTCTGACATTTCCGTAATCCTTTTCACAAATGATTTTCATACAGTATATCAGAAGTTTTACAGCCGGGCAAGCCCGCAGGAGGGATAACCTACTGCACGGCATCTGTCAGTGTAATATATTTCCCAAGATGAGCAATATAGCTGTTCATTAAATCAGCGAAAGTGCTGATATCAGTCTCGGTTCCCTCAGGCTCGGCAATCTGATAGGTATAAGTGTATGTGCCGTCAGTTCCCAGATAAATCATCAGAGGCTGTGTCTTATCGAGAGTTTTCTCATCATATACACCCTTCAGCCTATATAAGGTAAACATGGTGTCAAGTTTAGCATTGCCTTTTGAGGCGGTGTATACGGTAGCCACTCCTGTAAGGTCGTTATCCTTATACGGAACCGGGGCTTTTGCTGTGATATTGAAAGCTGCGGTTTCCTTTGGAAGTGTCAGCGTGTAGCCTGTATTGCTTAATGTGATGTAATTTTCAAGATGTGCAACATAGTTATTGATTAAATCTGCAAAGGTTCTGATATTGATATCAGTCTGTTCAGGTTCGGCAGCCTGATAGGTATAAGTGTATGTGCCGTCAGTTCCCAGATAAACCATCAGAGGCTCTGCCTTGTCGAGAGTCTTTTGATCATATGCCCCCTTCAGCTTATATACGGTGAACAGGCAGTCAAGTTTAACATTGTCTTTCTCGGCAGTGTATACTGTGGCTGCGGCTGTAAGACCGTTATCCTTATACAGAACCGGAGCTTTTGCTGTGATATTGAAAGCTGCGGTTTCTTTCGGAAGTGTCAGCGTGTAGCCCGCATCATCAAGCAGAGGCAGTGTCATGTCAATGCCCATTTCGTCCTTGAAGTATTCAGCCGCGTTTTCCCATGTGTTAAATGACTGATATCTGATTTTTGTCATTGACTTCAGATATGCGGAAGTCTTATTCTTTGTTGCTGTATATGTGGATTTTTTGCCGTTTATTTTGCAGGCTTTGCTGTTCTTATGAGATTTCTGAGCCTGCTTCTTTGACAGGTGCATATAGCCTGTTACAGAAGAAGTCTTTTTGAAGCCCTTGTCTGTAATCTTATATACATTAAAACTTGAAGTCCGATCTGATGCTTTTTCGGTATTATATACTCCCACATTTCCTGTTTTCTCAAAGTATCCTGTTACCGAGTCGTTACCAAGCTTTGTTTTGCTGCCAAGCAGAGCCCTGACCCTGCCGCCGGCATATGTATATACGTTCTGCCTGTTAGAGCCCCAGTTTACAAACACTTCCGGGATGCCGTCACCGTTTATATCCTTTGCAGCCATTTTAAGAACGGTTGTATCAAAGTCATGGCTTTCTGTTTTGTCTGCAAAATATTTGCCGTAGGCTGTCTGCCAGTCAGCCTGAGGCGCCGGCGATACGACCGCATCGGAGCCGTCATCTGCAAATACGGCAGGTGAAAATGCCATAACCATAGCGATACAGGTTAATAAAGCAATAAGTTTTTTTCTCATCTCAATACCTTCTTTCTTTATATTTTTTGAGCATATTTTTTAATCCGGTAAAATTATAGAGCCGGTTTGCATATACTTCAACAGGATTTGATGAATAAATGCATTTTTACTCATAAACTGACTGTAATCGACTGCAATTTAGCTGAGATTTGGCTAAAAAATGACACATTTGATGAAGAAAGTGTGGTACAATCTAGGGAGGGAGAATTTTGCATTATAACGATGAGGAAGTCAAATGATTGAAAGAGAAGAAATAAAGTATATAGAAGGAACTCCGGTTGCGGTCAGAGCCTGCTCCATAGAAAGATATGTGCCTCACTATCACGAGGACTGTCTGGAGCTTATGTTTGTGCTGAAAGGCAAAGCTCTTGTCAAAGCCAGCTACGACAGGTTTGATATGGAGGCCGGAGATTTTGTCCTTATAAATAACGGCGATGTTCACTATATCAGAGGCAGCGCCGACAATATCATAATATCCATATATCTTGATATAAACAGACTGAAACAGGATTACAAACATCTTGAGTATCTGTATTTCATATGCGAGAGTTTTAATGCCAACAGTATGCAGGAGGCATATCTGCAGGAAATCAGAAGAATCATAGTCGCCATAGTTACAGAAGCGGCAGACAGGAACGGCAGCAGAGACAAAATCACAGAGGAAACCCGCAAGCTGATAGATATTCTGATATACAAGTTTGACCTTGTTCATTATCATAACTGCAGGGACATTTCCGAAACACAGCTTGAGAGGTATCACAGGATAGTTACGGAAGTGGAGCAGCGCTACGGTGAGAAGCTGGAGCTTGAGGATATTGCTCAGAAGGAATTTATAGGCAGGAATTACATATCGCAGTTCTGGAAAAACATGACCAATATGAATTTTACGGAGTATCTCAATTCCAGAAGAAGCGAGATGGCTGAGAGAATGCTGCTTGCCACAGACAAGAGCATCAATGAGATATCACTTGTATGCGGATTTTCGGATCCGAAATATATTTACAAGAACTTCAGGAAGTGGTACGAAAAAACACCGTCAGAATACAAAAAAGAATACGAAAAATACAAGGCAGAGGGAACGGTGATTGATGAATATGAAGGTACGGAATTTCTGGGGCGTTTCGGCATGGAGTTTGTGTATTCCAGCGTTGACAGAGAAAAAGCCAGTATAATACGTTCTGCCGAAACGGCGATGAGCTGGCGCCACAGATACGAATATTACATACAAAAGGCTACAGGTAGCAAGTTAAAGCGTGAGATGGTAAGAGAAAGCCATATTGAGACAGGACTCAGGGAGATAGTTCTGCCTCTGCTTGACAGCGATGAAGCCTCAGACAGCGATTTTATAGAAAAGGTTCTTGAAAACGCCAGAGTTATGAACTTCATACTGACGGTTGAAATAAATTTCAGCAGGCGCAGCTGTGACGATTGGGAAAATGTAATAAGGGGATTTGCGGACAAAGCGGGAGATGCAGTAGGCCGCTGCAGATTCAATGTTTATATAGACGACTTTGAAAAAGACGTTCAGGCAAGACAGCTTATAGACAGCCTCTCCGATATTATAAATCCGAAAAACATAAAAATGGCCGTGAAATTTGACTGACAGGTATGACGGCTTCGAAAGAAAAAGACTGTAAGGTAAAACAGATAGAACTTACAATCGTGCAGATGAATAATACAGAATCTGCACGATTTCCTGTTTGCAGCGATAAATTAAGAAGCAGAAGCAGATTACAGCCCAGAGTCAAGTATACTGCACAGTGTTTCAACATCTTCTTCTTTTGTGGCCCAGCTTGAGGCAAAGCGGATAATGGTACGGGAATCATCATATTTTTCCCATACTCCGAATTCCACGCGCTCTGCCAGATGCTTCATGTCTTTGTTTTCCATGATGCAAAAAACCTGATTGCTCGGTGAGTTAAAACACAGTCTGTAGCCGTTTTGAGAAAGCGCCTGTCTGATCTTATCTGCAGCCTTAACAGCAGAGTCTCCGATTGTTTCATACAGATGATTTGTGAACAGAGTATCAAACTGCAGCCCCAGCAGCCGCCCCTTGGCAAGCAGCGCACCATGCTGCTTGATAATTGTGAAAAAATGCGGGATCAGCGATGGCTTTGGAATAACCACAGCCTCACCAAGCAGCGCGCCGCATTTCGTTCCACCGATGTAAAACACATCACATAACCTGGCAATGTCAGTCAATGCAATGTCATTTTGCCGGCATGCCAGAGCATAGGCCAGTCGGGCTCCGTCCAGATAAAGCGGAATATTATTTGCGCGGCACAGCGAGCTGATTTCGGTAAGCTCTGCCAGAGAATACAAAGTGCCGTATTCCGTAGGGTGTGAAATGTAAACCATGCCGGGCATGACCATATGATCGTGATTGACATCTTCGCGGTATTCATCTAAAAATGTTTTAATCTGTTTTGCACTGATTTTTCCGTTGTGATGCGGCAGGGTCAGAATCTTGTGTCTGCAAAACTCAATAGCGCCTGCCTCATGCACACTGATATGCCCGGTGTCTGCGGCAATCACTCCCTGATAGCTTTGGAGCAGCGCATCAATTACTGTAGCATTTGTCTGTGTGCCGCCGATCAGAAAGAATATTTCCGCATCCGGGCACCTGCAGGCAGCGCGGATTCTTTCCTTTGCCGATTCGGAATATCTGTCCAGACCGTAACCCGGTGTTTTTTCCAGATTTGTTTCTGCGAGACGTCTGAGAATTTCCGGATGTGCGCCCTCCATATAATCTGAGGAAAAAGATAAAAAAGTGCTCATAATATCATACTTTCTGTCTGAAAATTGACGATTGACTTGTTATATTGTATATTATAGAATACATTTAACCATGACACAAACGCCAATTTGTTATTAAAAATATGACATTCAGTCATTGATAGAGAGGATGATATGGAAACCACAAAATATGAAGCAATCTTAGCCGCAGCAGAAACAGGAAGCCTTACGGCCGCGGCCGGGAGACTTGGATATACACAGTCCGGTATTACAAGGATGCTTGGGAGTCTGGAGGCTGAAGTCGGATTTCCTTTGTTTGTACGAAGCAAAAAAGGTGTCAGGCTTACCGAAAACGGCAAATCAATGCTTCCGCTGTTTCGCGAAATAATACGCGCTCAGCAGAACGCGCGACAGTTCAGCGCTGAGATTTGCGGCGTTGTAAAAGGTTCTTTGACAGTAGGCTGCTATTACAGTATTTCGGCAATATGGATGCCTGAAATACTAAAAGAGCTTCGCAGGCGATTCCCCGGCGTGTCCATACGGATGCAGGAGGGAGGCAATATGGAAATGGCTGAATGGCTGCGTGAAAGCTCTGTGGACTGCTGTTTTTGCGCCAGACCGTTTTCTGTGGAGTGCGACTGGCTGCCGGTATATCAGGATGAGCTGGTGGCATGGCTGCCTCAAAATCATCCGCTTGCCTCCGCGGATTCTTTTCCTGTCGAAAAACTTGAAAGTGAGCCGTTTATTCACACATCG
>CAVJEY010000001.1:8670-42911 GCA_963648745.1 Christensenellaceae bacterium Phil1
GCCTGACAAAATCGTATTAATAGAGGTTACGAAGCCTAACAAAATCGTATTAATAGAGGTTACGAAGCCTAACAAAATCGTATTAATAAAGGAACGGGCACTGCCTGTTCCTTTTGCCATATGGAGATTCTTAGAATATATCTTCTATAATTTCTTTTGG
The DNA here is from genome assembly GCA_963648745.1 of Christensenellaceae bacterium Phil1. Taxonomy (GTDB): domain Bacteria; phylum Bacillota; class Clostridia; order Peptostreptococcales; family Anaerovoracaceae; genus UMGS973. The sequence goes on from CAVJEY010000001.1 coordinate 8,831, forward strand.
CGGCGTATCAAGCCTTTCGGGGTGTCTCAGGCAGCTTCTAAGTATTTTGAGAGTGGATGCAAAATAGTAGCCGTCGCATATGCGCTCGTCTGTTACCACCGTATAATCCACATACTTTCTTTTGACCACCTGACCGTTGTCATCTATTTCATTTACGCTTTTTTTGGCGCCAAATGATATGAATACAGGCACGTTGCCGAAATTGTAGAGATGATGATAAATCGGCGGTATTCCGAGAGAACCCATGGAGGTTATGAACATACTTCCGTGAAACGGACTGACATTAAGCAGAAATTTCGGCAGAAGTCCGAAATAGTCCATGGTTTTGAGAAACCATATTGCAAACTTCTTGATAAGCCTCGGTATGTAATTTATGATTCTGGCGGTGTTGTCAAAATCACTGTCAAGCTCTCCTCCCTTGTTCTCATCTATTACAGCCTTCATCCTGTAATATACATCGTCTGCCGTATCTGCAGGATCAAACACGATTTTTACTACAGTGTCGGGAGATTCAAGCGTCATTTCTTTTTTGACGTTTATATTTATTTCTATACGGTTTCTGGAATAGACCCTCTGACCCGAAACAAATCTGTTTACGGCAGGCCTTTGAGATATGCAGCGGATATATGATGCAACCATAATATGCATTATTCCAAAGCCTTTCAGTCCCGCTTTTCTTTTGCGGTGTATGTATTCCTCTATTTTTGAAACCTCGATACTGTCTCTGATAAAATTGCTGGCATCGTTTCGCTCCACCATTATAAACGGGGTGATTTTGTGCATTGGCGTAAGATTTCTGACAAGCCTGCCGTCGCCTCTGTCGCCGAGCTTCCTTTTGTATTTTTTTTCTGACATAAATATTTCCTTTCCGGATACACATTTGAACCTCTGCATATGGGCAGTCTGTCAGGCCAAGATGGAAAATACCTGCAGAAACAACTGCGGTCTTGTGCAAAACCATAACTTCCGGCAGACGCATAAACAACAAGGCCGGCAGCATATCCGATAAAACCGGCCTGAGGCATAAAATTAAATCTATATAAATGATACAGTATTTGGGCGGACTGTCAACTGAAAACGCGCAAAAAAGCGCAAAGCAAAAAAACAGCTATTGACAGTGAGTTTAAGTAGCAATATAATAGTTGTGTAAATAATCTGTTTCAGGGCGAGGTGCAATCCCTCACTGGCGGTAAAGTCCGCGAGCCTTCGGGTTGAACCGGTGAAACTCCGGTACCAACGGTTATAGTCCGGATGGAAGAAACTAGAGTTGTTTTAGTTTTTTGTGTGCCCCGAACTTCGGGGCACTTTTAATGACCTGACAGATTCCTAAAAAACCAAAAGAAAAGAGGAATCAAAAATGAACAACAAAAAAACAGTAAGACTTGCAAAAATGGCGATGCTTGTTGCCATATCCATCGTATTGGTATTTTTCGTACACATACCGATTATACCGGCGCTGCCGTTCCTGCTTTATGATCCGGCAGACATTCCTATTTTCATAGGAACCTTTGCTTTCGGGCCTCTGGGCGGTCTGGCACTGACGGTAGTAACATCTCTGATTCAGGGATTTACTGTAAGTACGGATGGCGGAGCGTATGGTATAATAATGCATATAATTGCAACAGGAACCTTTGTACTGGTTGCAGGCAACATTTACAGGACACACAAGACCAGAAAAGGCGCCATAATAGCCCTTGCGGCAGGAATAGTTTCATGGGTTGTCATAATGTTCTTTGCAAACCTTGTGATTACACCGCTGTTTATGGGTACCACCAGAGAAGTTGTAATGCAGATGATGCCGCTTATCCTGCTGTTTAACCTTATTAAATCGGGAATCAACAGCATAGTTACATTCCTGCTGTACAAGAGAATTTCAGGATTTTTACACAAATGATGATCAAAAGAGAATTTTTAATCAAAAACGAAAATGAAACAAGAGATTTCGCGCTAGAACTTGCGCAGGAGCTTGAGGCCGGAGATGTGCTTGCCCTTATAGGAGATCTCGGGACAGGCAAGACAGCCCTCACTAAATATATTGCGCAGGGGCTTGGCATCAGAGACAGCATAGTATCGCCGACATTTACAATAGTGCGTGAATACACAGGCGGCAGGCTGCCGCTTTATCACTTCGATGTTTACCGTCTTGCGGATTCGGAGGAGATGTTTAATATCGGAGCCGAAGAGTATTTTTACGAAAAAGGCGGCATCTGCGTTATAGAGTGGGCGGATATTGTAGAGGACATACTGCCTGCGGACACCAGATATATATATATCGGGTATGGAGCTTCAGAAGGAGAGAGAATTTACAGATGTACATTTTAGCGTTAGAAAGCACAGGGCAGCACGCTTCTGTGGCGTTGACAGACGAAAACGGCAATACAGAGGAAATATTAAACCCCGGCAGACTCAATCACCTTGAAACCATGGTTCCGATGATCGATGAGCTTATGAAAAAATGTCAATTGCAGTTAAGCGATATAACTGCAATTGCAGCTTCCAGGGGGCCGGGTTCGTTTACAGGCATCAGAATAGGCGTCACTACGGCAAGAACGCTGGCGCAGGCGCTTGACACAGGGACAATAGGAGTGCCTACCCTTGACGCATTCTGCTACAATCAGAGGGACTTTGGCGGGCTCATATGCCCTGTGTTTGATGCCAGAAGAAATCAGGTGTATGCGGGAGCCTTCAGGTGGGCTGACGGACGGATTGAAACCGTCACAGAGCCCGGCGCATATATGATAGATGAATTTTTACAAAGCCTCAAAGGTACAGACGGACAGCATATGTTTTTTGGCGACGGCATTAAAGTATACGGCGAGAGGATATTTGAAGCGGAGCCTGACGCTGTGCTTGCGCCGGAGGCTGTAAGACTTCAGAGAGCATCTTCTGTTGCAGCCATGGCTCTTGATATATATAACAGAGAGGGCGCAAAGCCTTACGGCAGCCTGCTTCCCCTGTATATGCGCAAGGCTGAGGCTGAGCGAAAGCTGGAGGAAAAACTCAAAAATGAACAGTCCGGTAATTAGACAGGCAGCGCTGCAGGATGCGCGGCAGATGGCTGAGCTTGATCAGATATGCTTCAGCATTCCGTGGAGTCTTGAATCATTCATACAGGAGCTTTCGGCAAATGAGAGAGCCATGTATTTTGTGGCCGAGGCAGACGGACAGATTGCAGGCTATGCCGGATTGTGGCAGATATTAGATGAGGGTCATATCACCAATGTGGCCGTAGCGCCGGAGTTTCGCAGGCAGGGACTTGCAACGGCAATTCTTGACGCTTTCCTTGCAGAGGGCAGAGCCCGCGGCATCAGAGCCTTCACCCTCGAAGTCAGAGCCTCCAATACAGCAGCGCAGGAGCTTTACAGGAAATTCGGGTTTCAGAATGCAGGCGAAAGACCCGGATATTATGAGGACAACAAAGAAGCTGCAATGATAATGTGGCTTGCTGAATAAACCCCGGTAAGAACTGCAATACTAGCAGTATGGAGGTTCTTATGCGACAGGGAGATTATGATTATGAGTTTGGCAGTGATATGAGCATAGCTTCGTATCACTGCAGCAGATTTTCACGCAGACACGATTTTGACACATTCAATATGGGTACTTATCAGTCATGTGAAAACTGCAGGCATATGGGCTCTGACGGCGAATGTATAGCCGGAACTGGCAGTATGCCTATGAGGCAGGAGTAATCCTGTCTTTACATAGAGGTTAGACGATGAAAAACAACAAAACAATAATTCTTGCAATAGAATCAAGCTGTGATGAAACCTCCGTTGCCGTTATGGCAGACGGCAGAGAGATACTTTCAAACATAATTTCATCTCAGATTGAAATACATAAGCTTTACGGCGGAGTGGTGCCGGAAATAGCCTCAAGACATCATCTTGAGAACATCAATGCTGTAATAGAGCAGGCCATGACAGAGGCGGATATTACGAAAGATGATATAGATGCCATAGGAGTAACCTGCGGTCCGGGACTTGTGGGAGCCCTGCTTATAGGGATAGCGGCAGCAAAAGCTCTGGCACTTGCATGGAGCAAGCCGCTCATAGGCGTTCATCATATACAGGGACATATCTCGGCTGCATATATAGAGCACAAAGAGCTTGAACCGCCGTTTACGGCGCTGGTGGTTTCGGGAGGCCATACCAATATTGTTGAGGTTACGGACTACAACAGATGCGAGATACTCGGAAGCACCAGAGATGATGCGGCAGGGGAGGCATTTGACAAGGTTGCGAGAGTTATAGGCTTAGGCTATCCGGGAGGCCCCAAGATTGACAGGCTTTCGGATGAGGGTAATCCCGATGCCATAGAATTCAAAAGAGTTTATCTCGAAAAAGGCAGCCTTGATTTCAGCTTCAGCGGCATCAAAACAGCGGTATTAAACTATGTGAATTCTGAGAAGCAGGCAGGCAGGGAAATCAGCAGAGCCGATGTTGCGGCAGGGTTTCAGCAGGCAGTTTTAGAGGTTATTGTAAACAAAGCGGTTGAAGCTGCCGTAAGCATGAACAAGGACAGACTGGTAATGGCAGGCGGAGTTGCCGCCAACAGACATCTGCGGGCTATGCTTGAGGCGGCCTGCAGTGAGAGAGGCATCAGACTTTACTGCCCGTCACCTGTGCTTTGCACAGACAATGCGGCAATGATAGGAGCTGCAGCCTACTACAAATACAAGGCAGGAGAAACAGACGGACTTGATTTGGATGCATTTCCAAACCTTCCCCTGTAGCTAAAAGGACATACAGATGATAATTTTATCGGCAAACGACATTACAAAAGCATACGGAACAGATGTGATATTAAAGGATATATCATTTCACATAAATGCAGGTGACAGAGTGGGACTTATCGGACTTAACGGTGCGGGCAAGACCACTCTGCTTAACATACTTGCAGGCGACCTTGACGCAGACAGCGGCAATGTGTTTGTTTCAAACGATACCGTAATCGGCTATCTCAGGCAGAATGACGACTTCACATCGGAGAATACGGTAATAGAAGAAATAGACGGCATATTTACACACCTTCACGAAATGGAAAGGCAAATGCCGGCGCTGTCACAGGAGATTGCAGAGGCTACGGCATCGGGGAGCAAATCACAGAGAGAGATTGAAACCCTGCTTCACAGATATGACCAGATGCAGGAGGACTACGACAGAGCCGGAGGCTATACATACAAGGGTGAGATCAGGGGAGTGCTTTCGAGCATGGCTTTCACAGAGGATACATATACCAAAAAGATAAGCATGCTTTCGGGAGGAGAGAGGACAAGGCTTGCGCTCTGCTGCCTGCTGCTCAAAAAACCCGACATCCTTATACTTGACGAGCCTACCAACCATCTTGACATAGGCACGCTCAAATGGCTGGAGCAGTATCTCAAAGCCTACAGAGGCACAATCATAATTGTATCTCACGACAGATATTTCCTCGACCAGAGCGTAAACAGAATATTTGAGATTTCAAACCACAGGCTGAGGATATATGAGGGGAACTATTCCGAGTATGCAGTCAGACGCAAAGAAATCCGCGAAAACGAGATAAGAGCGTATCAGAAGCAGCAGACGGAAATTGCACGTCAGGAGGAAATGATAAGGCGCATGAAGGAGCGCGGCACCGAAAAGCTGGCAAAGCGCGCGGCCTCAAGAGAAAAGCGTCTTGACCATATCGAAAGACTTGAAATGCCCGATTCCCAAAAGGGCAGAATGAAGCTTCATTTCAAAGAAAACTTCAAAAGTGGCAATGACGTTATTATCGCGGAGGGCCTTGCCAAAAGCTTTGGCCGCGGGCCTGACCGCAAAGAGCTTTTTCACAATGTAAACCTTGATATCAAGCGCGGCGAGAGAATCTGCATAGTTGGACCAAACGGCGTGGGCAAAACCACACTTCTCAAAATCCTGCTGGATCAGATGGAGCCTGACTGCGGCAGAATTAAAATCGGCTACAATGTGGCGTTTGCATATTACGATCAGGGACAGAGGCTTCTCAATCCGGCAAACACAGTGCTTGAAGAACTCAAAGAGTCCTACAGACTCTACACCGATACGGAGATGCGTTCGATTCTGGGCAGATTTCTATTCAGGAACGAAGACGTTTTTATTAATGTCGGCTCACTTTCGGGCGGCGAAAAAGCAAGACTTTCTCTTATTAAAATAATGCTCAGCGGCGCCAATGTGCTGGTGCTTGACGAGCCTACCAACCATCTTGACATAGATTCAAAGGAAGTATTTGAAGAGGCGCTTTTAGATTTTCCGGGTACGGTTATAGTCGTATCTCACGACAGATATTTTCTCAACAGAATCCCCACCAGAATACTGGAGCTTGAAAATGACGGAATACACGAATTTTTAGGCACATACGATTATTATGCGGAGAAAAAACAGCAGATTGAATCAGGCAAAAAATATCTGAATGAAATGGCGGATGGGGGCAAAACGCAGGAGACTTTCGCAAACACAGGCTCCGCGGAGGAGCGCCGCCGCAAAAAAGAGCAGGAGGCTGCTGACAGAAGAAAACAGCGGGAGCTTTCCCGCCTCGAAAACCGTATTGCGGAGCTGGAGGCTGCCATAGAGGATTTTGAAGCGCAGATGTGCCTTGAAGAAAACCTTTCGGACCATGTCAGGCTGGCAAGGCTGAGCGATGAATGCGAGAGCGCAAAAGCTGAGCTTGCCGAGGTTTATGATAAATGGGTTGAAATTCAGGAATAGACAAAAAAATCATTGCAATATATAACAGTATAATCTATAATAGCCTTGATATATTTATGCGTTGAAACAAACATACCATGCGGGGATGACATCCGCTGAGGTATCGATAAAACAGACAGAATGAAATGGAGGCCCGTACGATGGTTTTTGAAAAAGTTAGAGAAATAATAGCAGAGCAGCTTGGCACAGATGAAAACAACGTTACAATTGACACTCATCTTATGAAGGATCTCGAAGCCGATTCTCTTGATGCCGTAGAGATAATTATGGCCATAGAGGACGAGTATGACATAGAGATTCCCGATGAGGACGCTGAGAAATTCCAGAGCGTAAGCGACCTGGTTAAATTTATCGAATCGAACTTGTAACTTGTTCAGGTCATATGCCCGCTGATGCAGCGGGATTTTTCAAAATACAGCGAACAGGAGGGGCAGACGATGAAGGACGAAACCAAAATATCACAGGCGGTAATCAAAAGACTGCCAAGATACAGAAGATATCTGGGAGAGCTGCAGCGCAAGGGCGTTGACAAAATATCCTCAAATGAATTCAGCAAGCTTATAGGCTACACTGCATCTCAGATCAGACAGGATCTTAATAATTTCGGAGGCTTCGGACAGCAGGGCTACGGCTACAATGTAAATGCGCTCTACAACGAGATAAGCGCCATACTGGGACTTGACAAGCAGTACAAAATGGTTATCATGGGTGCAGGCAATCTGGGTCAGGCCATAGTAAACTACACATACTACTACAAGACAGGATTTATGGTTTGCGGAGTGTTTGAAATAAACCCGAGACTTATAGGCATCAAGATTAATGACATAGATGTAATGGACTATGAAAACACCGTAGACTATGTTGAAGAGAACAATATAGATATAGGTATAATATGCACCACCAAAGAAAATGCCCAGGAGGTTGCGGATCGTCTGTGCTTTGCGGGCATCAAGGGCATATGGAACTTTGCCCCTGTTGATCTCGAAGTGCCGAGTCATGTTGCGCTTGAAAACGTACAGCTTTCGGAGAGCCTTCACTCTCTGGCATACCATATCAACAGAGAATCTGCGGCTCAGATAGAAATCAAAGAAATCAAAGAAAAATGCAACAAATGCACAGAGAGAGGCGAGGAGTGCAAAAAACGAGGAGAGATTTGTCCTTACGAGGTGCAGAACACCTCAGGCAAATAGATATAACCGGAATGGTTTGCATATGATATGAACAGAAAAATAACCGTTTCAGAAGAAACGGTTATTGATATTTAATCTGCTCTTATCTACTATTCTTCTACAGGAGCATCAACCGGACATGCGTTAGCGCAAGCTCCGCAATCGATACATTTGTCAGCGTCTATTGAGAAAATAGCGCCTTCTGCGATAGCATCAGTTGGACATTCAGCTGTGCAAGCTCCGCAAGCGATACAAGCATCTGTAATTTTGTAAGCCATTATGTAACCTCCTTTAGATTTATCATTAAGATATACTACACATTATAGCAGAACGATATGGAGAAGTAAAGATGAAAGTTTACGCATTGGTCGGAAAAAGTGGGACAGGCAAAAGCTATCAGGCCGTAAACCTGTGCAAAGAACTTAATATAGAAGCAATTATCGACGACGGACTGTTCATAGTGGGAAACGATGTTGTTGCCGGCATATCCGCCAAAAGACAGGCGACCATGATAGGCGCAATCAAAACAGCGCTTTTCACCACAGACGAGCACAGGGAGACAGTCGTGGCCAAAATAAATGAAGTGAACCCAAAGAGCATACTTGTGCTTGGCACTTCCGACGAAATGGTGAACAGAATAGCTGCAAGGCTTGAACTTCCCGAAATTCAGAAAACAATACGCATAGAGCAGATAACCACCGAAAAAGAGCGTGAGGAGGCGAGGCGTCAGCGCAGGGATCTGGGCAAGCACGTAATACCGGTACCCACATTTCAGCTGAAACGCGATTTTGCGGGATATTTTGTGGACCCCCTCAAGATATTCAGAACATGGGGCAAAAACAAAGGCAGCATATTTTCGGAAAAATCCGTTGTAAGACCCACCTACAGCTATCTGGGAGACTATATGATATCGGACAAGGTTATTGAGGATATAATTTTCAATGTAGTGCAGAGATCCGGCTGTGTCCGCAGCGTGGTCAGGGCCGATATACTTCAGCATGAGGAAAACCTCAAAATAAAAATACTGGTATTTATGCGAAAGGACTGCAATATTATTAAAGAAGCCAAAAAACTTCAAAAAGCAATAAACGAAAAAATATACTATATGACAGCATTCAATGTGGAGCGCGTTGATGTTGAGGTGCGGGGAATAAGATGATTGAAATTGCCGGAATAAAAGATTTTAACACAGACCATATATTTGACTGCGGACAGTGTTTCAGATGGAACAGGGAGCCTGACGGCAGCTATACGGGCATTGTGGGAGCCATGCCGGCGAATATAGCCTTTAGAGACGGCACGGTTATTATAGATTCACCAGACGATGCGGCAGAAGGCTTCTGGCGAAACTACCTTGACCTTGACAGGGATTACAGACAGATTAAACAGGCTCTTGCATCGGAGGATGAGGTGATACGAAAAGCCATAGAATACGGGCACGGCATCAGAATCCTCAATCAGAACAGATGGGAAACCATAATTTCCTTTATAATATCTCAAAACAACAATATACCAAGAATCAAAGGCTGTATCGAAAACCTGTGCAGGAATTTCGGAGAGTCTGCAGGAGTATTCAGAGGAGCCGAGTATTATCAGATGCCAGAGCCGCAGGTGCTGGCAGCGCTTGATGCAGAAGATCTTGCACCCATAAAACTGGGCTACAGGGCAAAGTACATCATAGAAACCTCAAAACAGATAGCGGCGGACGGAGGAGAGGAGTTTCTTGACAGCGCCTTTGATGAAAACACAGCAGGTGATGAGGTGTATGAATATCTGACAGGACTTTGCGGAGTGGGACCCAAGGTTGCAAACTGCATAATGCTTTTTTGTATGCAGCAGTATGACAGCTTCCCTGTGGATGTGTGGGTCAAAAGAGTTATGAACAGACTTTACGGATTTGCTGAATCGGACATAAAAGGAATGAAAGCCTTTGCCGCAGGCAAATATATGAAACTGGGCGGGTTTGCGCAGCAGTATCTGTTCTATTACATAAGAAGTTTGGAAAAATAATATAAAACTTGGGAAATAGTATTGACAACGAGAAAAAACAGGGTAAAATATAGTTAGCACTCAAAAGTAGTGAGTGCTAACAAACAAGTTGACAATATAAATTATATAGAGAGGAGATGTCAGAATGAGTTTTGGAATTAAACCTCTGGGTGACAAAATAGTAATCAAAAGAGAAGAGGCAGAAGAAAAAACTGCCAGCGGACTTATTATAGCAAGTCAGGCAAAGGAGCAGCCGCAGGTTGCAGAGGTAATGGCAGTGGGTCCGGGAACAGACGACTGCAAGATTGAAGTTAAAGTAGGAGACAAGGTAATCTTTGCCAAATACGGCGGTATGGAAATCAAATACGAGGGTGAGGTTTACACAATCCTGAGCCAGAGAGATATTATGGCTGTTATAGAATAATAGAAAAGAGGTATTGAAATGGCAAAAGAACTATATTACGGCGAGGAAGCCAGAAGAAAATTACAGGCAGGTGTTGACAAGCTTGCCGATACAGTTAAAATCACACTTGGACCAAAAGGCAGAAACGTTCTTTTAGACAAGAAATTCGGTTCACCGCTTATCACAAATGACGGTGTTACAATCGCAAGGGAAATCGAACTTGAAGATGCGGTTGAGAATATGGGCGCGCAGGTAGTTAAAGAAGTTGCAAGCAAGACCAACGATGTTGCAGGTGACGGTACTACCACAGCTACACTTCTTGCTCAGTCGATGATCAGAGAGGGCTTCAAAAACGTGGCCGCAGGCGCAAACCCTATGATTATCAAAAAAGGAATACAGGGAGCAACAGAGGTTGCGGTAGAGAACATCAAAAAAATCGCAAACCCTGTAGAAACAAAAGAAGCCATCGCGCAGGTTGCATCTGTTTCGGCAGGAGATGCCGCAATAGGCGAGCTGATATCAGACGCTATGGAACAGGTTGGCAAGGATGGAGTTATCACTGTTGAAGAATCAAAATCAATGGGCACAACTCTTGAAGTTGTTGAAGGTATGCAGTTTGACAGAGGATACCTGTCAGCATATATGGTAACAGACACAGAAAAAATGGAAGCTGTGCTTGAGAATCCGTACATCCTGCTTACAAACAAGAAGATTTCAAACATACAGGATCTGCTGCCGCTGCTTGAACAGATTGTAAATACAGGCAGGAAGCTGTTTATCGTATGCGAAGACCTCGAAGGCGAAGCACTTGCAACTCTGGTATTAAACAAATTAAGAGGCACATTTGAATGTGTGGCAGTAAAGGCTCCGGGCTTCGGCGAAAGAAGAAAAGCAATGATGGAAGACCTTGCTATTCTGACAGGCGGCACAGTTATAACTGATGAGCTGGGATACGACATCAAAGAGACAACCGTTGATATGCTGGGAACAGCAGCAACAGTTAAAGTTGACAAAGAAAACACAGTTATCGTAGGCGGCGGCGGAGATGCTAAGGAAATTCAGGACAGAATCGCTTCACTGAGAACCATGGCGGCTCAGACCAACTCCGAATTTGACAAAGAGAAAACACTCGAAAGACTTGCAAAGCTTGCAGGCGGTGTTGCGGTTATCAAGGTCGGTGCAGCTACAGAGACAGAACTGAAAGAAAGAAAACTGAGAATAGAAGACGCTCTTAATGCTACCAAGGCAGCAGTTGAAGAAGGTATTGTTGCAGGCGGCGGAGTTGCCCTTGCAAACACAATCCCTGCAATCGCAGCTTATGTAGACACACTTTCGGGTGATGAGAAGACAGGCGCCCAGATTATAATGAGAGCATTAGAGGAGCCTGTAAGACAGATTGCCGAAAACGCAGGCTTTGAAGGCAGCGTTGTAATCGCAGAGGTTAAAAACAGAGACGCAGGCATAGGCTTCAATGCTGCAACAGAAGAATATGTTGATATGATTAAAGCCGGTATCGTAGACCCTGCAAAGGTTACTAAATCAGCGCTTACAAACGCAGCATCGGCATCAGCGTTACTGCTTACCACAGAAGCAGGTATCGTAGACATCAAGGAAGACAATCCTCCTATGCCGTCTATGGGCGGAGGCGGAATGCCGGGAATGATGTAAAAGCCTTGACAGTAAATACATGAATATGGGACCGCTCGGGAAACCGGGCGGTTTTTTGTGCGGTGTGAAGTCTGCGGTTTCACATAAAAAAGCATATAAATATAAAATTTTTAGCAAAATAATATGTGAAAGTGTTGGCCAGCCAACAAAATTCATTACCTGTTTGTGATATACTCAGTGCGAATATAAATTGTTCAGTATTTAATAAACGGGAGGATATTATGAAAAAAATACTTACAATTACATTAGCAGTTATTATGGCACTGTCAGTGACAATGCTGGCAGGATGCGGCAGCAGTGACACTGCCACAACAGAAGAAAAACCGGAAGTAACAGTACTTGCTGCAGCAAGTCTGACAGATGCGCTTGATGAGATAATCGCAGAGTATGAAAAAGATGCTGACTGCACTGTAACACCAAGCTATGCAGGCTCAGGAGACCTGGTACAGCAGATAAAGGGCGGAGCTCCTTGTGACATCTTTATTTCAGCTTCAAAGAGCAACATGGACGATCTTGAAAAAGAAGACTACATCAACACTGATACAAGAAAAGACCTTCTTGGAAACACTCTGACTCTTGTAGCTACAATCGAAAAGAAAGATGACGTAAGCATGGACAACCTTACATCAGACAAGGTAGGCTCAATTGCAATCGGTGAAATCGAAACAGTTCCTGCAGGCAAATATGCTTCACAGGTATTTGACAACATGGGCATAACTGATAAAATCAGCGACAAGATTGTTTACTCAAAGGACGTAAGAGCGGTACTCAACTATGTTGAGACAGGCGATGCTGACTGCGGATTCGTTTACAGAACAGACGCACTCACTATGGATGAAACAAAAGGCGCAATAATCGGTGACGTTGATGAGGATCTTCACGACGCTATCGTATATCCTGCTGCTATCATGAAGGATGCTCCGCAGGCTGATTCAGCTGCTGACTTCTATGACTTCCTGCAGGGAGATTTCGCTAAAGAAGTATTTGAAAAATACGGATTCACAGTAAAATAAGACAAGAAACAAAAAGTGAAAGAATTAATTTAAAATGTATGGACCAATTATTCTATCAATAAAAGTCGCACTGCTTGCGACAGTAATAGCGTTTTTTCTGGGAGTGTTCTTCGCTTATCTGCTTACCAAGCGGAGAGTCCCGGGCAAGAACATATGGGAGACAATACTTATACTTCCAATGATTCTGCCGCCGTCTATTGTAGGATATTTGCTTCTGAAAGTTTTCGGGAAGAGAGGGCTCATAGGAGCCTTTCTTCTCGATACATTTGGCATCCAGGTAGTGTTTACCTGGATTGCTTGTGTTATAGCGGCAAGTGTAGTGGCGCTGCCGCTTATGTATCAGAATGCAAAAGGCGCGTTTCAGAGCGTTGATCCGAGTCTTGAGCTTGCTGCCAAGACACTTGGAAGCAGCCCTTTCAAGGTATTTCGCACAGTTACTTTTCCGCTGTCAGGCCCCGGCATCATAAGCGGTATAGTGCTTACATTTGCGCGTGCGCTGGGAGAGTTCGGCGCGACACTGATGCTGGCGGGAAACATACCGGGCAAGACTCAGACTATCCCGACGGCGATATATTATTCAGTAGTTACAGGCAAGGAAGACAAGGCCATGAGTCTTGTTGTGGTTATGGTGGTTTTCAGTTTCGCACTGGTATTCGGCCTCAATATGTGGCTGAAAAAAAGAAATCACAGAGACAGTACAAAGAGGTGAGCGGCATATGGGTATTTCATTCAGACTTTTGAAAAAACTGAACTATTTTTCCCTTGATATCGATTTTGCAATGGAAAATGAACTTCTTGTAATAGAGGGAGCTTCCGGAGCGGGAAAAACAACGATACTCAACTGTCTGGCAGGCATAGTGACTCCCGATGAGGGAGTAATCAATGTTGACGGCAGAGTTCTTTTCAGCAATGCCGACAGGATAAATGTTCCGGCAGAAAAAAGAAACATAGGCTATCTTTTTCAGAACTATGCTCTTTTTCCGCATATGACTGTAAAGCAGAATGTGCTTTACGGACTCAAAAACAAGAAGTCGTACAGGACAGGAGCCGATAAAAAAGAACTGCTCGAGTATGCGGGATATATGATGGAAACATTAGGAATCGCGCACCTTGCAGATAAAAATGCCACCGCTATATCAGGCGGCGAAAAACAGCGTGTAGCTTTAGCAAGAGCAATGGTGACAAAGCCGTCGCTGCTGCTTTTGGACGAGCCGTTTTCGGCGCTTGATGAGAACACAAAGCAAAGAATATATGATGAGTTTATGGCATTCAGAGAGACTCTCAGGATTCCGACGATACTCATAACTCACAACCACCGTGAAACGGAGCTTTTTGCGGATATAAATATAACGCTGAAGGAAGGCAAGGTGGTGCAGAATGAAGGAAATTGATGTTAAACAGGCTGTGGGGACCGTGCTGGCTCACGATCTGACACAGATAATACCGGGTGAATACAAGGGCGCGAAATTCAAAAAAGGCCATGTCATAGCAGAGGAGGATATACCTCTGCTCCTTTCAATGGGCAAAAAGCATCTGTTTGTTCTTGAAAAGGATGATGACGATGTCCATGAGGATGAGGCGGCATACAGGATAGCATCTAAAGCCGCAGGCAGGGGCATCGAACTGTCGAAACCGTCAGAGGGCAAGATTGAACTTCGCGCAGCCACAGACGGACTGCTCAAGATAGACAGGGAGAGGCTTTTCAGGCTGGTGTCCCAGGATGAGATAATGTTTGCCACAATACATGAAAACGTAGTGGTAAGAAAAGGCGACAAACTGGCAGGCACAAGGATAATTCCTCTTTTTGTGGCGGAGTCGGTAATGCAGACGGCAGAAAAAACACTGGAGGCAGGGCCGCTGGTGGAGATTGTGCCTCTAAAGAATATGAAAGTGGGAGTTGTGACTACCGGAAGCGAGGTATATAACGGGATTATAGAAGATGCTTTCGGGCCGGTGCTTGTAAGGAAATTCGGAGAACTGGGCAGCAGCGTTGAAAAACAGCTCTTTGCAGATGATGATGATGAGATGATTGCAGGCTGCATCAGGCAGCTGGTGGACGAGGGCATGGATATCATCGGTATTACAGGCGGGATGTCTGTGGACCCTGACGACAGGACGCCTTCGGGTATCAGGCGCGCTGGCGGAGAAGTGGTAAGCTACGGCGCTCCGGTGCTGCCGGGTGCCATGTTTATGCTGTCATATATAGGTGATATTCCTGTGGTGGGACTTCCGGGCTGTGTTATGTACAGCCGTACCAGCATCTTTGACCTGATTGTACCAAGACTTCTGGCGGGAGAGAGGGTTGCCAAGGAGGATATAAACAGGCTGGCTCATGGCGGGCTGTGCCTGAACTGTGAAACCTGCACATATCCTGCGTGCGGATTCGGAAAAGCATAGATTGCTGATTCGGAGCCGCCTGGCGGCAGGCAGAAACCTGTAAAAATTTCAACTCGAAAAGCAGAAACATATGTGCTGGTACAGACATAAGAAAAGACGAGGCTTTACGGCTTCGCCAAAAGATTTTCGGCTATTAAGCCTTGTCGCTCTTGGTTATGGCAGGAGCGGCTTTTTTAATGCTCGAAATTGTAATACGAATATGCACAAACGTAATCGTAGTCCTCAATCTTGCCACCTCAAAAAAAGCATGGACTTTGCAGTCGTACTTATATGTTCCTCTCGGATGGTTATGGAGCTGCACCATTGTGATCCGTCGATTGATGTTCTGTTCAACTCAATCTGCCGGCGCACCTGTCTATTACAAAATTTAATCACAAAAAAACCTTAGAATGTCAATAGAAATATAAGAATTTGCTTTGTATGTTCCATAATGTTTGAGAGATAACGGCTTTGACACAGGACAGAATAGATGATATTATATGATTAATCAAGGATTTAATCCTGTATTTGCCGAGAGGAGATGCTTATGGAATATATTAAAAGAAGCATTGAGGATATAATATTGAAGTCGGAAAAGACCTTCAAAAGCATACTGGTTACAGGTGCCAGGCAGACGGGAAAATCAACTGTTCTTAAGAGACTTTTTCCCGAAAAGAAATATGTACCCGTAGATGATCCTTTTGTTGAAGAGCAGGCTGTGGAGCAGCCGGAAATGTTTATGATGCTTAATCCGCCGCCAGTTATTTATGATGAAGTACAGAGAGCGCCGAACCTTTTCAGATATATAAAAATAAAGTGTGATGAGAGCGACGAGCGCGGACTGTTCTGCTTGTCAGGCTCGCAGCCGCTGGAGCTTATGGAGGGCGTGTCAGAGTCACTTTCAGGGCGCATTGGTATTATTGAACTTGCAGGACTTTCTATGCGTGAAATTAAAGGCGACAGCTTTAACAGACCTTTTGTTCCGACAATGGAGTATGTAAAGGAACGCAGTAAAAGTGTCAAACCCTTTGATAATATATGGAAAGTTATACACAGAGGTGGGTATCCCGAACTTCAGAATCCGGAAGTTGACTGGTCTGTCTTTTTTTCGAGCTATATAAAAACATACCTCGAAAGAGATGTGCGCAGTCTGTCTGCTGTTCAGAAACCTGATGATTTCAGGAAATTTATGATTGCAGTTGCGGCAAGAACCGGGCAGATGATTAATTATGCTAATATAGCAGATGAAGTGGGCAAAGATCAGAGCACAATCAAAAGGTGGATGTCTGTTCTTGAAGCATCGGGTATAATATATCTGCTGGAGCCGTTTTCCTCGTCTGTACTCAAAAGAGCAATAAAAACACCGAAAGTATATTTCAGAGATACAGGGCTTGCCGCATATCTGACAAGATGGCTTACGCCTGAGACACTTGCAAACGGCGCAATGAGCGGCGCGTTCTTTGAAACCTTCGTGATTTCTGAAATACTGAAATCGTATTCAAACAGAGGTATAGACTACAGGTACTGCGTATCATATTACAGGGGCAGAGACAAGAAAAAAACATCAGAAAACGAAATAGACCTTATTATCGAAGAAAACGGAACACTTTACCCTGTTGAAATCAAAAGAAGCAGCAGAGTGACCGCAGACCGGACTTCTGCTTTTTCTGTGCTTGACATGATACCGGATAAAAAACGCG
This sequence comes from Christensenellaceae bacterium Phil1, assembly GCA_963648745.1. Classification (GTDB taxonomy): domain Bacteria; phylum Bacillota; class Clostridia; order Peptostreptococcales; family Anaerovoracaceae; genus UMGS973. The sequence continues at coordinate 25,859 of CAVJEY010000001.1, forward strand.
GCATGGGAGCCATTGTATGTATGTGCCCACAGCCGGGAGCGATCAGAGAAAACATACTTCAGCTGCCGGTATGGTATATTTGAATAATTTATTTGCTTTAATTTCAAAAGCCCCTTGCAAGCATATATTTTTTGTGCAATAATTAAGACATCAATTGAATATGTTTTGTTTACTAATATATGTTCTGTATGATGGCCTGAACGTTTCTACCACGCGCCGAAAAAAAGTGACTATTAGTTGATGATACTGCAATCGCAGCCTTAATCAGGGCTTGGTTTGTGTTATATTTTGTATTAGTAAACAGGTTGTTTTGACCTGTTTTTCTTTTATAACATAGGAAATATCGACTTGTAGATATTTCCGTATGTTTCAAAGAAAGTACATTGAATGTTATCGCACCTTGCGTGCGATATGTGAAAATAGAAATTTAAATTTCGTACATTTTCACTTTGTTTACTATACCTGTCATAACTGACGATAAGCGGAGTACCGCAGGGGAGTGACAGGCGAATTTATGTCGATCGTCTGGGCAGATAACTATCTCATATATTAGGGATAAGTGTCTGCTCTTTTGTTTTTTGACGGTTTATACGCCGGGGAGGATTTATGAAAAAAATAGGAATTGTAATGGGAAGCGACTCTGATATGCCTGTCGTATCAAAAGCGCTTGATACCCTCAAAGAGCTGGAGGTACCGTATGAGGTGCATATATATTCGGCTCACAGAACGCCGGAGGAAGCGAAGGCATTTGCGGAGAAAGCCAGAGCAGACGGCTTTGGAGCAATCATAGCAGCAGCGGGAAAAGCCGCGCACCTTGCGGGAGCAATTGCCGCAAACACCACGCTGCCGGTAATAGGGATACCGGTTAAATCCTCAACCCTTGACGGGCTTGACGCGCTGCTTTCGACTGTGCAGATGCCTTCAGGAATACCTGTTGCGACCGTTGCAATAGACGGAGCGGCCAATGCGGCGCTTCTGGCGGCTCAGATGCTTGCCATTGAGGATAAGGCGCTTGCAGACAGACTGCAGGAGCAGAGAACTGCGAACGCAAAGAAAGTACTTGAAAAAGATGCTGCACTTGCAGCTAAGTTAAATAAATAATTTTAATATGTGGAGGAACAAACAATGGAAAAGAAACTCGTTTACACAGGAAAAACCAAAAATGTATTTGCGCTTGACAACGGAAACTATCTGTTAAAATTCAAGGACGACTGCACAGGAAAAGACGGAGTGTTTGATCCCGGTCAGAACGCCGTAGGCCTTACAATCGAGGGTGTAGGCGATGTAAACCTTCGTATGTCGATATATTTCTTTGAAAAAATCAACGCAGCCGGCATAAAAACTCACTATGTCAGCGCCGATCTTAATGAAACAACTATGGAGGTTCTCCCTGCAAAGGTGTTCGGAAACGGACTTGAGGTTATATGCAGACATAAGGCTGTAGGTTCGTTTTTCAGAAGATACGGCGAATATATCGAAGAAGGCGCAGATCTGCCTGAATATGTTGAAATGACATTCAAAAACGATGAAAAGGAAGACCCGCTGGTAACCAAAGACGGTCTTGTTGTTCTGGGTATTATGACCGAAAAACAGTATGACGATATCAAGGCTATGACACAGCAGATAACAAGAATAGTTGCAGACGATATGAAAGAAAAAGGCCTTGTGCTTTACGATATCAAGTTTGAATTCGGTTACGACAAAGACGGTAATGTAATGCTTATAGATGAAATCGCATCAGGAAATATGAGAGTATACAAAGACGGAGAATATATAGATCCAATGACTTTATCAGAGCTTTTCTTCAGTAAATGCTAGGGAGGAATCAATGGGAGGATATTTTGGTGCAGTATCGGGACGCGATGTTGTCCTGGACGTGTTTTACGGTACAGACTATCATTCACATCTTGGCACAGCCAGAGGCGGCATGGCCGCATACGATGAGGAATACGGTTTCCAGAGAGAAATCCACAATATAGAGAATTCGCCATTCAGAACAAAATTTGAGGGTGTATGCGACTCTATGAGAGGCAAAGCCTGTATCGGCAGCATAAGCGACGGTGACCCGCAGCCCATACTGATACGCTCAAATCTGGGAACATATGCGATAGTTACGGTAGGAGCCGTAAGAAACTCAAAGGAGCTGACTGAGCAGTTTCTGGCCTTCAGCGGAGGACACTTTGAGGCCATGACAGGCGGGAGGATCAACTCTACAGAGCTTGTTGCCTCAATGATAAACCAGAAAAGCGACTTCCTTGAGGGCATTAAATTCGCACAGAGCGTAATCGAAGGCTCAGCCTCAATTATAGTATTGAAGGAAGACGGCCGCATTATAGCGGCAAGAGACAAACTGGGCAGGACCCCGCTGCTTATAGGCAGAGATGCTGACGGACACTGTGTGTCATTTGAGTCCTTTGCCTACGAAAAACTGGGGTATGAAACAGTTAAAGAACTCGGACCGGGAGAAATTGTGGAGATATCAAAAGACAGCATAGACATTCTGCAAAAGCCCGGCAGAGATATGAGAATATGCGCGTTCCTCTGGACCTACTACGGATATCCCAATTCAACCTATGAGGGAGTGAATGTTGAGGTGATGAGAAACCGCAACGGCAGGCTGCTTGCTCAATATGACGATATAAACGGCAGGAGCTTTGATCTGGACTATGTCGGAGGCGTGCCCGATTCGGGAGTGCCTCATGCAATAGGATATGCCAACGAGTGTGATGTTGATTATGCAAGACCTTTTATAAAATACACGCCGACATGGCCCAGAAGCTTTATGCCGACCAATCAGTCGGAGAGAAATCATGTTGCCAAAATGAAGCTGGTGCCTGTCACAGAGCTTATCAGGGACAAAAAGCTGCTTTTTGTAGACGACAGCATAGTAAGAGGCACCCAGCTCAAGGGAACTGTTGATTTTCTGTACGAAAACGGAGCGGAGGAAGTACATATGCGTTCGGCGTGTCCCCCTATAATGTACGGGTGCAAATATCTTAACTTCTCAAGGCAGAACTCCGATATGGAGCTTATAGCAAGAAGAATCGTTATGGAGCTTGAAGGAGAAGAAGGCGCAGAGCACCTTGATGAATACAGTGACGGCACTTCAGAAAGAGGCCGCGCCCTCAGAAATGCGCTTTGTGAAAAGCTGAATTTTGACTCGCTGGAGTATCAGAGCATAGACAATATCATAAAAGCAATAGGTCTGGAACCATGCAGAATCTGCACCTATTGCTGGAATGGAAAGGAATAAATAAAAATGAAAAACTCAAAAGCAGATGCGTACGCGGCTGCAGGTGTTGATATAACTGCGGGCTACGAAGCTGTAAGGCTTATGAAGAAGCACGTTGCAAGGACCGTGACAGACGGAGTGATGTCAGAAGTGGGAGGCTTCGGAGGTCTTTTCAGGCCGGAGCTTTCCGGTATCAGAGAGCCTGTGCTGGTAAGCGGTACTGATGGAGTCGGCACCAAGCTCAAACTTGCATTTCTTGCAGACAGACACGATACAGTCGGGATCGACTGCGTTGCGATGTGCGTTAACGATATAGTATGCTGCGGCGCAGAGCCTATGTTTTTTCTTGACTACATAGCCTGCGGCAAAAACGTGCCCGAAAAAACAGCGCAGATTGTAAAGGGCGTGGCAGAGGGCTGCGTGCAGGCAGGATGTGCGCTGATAGGAGGCGAAACGGCAGAGATGCCGGGCTTTTATCCCGAAGACGAATATGACCTTGCAGGCTTTGCCGTAGGGCTTGCAGACGGCAGCAGACTTCCGGACAAAAACAGTATCAGACCGGGAGATGCTGTGATAGCCCTTGCTTCAAGCGGCGTTCATTCCAACGGATTTTCACTCGTAAGAAAAGTGCTGGAGGTCGAGACGGCAGACCTTGATGCGCCTGTGGCAGAGCTTAGAGGCAAATCTCTGGGAGAAGTGCTGCTCGCGCCTACAAAAATATATGTAAAGCCGATGCTTGCGCTTTTCAAAGCTGTAAATGTCAAGGCAGCAGCACATATTACAGGCGGCGGCTTCTTTGAAAACATTCCGAGGAGCCTTCCTGAGGGGATAGGCGTCAGCATAAAAACAGAAGATGTCAGAGTCCTTCCGGTATTTGAATATATAGCGGCAAAGGGCGGTATTTCGCAGAGAGAAATGTTTAACACTTTCAACATGGGAGTGGGAATGACTGTCACAGTTTCACAGGAGGAGGCAGACAGGGCTCTTGAAATTTTGAGGGCAAACGGAGAAGATGCGTACATTCTCGGAGAAACCGTAAAGTCAGACGAAGGGATTATATTATGGTAAAAACAAAAATAGCCGTATTCATATCAGGCGGCGGCACCAACCTTCAGGCTCTGATAGACGCGCAGCGTGACGGCATACTCAGAAGCGGCCGTATTGTGCTGGTGATATCCTCAAACTCCATTGCCTACGGATTAAAAAGAGCAAAGGAGGCGGGCATAGATGCCTTTGCGGTAACCCGCAGAGAATGCGGATCACAAAAGGCCTTTGAAGCTGAAATCACAGCAAAGCTTGAGGAGTACGGCATAGAACTTATAGTCCTTGCAGGATTCTTAAACATACTTTCAGAGGACTTTGTAAAGCGGTATCCGGGAAGAATAATCAATGTTCACCCGTCACTCATACCATCGTTTTGCGGCAGGGGATATTACGGCATCAGAGTTCACGAGGCGGCGCTTGACTACGGTGTTAAGGTCACAGGCGCGACAGTCCATTTTGTAAACGAGATACCTGACGGCGGCAGGATAATCAGACAGAAGGCTGTGAGCATCAAAAAAGACGACACACCTAAAACCCTTCAGAAACGCGTAATGGCACAGGCGGAGTGGGTGATACTCCCGGAGGCTGCAGAGGAGGTTTCAAAAGCGATTGCAGAAAGGAAAGAAAGCAATGAATACATATAAGGATATAGGGAAGCTGCTTTCCTCAAACGAATATCCCGGCAGAGGCATTATACTGGGCACAAGCCCTGACGGCAGCAAATCGGTGGCGGCATATTTCATAACGGGCAGAAGCGAAAACAGCAGAAACCGTATATTTGAAAAACGAAACGACGGAATATATACAAAGGCTTACGACGAAAGTAAAATGGAGGATCCCTCCCTCATTATATATGCGGCGGTAAGAAAATCCGGAAACCGTCTGATTGTTACAAACGGTGATCAGACAGATACGATATGTGAATTTCTTGAAAGCGGGAAGAGCTTTGAGGAGGCGCTTGATACAAGAAAATTCGAGCCCGATGCTCCAAACTTCACATCGAGAATAAGCGGTATGGCGGTTCTTGACAAAGACGGATACAGATACAGCCTGAGCATATTAAAAGCGCTTGACAAAGACGGAGGCAGCTGCGGCAGATTTGTCTACAGCTATGAGCCTCTGGCGGGTGCCGGTCATTTCATACATACATACAGAGAAAACGGCAGTCCCCTGCCCGCATTCACAGGAGAGCCTGCAGCCGTGGCCATAGGCGGCAATGCCGGAGAATTTGCGGAATATATATGGGACAGCCTGAATGATGAGAATAAGATATCACTTTATGTGAGATATACAGATATTAAAACCGGGGAGTATACCGAAACTCTCATAAACAAAAACGGACAGGAGGCAGCAGGTGAAGGAATTTGAACTTAAATACGGGTGTAATCCCAATCAGAAGCCGGCAAAGATATATATGGAAAACGGTCTTGAGCTTCCCGTTGAAATTCTAAACGGCAGACCAGGATACATCAACTTTCTCGATGCGTTTAATGCGTGGCAGCTTGCGGCGGAGTTAAAAGAAGCGACAGGAATGCCTGCAGCGGCATCGTTTAAGCACGTCAGTCCGACTTCGGCGGCACTGGGCAGAGTACTTCCCGAAAAACTCAAAAAAGCCTGCTTTGTCGATGATATAGAGGGACTTGACGATTCGCCCATTGCCTGCGCCTATGCCAGAGCAAGAGGAACAGACAGGCTCTGCTCCTTTGGCGATTTTATAGCCCTTTCGGACATATGCGACGAAACGACCGCAAGGGTAATTAAAAGAGAAGTATCAGACGGCATTATAGCTCCGGGATATACAGACAGGGCTCTTGAGCTGTTAAAGTCAAAGAGAAAGGGCAGCTACAATGTCATAAAAATCGATCCTGAATACAGGCCGGCAGAAACCGAAAAAAAGCAGGTGTTCGGCATTACATTTGAGCAGAAGCGAAACGATGTCAGAATAGATGACAGCGCACTTGAAAACATAGTTACGGCAAACAAAACTCTCGGAGCTGAAGCAAAACTCAATCTCATAACAGCTCTGACAACCCTCAAATACACCCAGTCGAATTCAGTGTGTTTTGCCTATGACGGGCAGGCCATAGGAGTGGGAGCGGGGCAGCAGTCGAGAATCCACTGCACACGCCTTGCAGGCGACAAGGCCGACACATGGTTTTTAAGGCAGAGCGACAGAGTGCTGGAGCTGCCGTTTCGTGCGGAGCTTGGCAGAGCGGAAAGAGACAATGTTATAGACGGATATATCAATAAATATGAAGAGGACGTCTGCGCCGAAGGCATCTGGCAGAAATACTTTACAAAAAGACCGGAGCCTTTTACAAAGGAGCAGCAGAGAGCCTGCCTTGATGAAATTAAAGGCGCGGCGCTTGCCTCGGATGCATTCTTCCCGTTTGCGGACAGCATTGAAAGAGCCGCCAGAAGCGGTGTTTCCTGCATTGCACAGCCGGGCGGCTCAATCAGAGACGATCTGGTTATACAGTGCGCGGACAGATATAATATGACGATGATATTTAACGGAATAAGACTGTTCCATCATTAACAGGTGACGAAGATGAAAATACTTGTAGTTGGAGGCGGCGGCCGTGAACACGCAATAATTAAAAAGCTTAAAGAAAACAGGGCGATTGATACAATATATGCGCTTCCCGGCAACGGCGGCATTGCACAGGATGCGCAGTGTATAGACATAGGAGCAAAGGACATAGAAAAAATCACGGAATTTGCTGCGGCAAACGATATAGATTTTGCGGTGGTTGCTCCCGATGATCCTCTGGCTCTCGGTGCCGTTGATGCCCTTGAAGCAGCAGGGATCAGATGCTTCGGTCCAAACAAAGCGGCGGCGGTTATCGAAAGCAGCAAGGTGTTTTCAAAGGAGCTTATGAAAAAATACAAAATACCTACGGCAGAGTACGAGGTATTTGATGATATGAACAAAGCTCTTTGCTATCTTGATACTGCGGCAGTTCCCGCAGTAATCAAAGCTGACGGACTGGCGCTTGGCAAAGGCGTTGTAATAGCGGAAACAAGAGATGAGGCAAAGGCCGCCGTCAGATCTATGATGGAAGATAAAATTTTCGGCGAGAGCGGAAGCCGCATAGTCATAGAGGAATTTCTTACAGGCCCTGAGGTTTCCGTATTGTCATTTACCGATGGCAAAACAATAGTGCCTATGATTTCCTCGCAGGATCACAAAAGAGCGCTTGACGGCGACAGAGGCCTCAATACAGGCGGAATGGGCTGCATAGCACCTAATCCTTACTATACGGATGAAATTGCACAGCGCTGTATGAAAGAGATATTTATTCCGACAATGGAGGCCATGAATAAAGAAGGCAGGACTTTTAAGGGCTGTCTGTACTTCGGACTTATGCTTACGGCAGAGGGCCCTAAGGTAATAGAGTACAACTGCAGATTCGGCGATCCCGAAACACAGGTGGTGCTGCCGCTGCTTGAAAGTGATCTGCTCGATATTATGAAAGCCGTAGCAGATGAGCATCTGGCACAGACAGAGGTTGTTTTCAGCGAGAAAAGCGCCTGCTGCATCGTAATGGCATCCCGCGGCTATCCGGCGTCATACGAAAAAGGCTTTGAAATAACGGCAGATAAGCTGCCTGAAAATGCAGATATATTCATCGCCGGAGCAAAGCTTGAAAACGGCAGACTGCTTACGGCAGGCGGCAGAGTGCTGGGCGTGACTGCGGTGTCGGAAAATCTTGAAAAGGCGATTGACGATGCGTATGCGGCAGTTAAAAATGTGCATTTTAAGAACTCGTATTACAGGAAGGACATAGGGAAGAAAGCTCTTGAAGCAGGAAGGAAATAACTATGGTTTACAGAATTTATGTTGAAAAGAAAAAAGCTGCGGCAAGCGAGGCCGCGGGGCTGCTTTCGGATATAAGGACGTTTCTTGGAATAAAAAGCCTTGAAGAGCTTAGAATTATCAACAGATACGATGTTGAGGGGATACAAAAAGAGCTGTTTGAATACTGCATAGGGACTGTGTTTTCGGAGCCTCAGCTTGACGATACATATAAAATGCCTGACAGCAGAGGATATTTCGTGTTTGCGGTGGAGCCTGTTCCGGGGCAGTTTGATCAGAGAGCAGACTCGGCAGCTCAGTGCATACAGATAATATCTCAGGGGGAGAGACCGGCTGTAGCGGCTGCGAAGGTATATATGCTGAAAGGCGAGAGCCTTACGGCGCAGGAGATAGAGCAGATTAAGGCCTATGTCATAAATCCTGTTGAAGCAAGAGAAGCTTCTCTTGATATGCCGGTTACACTCAAAACAGAATATGAAATTCCGACAGAGGTTGAAACAGTGACAGGCTTTAACGATCTTGAGGAAAACGGGCTTGTGCAGTTCATAGCGGACAGAGGCCTTGCCATGGATACCGATGATATTGCGGTATGTCAGGAATACTTCCGAAAAGAGCAAAGAGAGCCGACCATAACGGAAATAAAGATGATAGATACCTACTGGTCGGATCACTGCAGACACACTACATTTCAGACGACGATAGACAGCGTCGAATTTCAAGACGAACTTATCGAAAGAACATACAATGAATATATAGAGGTGCGAAAAAAAACAGGCAGAAGCGGGCCTGTCAATATGATGGATATTGCAACCATTGCGGCTAAATGTCTGAAAGCGGAGGGTAAGCTTCCGGGCCTTGACGAGTCGGAGGAGGTTAATGCGTGTACCGTGAAAATCAAAGTCAGCATAGACGGCAATGATGAGGACTGGCTGCTGCTTTTCAAAAACGAAACACATAATCATCCTACGGAAATAGAGCCGTTTGGCGGAGCCGCAACATGCATCGGAGGAGCGATCAGAGATCCTCTTTCGGGCAGAGCCTATGTATATGCGGCAATGAGAGTTACGGGAGCTGCAGATCCGCTCAGACCTGTCAGCGAAACTCTTGAAGGCAAGCTGCCTCAGAGAAAAATAGTTACAACAGCGGCAGACGGCTATGCTTCATACGGTAACCAGATAGGCCTTGCCACAGGACAGGTTGATGAAATATATCACGAGGGCTATGTTGCAAAGCGTATGGAAATAGGGGCTGTAATCGGGGCGGCGCCTGCCGGAAACGTAAGGAGGGAGACGCCCGAGGCAGGAGATGCCGTAATTCTTCTGGGAGGCAAAACAGGCAGAGACGGATGCGGAGGAGCAACAGGTTCGTCAAAAGCTCATAATCTGGATTCACTTGCAAGCTGCGGTGCAGAGGTGCAAAAGGGGAATGCGCCTGAGGAAAGAAAACTGCAGAGGCTGTTCAGAAATCCGCAGGCTGCAAAAATGATAAAAAGATGCAATGACTTTGGTGCAGGAGGGGTATCTGTAGCAATAGGGGAGCTTGCAGACGGGCTTTTGATAAATCTTGATAAAGTGCCTAAAAAATATGAAGGCCTTGACGGTACTGAGCTTGCCATAAGCGAATCGCAGGAAAGAATGGCTGTTGTTGTGGCAAAAGCCGATGCGGCGGAATTTATGAGGCTGGCAGACTCCGAAAATCTGGAATCCACAATAGTGGCAGAGGTGACGGAGGAACCAAGGCTTGTTATGCGCTGGAACGGCAGAACCATTGTTGATATATCGAGAGAGTTTCTTGATTCCAACGGCGCAGAAAAGCATATAACCGTTAAAACAGCAAAGGCTGCGGCACCCAAAAAACAGATGCCGGAAAGCTTTGAAAAAGGCATCAGGGCGCTTGCGGGAGATCTTAATGTATGCTCCAAAAGAGGTCTTGCAGAGAGATTTGACTCGACTATCGGAGCGGGCAATGTGCTTATGCCTTTTGGAGGCAGATACCAGAGAACTCCGGCTCAGGCCATGGCATACAAGATTTCTGTTGAGAAAAAAGATACAAAAACCTGTTCTCTGATGTCATGGGGCTATAACCCGTATATTTCATCGGCAAGTCCGTATCACGGAGCCTATACAGCAGTCATAGAGTCTGTTTCAAAGCTGATAGCGTCGGGTGCTGAGTTCAAAGATGTATATTTGACTTTCCAGGAGTACTTTGAAAAGCTGGGAAAGGACAGCGAGAAATGGGGCAAGCCTCTGTCAGCACTGCTGGGAGCATTCAGGGCGCAGATGGGTCTTGGCATAGCTGCGATAGGCGGCAAGGACTCTATGAGCGGTACCTTTGAGGATATAAATGTGCCGCCTGCACTGGTGTCCTTTGCGGTTACAACCGAGGATGCAGATAACATCATAAGCAATGATTTCAAGGCGGCAGGGCACAGAGTGATTATGATCAGGCCAAATACGGACAGTGACGGCCTTATAAGCCTGAGGAGCCTCAAAAAAGTATTCGGTGAAGTCACAAGACTTATGAGAGAGGGCAGAGTGTATGCCGCATATACACCGGGCTTTGGAGGCGCTGCTGAGGCTGTTATGAAGATGTGCTTTGGAAACGGCTTTGGCTTTGAGTTTGAAGAGGGACTTACTCTTGAGGAAATATTCGGCTATGCCTATGGTTCGTTTTTGCTTGAAACTGATGAAGATACGAAGGTTTCTGCAGAGGATGCGGCAGTGTCTGATATAGGCAGGACAGCTGCTTCGTGTCATATTTCCTGCGGCGGAGAAAGCGTATCGCTTGACGAGCTTGCTGATATTTACGAGGGCAGACTTGAGAGTGTATACAGCTGCAATATCAGAACCGAACAGGTACAGATACCTGCTGCGGAATACAGATTTGAGGGAAAACGAAAAGCTCCTGCAATTAAAACGGCAGAGCCGAAAGTGCTTATACCGGTATTTCCGGGAACAAACTGCGAATATGATTCGGCAAAGGCAATGGCGGCGGCAGGGGCAGTGCCGGAAATATTCCTCATAAAAAACAGGAGCGCAGAGGACATTGCGGAGTCTGTCAGAGTGTTTGCGGGTAAAGTGAGAGAATCACAGATGATTTTTATACCGGGAGGCTTCTCGGGCGGAGATGAGCCTGACGGTTCGGGCAAATTTATAACGGCATTTTTCAGAAATGAAGCGGTAAAGGATGCTGTTACAGAACTTATGGACGAAAGAGAAGGGCTGATGTGCGGTATCTGCAACGGATTTCAGGCGCTTATCAAACTGGGGCTTGTGCCTTACGGCAGGATAACGCAACCCGATGAAAACTCGCCGACGCTGGCTCTTAATACAATAGGCAGGCATCAGTCAAAGATTGTAAGAACAAGGATTGCGTCGAATATGTCGCCATGGCTTGCAGATACAGAAGTGGGAGAAGTATTTGCGGTGCCTGTATCTCACGGAGAGGGCAGATTTACTGCAGATGACAGGCTGATAAAACAGCTTGTGCAAAACGGGCAGATTGCTACTCAGTATGTTGATCTGGAGGGAAATCCTTCAAACGACATACAGTTTAACTCCAACGGTTCACTGTATGCGATTGAGGGCATCACCTCACCTGACGGCAGGATATTCGGCAAGATGGGACATACTGAGCGCACAGGCTATGGCCTTTACAAAAACGTGCCGGGGAAATATGAGCTTCCGATGTTCCGTTCGGCTGTTAAATATTTCAGATAACACAAAAGCGACCCGTCAGGGTCGCTTTTTGAATGCCTTTATTTGGATGGGCCGCTTAATCCGCTGTCGTCTATATCGTCATTGTCTGACGGTGCAGGTGTTTCGGGCTCAGGGTCAGGCTCTGTAACTGTAGTGGTCTGCTTGTCGCTCTTGCCTGAAGTGTCGGAAGCCTTGGCTCCGTTATCTGACTTGCCTGCGCTGCTGCTGCCGATGTCGGTTGTTTTGCTGTGAGTGGTTGCGCTTGCAGGTGCCTGTGATACTGTGGCTTCTGAAACCTTCTCGCTTTCGGAAGCGGTCTCCTCAGGGTCTTTTTTGTAGGTATCTATTGTTTCAGCTATCTGTTTGACCGATTTGTCAACAAAATCCTTAACATCATTCTCTGTGAGCTTATCTTCTTTTGATACCACATCTAAAATCAGCGCCAGTTTGCCGGCTGTGGTGTTGAGATTGGAAGCCTCGGCTCTGTCTTTTTCGGTAACCTCTATTACGTCAGAGGTCAGAGCATAGTCCGATGTGATTGCCGAAAGATTGTTTTCGATGGCTACTGCCTTACTGCTGTTCTTGTCGCAGCATACGGACAGTACCATGTAATCGTGTTCATCACCTGTAAGATAACCGAGTCTGTATAATTCGTCAACCGTCATTCTGAACACATCCTCAAAGGATGCAAATTTAGAAATGTCCTCTGAAATATTGTCCACTATCTCCTGCCCCTCGTCATTCATACAGTCTATTGAAACCACCTGATCGAAACGGTTGAGAGTGTATTCGATGGACGGATTGACATCAAGGGTAACATGAGAGTAAGGAGAAACTGCCGCAGCATATCCTGCGCCGCCTGTTGCAAGAAGCATAAAACAGGCTGCCGCAGCGACAAGACCGCCTCTGCGGTGTCTCTTTGGAACGGCAATGCTGACTTCCTGACCTACAGCATAATCGCGCTTCGGAACTTTTATGATGCTGCCGTCACTTAACAGTGCCGCTGCATATTTTTTGTCAGTTTCGACGATTAACGCCTTCATGCTGTTTCTCCTTCCCTGATATATTTCATATATTCAGCCAGTACAGGGAAATTCCCCGTAAGTATTACAGTGGCTGCAATTATGTATTTCCTGTGTCTTTCGAGTACCTTGACAGGTACACCGCTTTGAGATGACAGAGCCTTGATGGGCAGCTTGCGTGTGGACCTGAGTGTTTCGAGTATGACAGGCGAGGCGATTATTGCTCTGACTGCCTGCGCACACTGCCTCTTGGTTTTAGAGGCTTTTGGTGAAACCTCGGACAGTTCCATAAAAGAAAATCCAAATCTGCCGAAAATATCATTTGCCGTGCGGATTTCATCTGCGGCCGTAACGACAGGTTTTTCGGTGAGCTTGCCTGCAACCTCGTAATTTATGGCGGGAGCTTCGCTCTCGTCATCGGTATTGCCGCTGAAAACCTCGGGAGATACGCTGTGCTCGTTTGAAAACCGCTGCTGAGTTCTGTAGTAATCGGTAAGCCTGCGCTTGATTACAAGTCCCGCAAACGGAAGAAAATCTCCCTGCTCTGTATTGTATTTGGTTATAGCCGTAAAAAAAGCATACATGGCTACAGAAAACTCATCGTCGCTTTCTGTTATGTATCTGCCTGCCTGCTTGCCTGCACAGCCGAGGATAAAGCTTTTGTTCTCGGCAATGAACTGGTTGATATACGAGTCATCCTGTGCAGCTCTTGCGGCTTTGCTGTTAATTGAATCCAAGCGCCTGCCTCCTTGAGTTTGTTTGATGCTGATAAAGCTGACACCATAAAGTAATATATCATTTTTTGAGATAAAAATCAATAATACCGAACTCAAACGACATAGCACTTTGCCTTATATTAATATATTCGCGGCAGAGTTCAAAAAAACCGGGGTCGGGCAAAAATAAAGGCAGAAACAAAATTGATACAAAATTCAAACAGGTTCTTTGTGGGGTTTGCACAAAGAGGGATAAGTTTTTTGTGATATAAAACAAAAAATAAAAAAGAATTTTGTGCTAAGCAACAATTCCCTATTGACACACGCTTTTTTCTGTCATATACTGTTTAGGTCATCTTAAAAACAGCGGTTCCGCTGTAACAGTAAGTTATTATGAAAATTTTATTTGAGGAGAGTGAATTACATTGAGAGAACAATGGAACAGCAAACTTGGATTTATTCTCGCTGCAATAGGTTCGGCCGTAGGTCTGGGCAATCTGTGGAGATTCCCTTACATAGCGGCTACCAACGGCGGCGGTGCATTTATTTTTCCGTATCTGTTTGCAATTTTGACAGCAGGTATTCCTATTCTTATCCTGGAATACACATTAGGTAAAACATACAAAGCAGGTGCTCCGGGCACATTCGCAAGAATCAACAGGAAGTTTGAATGGCTCGGCTGGGTTCAGGTAATGGTTTCATTCCTGATTTCCATATACTACTTCGCAATAGTTGTATGGGTAGTAAGCTATATCGGATTCTCCTGCACTCAGGCATGGGGAGATGATGCAACATCATTCTTCTATGAATATCTGGGTATCAGCGATACACTGACTCAGCTCGGAGGAATCAAAACTCACCTGATTATACCGTTTATCATTATATGGGCAATAGTTGCTTTCATTATGTACAAAGGTATCAACAAGGGTATCGACATTGCCTGCAAGATATGTCTGCCTGTACTGATGTTATGCTGCATCATACTGGTAGTAAGAGGTATCACACTTCCGGGCGCAGTAGACGGACTTGCATATATGTTTACTCCTGACTGGTCGGCAATCAAAGAGCCGAGCGTATGGGTAGCAGCCTACGGACAGGTATTCTTCAGCTTATCGATTGCATTTGCAATCATGATCAGCTATGCAAGCTATCTGCCTAAGACAGAGGACGTTGTAAACACAGCGTGTCTGACTGCCTGCACAAACCACGGATTTGAAGTGTTTGCGGGAATCGGTATTTTCTCGATAATGGGATATATGGCACTTGAACAGGGTGTTCCTGTTGAAGATGTTGCAGCATCAGGCGTTGGCCTTGCATTCTGCGTATTCCCTACAGCAATCAGCACACTTCCTGCGCTCAATGCGTTATTCGGAATATGCTTCTTCGTATCACTGTTTACGGCAGGACTTACTTCACTGGTATCAATTATCCAGGCTGTAGTAACAGGTATCGAGGACAAATTTGAAATGGGTCACAAGAAAACAGTTACTGTTGTACTTGTTCCTACATTCATAATCAGTATTCTGTTTATTACAGGAGCAGGATTATATATCCTTGACTTTACGGATTACATCTGCAACAACATCGGTATCGTTGCCAGCGGTGTTATCGAGCTTATCCTTATCGGATGGTTCTTCAACCCTGAAAAACTCAGAGCTGCAGCAAACGAATATTCAAACTTCAGTGTTGGCAAATGGTGGACATGGTGCCTGAAGTTCGTAACAATTATAGTTCTCGGATATACATTCATCATCAACCTGATTACATTTATTAAAGACGGCTACGGCGGATATCCGTCAGGCTTCGGCTGGGGCGTAGTTGCGGTTATAGCAATCGGCGCTATAGTTCTTACAGCTGTCAAAGGCAAGAAGAGCTTCTATATCAAGCCTGATGATGCTCCGGGATATGATGACTAAGGAGGTACGGTTATATGAGTGCTAGTGCAATAGTAATGATGTGCATAGCGTGCATAGGCCTTTGGGGCGGATGTGCAGTATCGCTTGCATTTATGATGAAAAAAAACAAGGAAAAAGCTGAATAGCTTGTTTATATCAAACACCTGTGTGGCAGAGTCTGTTTCGGGCTCTGCCATTTGTGGCGTTGCGCAGCAAAACGATAATAACATTAGTAATTATTGACATTGCAACAGAAACTATGTAAAATAAGAAAGTACGAATAAAATATAAAGAAGGAAGGAAGTAAAATGAACAACGGACTTGAAAAAAAATACGGTCTGCTGACGGCAATAGCTCTGGTAGTAGGTATAGTAATAGGCAGCGGCGTATTTTTTAAGGCACAGACAATTTTAACAAAGACAAACGGCAATATGCCGCTTGGCATACTTGCGTGGATAGTCGGAGGCTGCATCATGCTTTCGTGTATCCTTGCATTTGCGGTTATGGCTACAAAATACGAAAAAGTAAACGGTATAGTTGACTATGCGGAGGCTGCTGTAGGCGGCAAATACGGTTACGCAATAGGCTGGTTTATGACATTCATATACTATCCTGCGATTACTTCAGTGCTGGCATGGCTGTCGGCAAGATTCACTCTTGTATTTATAACATCGGCATGGCCTGAGTTTCCTATGATGATACCGGCAGCGGAAGGCGGATGCGTTGTAGGACCGGAATGTATGGCTCTTTCGGTATTCTTTATGTGCGCAGCATATTTTATCAATGCTATCTCACCTAAAATTGCCGGATATTTTCAGGTTACGACAACAATTATCAAACTTATACCGCTTCTCCTTATGGCGATAGTGGGAATTATATGCGGTCTTGTATCAGAAAACGGAGTTCTGATAGAGAATATGACAACCACAGGCATCGATATGGCAGAAACAGCAACAAGCAATCCGCTGTTTGCATCAATAGTTGCAACATCATTTGCATATGAAGGCTGGATTATAGCCACATCCATAAATTCAGAACTCAAAGATTCAAAGAAAAACCTCCCTATAGCTCTTGTTGCAGGCGGAATCATCATAGCTGTAATTTATATTGCATACTATGTGGGAGTTGCAGGCGGAGCTACAGTAGAGCAGCTCATAACCGACGGAGCTACAGTTGCATATATTAACGTATTCGGCAAGGTGTTCGGAACAGTGCTCAATCTGTTTGTGGCAATTTCATGCATGGGCACACTGAACGGACTTATGCTCGGCTGCACAAGAGGTATATATTCGATAGCTGCAAGAGGTGAAGGACCTAAAGCAAAGCTCTTTGCACAGGTCGATGCAGAGTCAAACATGGCCAACAATTCAGCAATCCTCGGACTGATGATGTGCGGTATCTGGTTCCTGTTTTTCTACCTTGCCAACCTCGGTACGGTAAACTATCTGGGATTCTTCGGATTTGACTCATCAGAGCTTCCGATAGTCACACTGTATGCCCTTTATATTCCTGTATTCATCGGTTTTATGAAAAAAGCGGCAGAGTTTGGCAAAGTCAGGAGATTTGTGTTCCCTGCGCTTGGAATATGCGGCTCAGTCTTTATGGTTATAGCTGCAATATATGCAC
>CAVJEY010000002.1:0-3237 GCA_963648745.1 Christensenellaceae bacterium Phil1
ATCGCACCTTTTTTACGTTATTTTCAGGCTTCCTGCCTTGCTCCACATCCCCTGCCCCGTTGCAATCACTGCAATAGAGGTTTTCTCTTAGAGCCTCTGGAATATTAAATTACCTTTATCAGGGAATTTAACATTTCAGAGCAAAAAACAAAAGCAGGAAACCGAATACCCTGCATAAGGTACACAGTTTCCTGTTCAGTTACATTTGTGTTTCACGCAATTGCCCTAAGCACTGTCAGATATCCGGATTTCCGGTCGCTTCTGCCGTAATCCTTGTTTCCACATAGGTGCTTTCACTGTTGCCGAAAGCATCTACATAGACATCCTCATAATCAACCGTAATTTCAGGGGCTCTGCACCCCGCTCTCAATGCCTTTGAATACACATCCTCCTCAAGCTCCCTTAATCCTGCCTCAAGTGCTTCTTCCCTTGTTGCAAACAGCCGCTTTTCATGGGGCAAAAACAGATAATACTCGTCTCTGCTTTTTTCTTTTCGCACCAGCGCCTCTGACCTTTCGTATATATATCCGAGTGCTGCCCCGACCGCATTGGCTACCTCGCTGTTTTCGGGAATAATAATTTCCGTATTCAGGCGCTTTGCAATATACGGCAGCCATGCTCTGACAGGTGCTCCCACTGCTACTACAGGCTTTTTTAACCGCCCTTTGACTTTCAGGAAGCTGGCGGGTTTTTCTGAAAACATCTTGTCTGCCAGATAAACAGCCGCAGGCTCTTCTCTCAGATTTATGTTTTTTTCCGAAAAATCGGCAAAGCTCTGCAGACAGGTCATAAAAACAGTTTTTTCAACCTCTTCCGTCATCCTGCGAACAAGCTCCCCTGTTTCGGTGCCCAGATAATCCGCTATGATTCCAAGCCTGATTTGCGCAGCTTCAGCATCAAGTCCGTCAGTATAAAGTCCTTTTGTGCACAGCAGATCTGTCGGCGTTATATCAACTGTATGCATATCCTCCGGCACCGGTATGCCGTTTTTTTCAAAGTACATATATGTATGAGGCTCTTCTGATATGTCATCTCTTTTTCCGATATATATATAGCCTGTACTGTATTTCATCTTTTTTTCAAAGGATATGGGCATATTATCTATTGCTTTCAGCTCCTCCAGATATCCTTTGTGCTCATAGCTGATTCTTGATACGGGCTCTGCCTTCAGCGGACCTGCTTTTATACTGCCGCCGTCTGCCTGAATCCAGCTGTCTCCTCCTATTCCGTATGTTGATACAGCAACAGCTCTTACGCTTGTTCTCCATTCGGCAGCTCTGGCGCCGTTACAGCTTATTTTTACACTTCCGTTGCTGTAATCTGCTGTATCCACCGTGGTCCCTCCCATGTCAAGGAGAATCGCATTGTCTGTATTGCTGAGCTCTACAGCTCCTGTTATGCTTGCCGCAGGCCCGGACAGCACAGTCTCTATAGGTCTTTCGGCTGCAAGCTTTTCGTCCATAAGACTGCCGTCACTTTTTACTATCATCATTCTTCCGAAAATGCCCTTGCTGCGCAGCGCCTCTTTTGTGGCCGCAATAAATTCACTTACAATTCCAATCAGTCCCGCATTTAATATTGCTGTATTTGTTCTTTCTTCAAAGCCTAAAGTTCCCGAAAGTTCATGGGCGCAGAAAACAGGAAGTCCTGTCACAGACTTTACAATATCTCTTACCCTGATTTCCTGCGAAGGGTTTCTGACGCTTGCATAGCCTGAAACGGCAACAGCATCGGCCTTTGTTTTTATATCTTCTGCAGCTTTTATGATTTCGCTTTCTATCAGCGGCTCTGTTTCGCAGCCCCTGATGCTGATTTTTCCAGAAACCGTATACACATACTGCGCCGGTGTGTTTTCGGCAGGTTCTCTGCCTATGCTTATGAGAGCCGTCTTGTATCCCCGTTTTTCGACTACCGCATTTGTCGCCAGCGTTGTAGACAGGCATACCATTTTAATCATTCCTCTGTCTGATATGTCAAGTCTTTCGATAACGTTTTCTATTCCTGCTTTCAGATCGTTTTTTGTTGTCAGGACCTTTGCCTTGCTTATTATCTTCTTCGATTTGTTTTCAATAATGACAGCATCGGTATAAGTTCCGCCGGTGTCAATCCCCAGTACATATGTCATGTCTCACCTGCTCTCTGGCTGTGCGCTGCAATAGCTGCTCCGTAAGCGTTTGCAACCTCTCCGTGCTCCGGAATCACTGCTTTTGTTTTCATTCTCTCTGCCACCCTGCCCATCCATGCTCCTGCGGGAGCACCGACTGCAACTATAGGTCTGTCAATGCTGAATTCCGTTTTCAGCAGCCTGTTTCTGTTTTCAAAAAAACTGCTCAGAAGAAATTCCGCTCCGCTGCATTCATCAAAATCGAACTCAACATCCTCAAATGCCGCAATTCCCTGCATACATACCTTGGACAGCGCATTTATTATATTCTCATTAACAAGCTCCAAAAACTCTTCTTTATCGGCGCCTGCCGCATCTGCCATTCTCGTTACAGCAGCGTCTGAAATCCTGCTGTCCCATCTGTTAAATCTGCCCTCTGCATGAAGTATATCCGTAGGCGTTAAGGAAATAAGTCTTACTGCATTCTGTTTAACAAGCCTGTCCATATGAAGCGCATCCACATCAGTATCAAAATGCTCTGCTATATAAAATACATTGTGCGGATTATCTGCAAGATATCTTGCCGTCAGGGATTCCATAGGAGAAAGGCCAATCAGCGATGCTCCTTTAACTCCGATATAGCAGTTGATTTCCTGTGCTGTAAGCAGCTCATAGTTTTCATTTTTTTTATAATTTAAAATCTCATCGTAAAGCCAGGGATATACAGCTGCCGCAACGCACAAAGGCACTGCCCTCTGAGGTCCGACAGCTATGTCCCTGCACTGCGTAATGCGTATATAGCTGTCTCCCCCTACACCGTAGCTTTTGATATTCATTGTTTTTTCTTTAACCGCATAGCCGTCAATCTTTGCAGTTCCTTTGGTTTCGCCGAAGCTTCCGCCTGTAATGCGTGTAACCTCCGAGCTTGTGCCTCCCATATCGATAAGAAGGAAATCTTTTTCGTCTGTTAAAGCTGTTCCTCCGTTCACACTTGCCGCCAGTCCCGAAAAAACCGTTTCAAGCGGATTTGCGGCAGCTTCATCACATGAAATGAGTTTTCCCAGCGCATTGACTATAAAAACATTATCTGCGATACCGTACTCTCTGACGATTGTTCTTATGCTGTTTATGAA
>CAVJEY010000002.1:3247-9133 GCA_963648745.1 Christensenellaceae bacterium Phil1
ATACAGCATTTACTGTTTTGGTATAGTAATCATCATGCTCACATACACATGAAGCGCCCTCGCATTTCATGCCCAGCTTTTCTTCAAGGTTCTGGGCAATGTAGTATTCTGTATCGGCGCTGTATTTTGACGGCGCCGCCGTCACTACAACAGCCTTCACGTTTCCAAAAAATGTTTTTCTGATTTCATCAGTATCACATTCGTTTATCTCTGCAAATCCCTTGCTGCAGTTCTGAGGCAGGCTGACAGTATATCTGTATCTGCACGGAAGCTTTCCCTCTACACTTCTGCCTATCTGCAGCAGACCTATGGATTCGGCTCCGCCCTCAAGTATTTTGTTGACGGCTATTGTACTGGACAGATGCACTTCCCTTATTTTTTTTACATCGTCAAATTTCATTTCGGCTATACATCTGCGGATTCCGTCCGAAAGCTCATCATGTGTTGTAAAAACCTTGGCTTTTGCCACAATATGTCTGTCATGCGCACAGATTACCACACCGTCAGTATACGTCCCGCCCGTATCTATGCCTAATATATATTCCATATTAAAACCACTCCTGTTATGTCAATTATACAAAAAATACAAAGAATAAAAAAGTCCTTTAATCAGACCGCCCTGTACGGTAAAAGAGCATCTGCGCTCTTACCTGCCACAAATGCTCTCCTGTCTTAATCTCCCGGTATTCTCAGGAGATACTTCATATGAACTTTCAGTGTGTAATTGTCTGTATCGCATTATGACACCGACCGCTATATGTATGCAGATAACAGTCTCTATAGGTTTGCAATTTTTCTTATTGTCTTTTCAATATCATCATCGGCGTGTATGCCAAGCTCATCAATCAGTCCGCTTACATCGGAAGGCTCCGAGTGTCCCGGCAGAATTCCGTTAAGTATGCCTCCCATAAATACAAAATAGTCTTTTTTGCGCGCAGCCGCAAGCTCTTTGAGGTTTCTGGCAAAGCCCAGCGCCTGTCCGTTATGAGCGCTTATTCCGATTATGCTTGAATCTTCCTCGTCGGCAATATCAAGAACCTCCACAGGCTCTATGTCAAGTCCTCCGTTTACAACATCCGCGCCTGCCCATTTCAGTGCTCCCTCGACAAGATTGAGCCCGTATGTATGCGTATCAGCCGATGCCACTACTATTTTTCTGCCTTTCAGAACATCTTTCAGTCCGTCTGCGTCCATTCTCTCAATTATTGCATCCCTCCTGCAGATTGTATCACGTCCGAGCTCTGTAGGATAGTACGGCCTGAATTCTCCGAATTCATCAACACTTGGATGGAACATGGTTTCAAAACTGCTTCTATTGAATTTTTTGAGTATAAGCAGCCACAGCAGAGGATCCTTTATGTCAATTCCCGCAGCTTCAAATCCCTCAAGAATATTGCTGAACATTATTTTGGCCTGTTTTATAATGCCGTCTCTTTTTTTCTCATAAAGGCTCCAGTCTATTATCCTGTCCCACTCTTCTATGTTTTCAAGCAGTCTCATGCCCGCCGAAAGAATATTGCAAAGCTCCTGAGTTGTAGGCACTCTCAGCGCCTCTGTAATTGAAACAGGATTAATGCCAAGCCCCATTTTGTATTTTCTTTCGCACAGAATTTCAAGAAGAAATTCCTGCGCCGAGAATCCGTAATTGGCATCAATATCATGCGCCCACTGTTTTGTAGTGGAGCTGTTGATGTATGACAGCCCCGGCTGATCCTCAACGGCAAGCAGCTCCGACAGAGCCATGGCAAGAGGCATTCTTGATTCACATTCTGCAAGGAGTCCTCCGAAGCTGCATGTGTATCTGGCTCCGCACAAATCAACCGTTATGTATTTTTCAAGCATTGCATATGCCGCATAGGAAACAAGATCCATGCAGAATCCCGGAAAACCGTCGTCAAGATAGCTTTCGGCAGTAAAAAACCTGTCTCTCTTGGATGCCATAATCCCAAAGGATCTGACCATATCGGAATATCTTTTCACATCATCGTTGAATCCCGGATGATCCCAGATAAACTGTGAGAATTCGCCTACATGAGTCGAACCTGCTTTAATTGCGTTTATTGTTGAATTAACCGCATCGGGAGTGCACAGATGATGGTCGCAGAAAAAAATCTCAAGAGGAGCCGCATCAAGATGCTTTTTGTAGTCTTCAAAGTCATCAATCATATAGCTTGTCGTCTTTGGAGCCTGCGCTCTAAGTTCCTTGGGAAGCGCAACTATCGGTGATGGAATCGTCTGAATAACGTTCATTTCAAAGCCTAGCTTCTGACAGTATTCATAAATGTCTTTGATACCTTTAATCTGCTCATCCAGTGTGCCAAGACCCAGAAGTATCTGCCAGACAATTTTGCCCTCTTTCATACATTCTTTTTTGTATTCAATATGATTGTCATATCCATTTTCAAGACAGAACCTGTTATAGCCTGCTTCAAATGTATTTCCTATTTCCATTCCTTCTTTTACAAGTTCACTGCCCCTGGGCAGGTCTGCCGGATACATATTTCTAAGACTCCGTATATACGCTGTTATTTCTTCCATGTTCTTTTTCATTCCGAAAACCTCTCCTATCTGTTACTGTCTGTGGAGCTCAAAAAATAATTCGGTTTTTTGCCGTATCGCTCTTTGGTATATTATCTTATAAAATGTGCCTCTGATATACATACTTATGGCTACTTTTTGTGTACTCGTTTGCTTTATTACTTTGTTGTGCCGGCAGCCTGCCGCTTATCCGGATTATCCCTATGTATATTATACCACCGGTACCCTTTTGTTTTCACTGATAACTGCAGATTCTGCAATTCTGCCCGGATATGCCGTCATACAAAAATGTACTTATTGCTACCTAAGTATATACGTTGGGATATATTGATTTTTCGGAAACTCCGCTATAATTGCCTTGTCAATATCACTATGGCCGCAAGGCTTTAGCAGCATATATTTATGATTATAGACAGACTGCAGTTTCTTTGCCGGTTCTGTTATTAAAAGATGGAGGTTTATATATGTATGTATCAAGAATGGGTAAGCCCGGTGAAATCTTTTACGAAGAAGTAAAAACACCTGAGGCAGACGGAAAAAACGTTCTGGTTAAAATTCATGCTGTCGCAATATGCGGAACTGACAAGCACGGATTTATGGACGGAAGTATGGAGGGTCAGATCTGGGGTCACGAATACAGTGGCACAGTTGTAGATCCCGGTGAAATGGAAGGCATCAGACCCGGAGACAAGGTTGCGGTGTTCCCTAACCACCCGTGCCACAAATGTGAGTTCTGCAAAGCGGGACTGACAAATTTATGTCCTACTGTATTCCGTGGAACAGGCGGTTCTTCTGCTGCAGCGGAATATCAGCTGGTACCGCCTTACAATGTTATAAAAATCGATGACAATATGACATTTGACGAAGGCGCTCTTATCGAGCCTACAACCGTAGTATATCATGCTCTGAAAAAATCAGGCATTAAAGCAGGACAGGAACTGCTGATAAGCGGAGTCGGCGGTCTTACAGGGCTTCTTGCCGAAACTGCCCGCGGTCAGGGAGTAAGCAAAATTGTAGTTACCGATGCAGTGCCTGAAAGAGCGCAGCCATATCTTGACAGCGGAGTAATCGATGCTTTTGTTAACTGCAATGAGCCGGGATTCTATACAAAGCTGATGGAGCTTGCAACCAGCGAGTTCGGATATGACGCATATATAGACATCAAGGGCGGCGTAAGAAATGCCAACGAGCACATCATATGCATGAAGAACGGCGGCACTGCCGTAATCGTTGCCGAGGTTCCCGGAGACAGAGAAGCTCTTAACCTTTACGACCTCACTGAAGATGAAAAAGCCGTTACAGGCAGCTACGGCTATACAAAGCCTGAATTTGAAGAGGTTGCAAAGATGATTGCCGACAAGAGAATTGATGTTACCAAATATATAGGCAGGAAATTCAAACTGAGCGAAGGTCAGCAGGCATTTGATCATGCTATGGACAGAAGTGTTTTGCCGTCAAAAATTATTATTGAGTTATAGAGCCGGAGGTGAAGATTATGAAATTTGTAAGACCGAATCTCAGATTGTTTGAAGCTATGGAGGTTCCAAAAGCAGTTGAGGTTATAAGGAAATATGCGCCTGCTGTAGCTGACACTCCAGAGGATTCAAGCTATATGAATCAGACTTTATTCAGAATATTCAAGGATGATTATCCTGAAATTATGAAAGATGTTCTTGCAGAGCTTGAACAGATAAGCTATTAGTATACACTGCATAACCATTGGCCTGCCGGTGGTTATGCTTATAATCGGTTATTGCTGCGCAAGGCAGCAGAGAAAGGAAATTTTACAATGAAAGTATTAGGATTTGTCCACGCCGGGGTTGTTGTTGAAGATATTAACAAGGCAATAGAATTTTACAATGGTGTTCTCGGACTTGAGATTTCAGACGGTCCGTGTGAATGGGTAACAGATTTTAATGAAACAAGAGCTATGGGACTTGGAGACGTGCTTCACAGGATTGCGCATCTCAAATGCGCTGACGGCAGTCAGGTTGAGCTGATTGAATTTGAAAACTCAAGAGACCTTGAAGGCTCAGATATGTCCGACTATAACGGCAAAGAGCATATGTCATTTCTTGTTGATGACATACAGGCATACGTTAAAAAGCTGGCTGAATACGATATTCATCCCTTTGCCGCACCGATGGGCTGGGAAACACCTGATGCCGCAGGCGGAACCGCTTACTGGATGATGTTTAAGGATCCGTTCGGAGTGGTTATTGAAATGATGCAGATGTAAACGTATATAGCTTTAGAGTTTACTTTTTCGCCACAGAGGTATGGTTTTATTCCATACCTCTGTTTTTTCCTTTGAGCTGCGAAAGAATAACAGCCGCCAGAATAAACACACAGCCTGTCAGTTTCATACCTGTCATTTTTTCGTCAAGCAATATAATTCCGAACAAAAGACCAAAAACAGATTCAAAGCTGCATATTATGGCTGCAACTGTCGGCGATACCCTGCTTTGCCCCGCAAACTGGCAGAAGTTTGCCACTCCAAGAGACATTATTCCTGTATACAGAACAGGCGCAGCAGCCTCGTATACCATATTTATTTCAAACGGCTCTGCAGCTATAACCGCCATTATCAGATTCACAGCAGCACCTATGCCAAGCTGCACTATCACAAGCAGCAGCGCATCGTTTGCCTCTATAAATTTTGCGATGGCTATAATCTGCAGTGCGAAGCAAAATGCGCACATAAGCAATATAAGCATTCCGCTGTCTGCAGTAACTCCTCCGCCTGTTACAAAATAAAGACCTGTCCCTGAAAAAACAACTGCAACCCAGACTGCAGGACGTATTTTTGTTTTGAACAGAATCCTTGCCAGTACAGGCACCATAACTGAATACAGCGAAGTAACAAAACCTGTTTCTCCGGCAGATACAAGATTAAGACCAATCTGCTGAAACACGGATCCTATGCCATAGAGCATCCCTATAATCATCCCCGCTTTTATCTGCTTTCCGAAAGCAGTATTTACCTGCTTATCTCTGCCGGTAAATATTCTGCGTACAAAAAATACAATCAGCATAAAAACAAAAGCCGCAAAAAACCTCATAGCATTAAACATTAACGGTCCTATATCTGCCATGGCGGCTTTTCTGACTGCAAAAGAGCTTCCCCACAGCACCGTAGCTGCAACAATAAGAAATACTCCCGTCATTCTGTAAGCCGTGCTTTTTTTGTCAATACTATTCATTACATTCACCATCCTTATCAGCAATCTGTGAAACAGACAAAAGACCCTCCGTCAGGATGGCCTTTTGCCCGTTTATAAAAAGGTGTTTTTATTCTGCATCAACTGCCTGAGATGCGGCAGCCTGCTCCTGCTGAAGGTGCTGCTG
>CAVJEY010000002.1:9143-41862 GCA_963648745.1 Christensenellaceae bacterium Phil1
TGGTGGTATCTGCCTTGCCAAGTCCGAAAGGCGAGAAAACACAATAGAATACGACAGTAATGGCTATAATTACGATTGTCATATGCTTTCTGTATTTCCAAGGGGTCATGTCCACCTCATAATGCTTTTCTGTATTCTCTATGAAATCCTCAGCTCTAGGTCTGAATTTTGATACGATTATCATAATCAGACAGTCAATTATAAACAGCACAGCTGTCCAGTAGAAGTAATGAACCTCTCCCAGCACAGGGAATGCCACAGGCAGCAGATAATTCAAAAGAACATATGCTGCAATATGAGTTATCATCATAACCTTTGCGGCGTACGCGGAAGCCTTCTTTGAGAATATTCCAAACAGCAGTATTACCAGTATCGGCGAGTTTAATATTGCCAGTGTTGACTGAATAAAAGTTGTAACCCCTGACATAACAAGAAGACATGGCGCAAAACACGCTGAAAATACAGCCACAATTATAGCAAACCTTCTTCCGATTTTCACGCACTGATAATCGTCTGCATCTTTCTTAAGATACTGCTTGTATATATCCATGGCAAACATAGTCTGAATAGAATTCACCAGACCGTTTACGGTTGAAAGAATAGCGCCGAACAGAACAGCCGCATATATTCCAAGGAACCATGTCGGAAGCACTGCCTGAGAAATCATACCAAATACTGAATCACCGTTTCCAAAATCCATATCAGGCCATGCAAGCGCTGCACATATTCCCGGTATTACAAGGAATATAGGGCTGAAAAAATCGACCAGTCCCGCTAAAATCATGCCCTTTTGAGCAGACGCAAGACTTCTGGCTGCAAGAGCTCTCTGTATAATCGACTGGTTTGCTCCTGCAAAATAAACATTATTAACAAGAAGTCCTGTAATAATTACAGGCCATGGCCACCATGGAGCATTTGATGTTGCTTCATTCCACGCATTCATCATTTCCGGTCTTGTTGTCAGGAATTTATCAAGTCCGTCAATAAACGAGCCGTCTCCTCCAAGCTGAGTTGAAAGGAACACAAAGCATGCAGCAGGTATAGCAATACCGACTGCAAACATCGCACCGCCAAAAACCGTATCGGAAACCGCAATAGCCTTCATTCCTCCGCAGAGAACATATCCCAGCGATATTGCAAGCAGCAGCATGATTACAATTACAATTGCAGTGAAATTCGATACTCCCATCAGCTTGTCCAGATTAATAAGATTTACAAAAATCTGAGCCCCTGCATATAAAGCTGCAGGCAGGAAGCATATTACATACGATAAAATCATTACAATTGCAATAATCGCCCTCGTGGCTTTGTCAAATCTTTTTTCAAAAAACTGCGGCAGCGTGATAACGCCCGCTTTGAGCAGCGCCGGCAGAATCACCAGACCTGCAATAACAAGACCTGTCCAGAACATACCCTGGGTTGCCCATACTCCCATGCCGACAAATACTGACTGACCGTTGTTTCCGACAAGCTGCTCCGCAGAAAGGTCTGTCATTACCAGCGATGCGCAGATGACAATACCTGCAAGAGAGTTTCCTCCCAAGTAATAGCCTGTAGAAGATTGTAAATCACTGCCTTTTGTTTTTCTGTATGAAATGTAAGTAACAATTGCCATACACAAAACGAACGAAATTACAATCCACCCAAATGAGTTAAACATTCCAACCTCCTAAATATACTTAGCCGGATTTTAATATTCATCATATCTATAAAATCCGCTTCAACAATAAGTTTACTAAAATTTTAGAAAATATTTAAACTCATGAAAACAACCTTTAGTCCACTATTCACATATCCTTATGTTTACTATTGCCCGCCCGGTTCTTACTGATATATACTTTCGTATATATCAGCATATCCTGTTATTTTGCCACTGCAAAAGAGCTTCCCGCAGGAAGCCCTCTCTTATTTTATATTTCCAAAGAATTGTATAATATCGCTGACAATCTCTTCTGTTATTTCCTGATTAAGCTCATGCGTGTTTTCAGGATATACCTTGTGCCCGGCATCCGGCAGCAGTTCTATCAGCTCTTTGCGATGTTCTTCTGTCACCAGATCATCCAGACCTCCCCACACCAACATTACGGGAGCTGTAATCATCCCTGCAAACTTCGTAAAATCTACGGATTCCAGTCCGTACCATCCTGCCTTCCAGCAGTGGCTTGGCCACATGCTCATTGCCTCCTCAAGATAGTCCGGAAAATCCTGGTCATAATAGTTTCTGTAATTCGGAATCCATTCTTCTTTGGAAGGCGGATTTTTCTCATAGCCGTCAAACAGCTCGTTAAAAGATTTCATATCATTGATATCATGATGGAATCTGGCAAAGCTTGACATCAGAAACAGGCCCTTCACACGATCCGGTATCGAAAACCCAAGTCCCTGCAGTACAACGCTTCCCATGGAATGTCCTGCCCCGCAAAAGGATTCTATTTTCATCTGATTCAAAAATGATGTCACATCCTCTACATGCTGCTGGACAGTGTACGCAAACTGTTTCGGCTTGTCTGTATCACCATGTCCTCTTAAATCCAGCGCATACATATGGTACCTGTCTGCCATAAGCCTCATCATGCCCTGAAAAGCTCTTGATGAATCCGTATAACCGTGCAGCATAATCATATTCTCACCATCAGGATTGCCGCCTTCAACATAGGTCATATTTATTCCTGTATCAAGTTTAATGTGTTTTTTTCGTCTGTCCCACGCTGTATCCATTGCCGTTCCTGTTTTGCTCAATTTTCTCACTTCCTTTTGTAACTACGCCTCCAGGTATTCGTTTTCTCCGATAACACCTGTCGCACGGTCAATTTTCTCATATTTTTCAACTGTTTTTTTAACAAGCACATCAGCAATCAGTATCGCTATAATGCCTCCGCATATTTTGCCTAATGTTATAAAAATAAAGAAATTAGGCTGGAAATTCATCGTAAACGACAATGCGTCGGCTAATACATATGAAGAACAGATTGCAAACGCCAGACCTCTTACCTTATCCTTAGGTCTTAATTCAGGGAAAAGTCTTACAAATGCCATGGCATTGCACATAGTTCCCACCATTGCTGTCGCTCCTGATTTGGTAAACCCGATTTTGGATCCGATTTTTTCCAGCGGCTTTGCAAAGGCTTTCTGTATGCAGTAAATCATAGGATATGCGCCACACAGCATCAGACCTATTGCAAAGCAAAGTTCTGCGCCTCTGAACTGATCCGCCTCATCTGCCAGAATCGGCTGAAGCTTCCATGCATCACCGAACAGGCTTGTAAATATTCCTGTATAATAGTTGATTATCGATAAAACAAATGCGATTTTAAGTATTATATTAAGAATATTGGCAAACCATAAGAAAACATTTGTAACCCAGTCCGGTTTCAGATAAAGACCCACCGCAATTATAACACAAAGAATTGCCATAGGCAGTATATTCATAATTATTGTATCCCATGTATAATGCAGCTGCATCGTGCTCTCTCCCGAAGTGCTGATTTCAGGACGAAGTTTCGGGTTAAACAGCTTCATCAGGGTTGCTGTTATGAATATACCAAAAGGAATAGACATGATTCCTGCAAGAAGTCCCAAACTGAAATATTTATGATCCCGTTTCGGGAACAGCGCCAGTCCTACAGGGATAAAGAAACAGATAACAGGTCCCAACAGATAGCCTGATGTTGTCGCCATCATCCATACTTCATTTGATGTTGACAAATGTTTTGCAAGATAATATCCTCCCATATCAACTGATACAAAACCGCTTGCCAGAACAGACGGATCCACTCCGAACAGTCCGCAGTATTTCGTAAAAACAAGCTGCGCCAGCATCTCAATATACGGAAGCAGAGTCATAAAGCCGCACACAGACCACGAAATAATTCCGATCTGCTCCAGTCCCAGCATCCACTCTCTGCCCAAACCTTTTTCGCTGTCTTTTAACGAAAAAATTACACCAATCACAGCAAAAATCATCATAATCCAGACAACAGCCTGTCCGAATCCTCCAATAATTGCATCCATCATAACTTTAAAGCTCCTCCTTTTAATAAAAATATAAAGCTAATTGCTTTGTAAAAAGTATACTCCCTGAAATTGCTTTATAAAAACTACTTTCGTATAAAAAAAGACGCTCTCCTGACCGATATTATATCCTTTTGTGTACCGCTGAATATCTGTTAGTAACCTTATATAAGCTGCTATAAAACAGACAGAATATGGTCATTGCTGCAGTCCCAAAATCGTTATCTGCATATAATATACCTTGCATCCATTACAATCACTGCATCAGATGTGTTTGCTCCGAATATGTAAATCACCTTCGTCAGGGAATTTATGCAACATTTTGAACATCTCAAAATAAATAACCCACTGATATCATATACCGGTGGGTTATCCTTATGTTTACTTCTCAGTATTCTCATTTTATTACTGGTTATTTCAGTCGCTTTGTAGGTCTTGAACCCTTGGCAACCTCCTGTTTTCTTTTTTTCATTGCTTCAGCCAGCTCGCTGTCCATCGCCTCTGCTCTTTCTTTTTTGATGGCATCAAGCTTTGACTGCGCCTCATTGCCTTTTTGAATGATTTTTTCGACAGGAGTTTTTTCGTACTCTCTGTCAAGAGCCTCAGACTCTGCAATACCCGAAACTGTGCTTTCTCTCTCTTCGTCTCTGGCAACAGCCTCGGCCTCTTCTTCAAGCTGTTTTCTGATGATAGCCATTTTTTTGCGGTATTTGTTGGCTCCGGCTTCATCCCCTGCCGATGAATATATGGCATAAAGCTCTTCCATGGTTTCAAGATGACTTCCGTTCATTTTGAGAACCTGCTTGAATCTCTCTACGGCATCCTCTGTTCTGCCGCATCTTTCGTACGCCACTCCCAGATAGTAGTGAAGCGGCCACCATCTGCTGTATTCATCGTCAAGGAAGTTTTCGAGTTTTTTGATGCCTTCCTCAAATCTGCCTGCCATAACGTCATTGCAGCCTTCTTCTATGTATACCGGCTTTGCAATCTGCTCTATTCTCTTGCGTATTTCTTTTTTGTCTTTGTTGTTTTTGCTGAATCTGAGGAAATCATTCCATACAAGTCTTGCCTTGATGTACTGTCCCATGTTCAGATACGCATAGCCCAGATAATAGTACGACTGCGCGTGTCTTGGATGCACCGCAACCATAAATTCAAAGAAATCAAGAGATTCGGCTTTCATTCTGCCTACATATTCTCTGTTTTTGCTGCTTGTGTACATTACTCTGCACACTCTCGCATATGAATACATTGCGTGCAGATAGTCAGGCTGCATACAAAGTGATGCTCTGAAATGTATGCAGGCGTTGTCGTAGTCTTTGAGCTCTGCCGCATCTCTGCCTTCTTTGAGAAGTCCCTCGCATATTTTTTTGCCGTACAGTCTGTCCATACAGTCAACATAGCTCTGTGTGTATTTGAAATGAGGATCGCAGCCGATTACCCATGCCATATTCTCGGCAATATGAAGCATCGAAAGGCCTTCTCCCCCATTGAATTCTTTGATGTCCTGTTTTCTCAGCGGAATCGGCACACCTCTCATAATATCCGCGGCCTTGAATGTGCTCAGAAACTCCTCTGAGAACTCGGCAAACACAAACTTGTTGAGATACTTTTTGAAGTACCTGCCTATCCTGTCTTCTCTGATTTTAAGATCCAGCTCCTCCATAGGGATTTTTACCGTCTGTTTGATCCCTATTCTTGCTGCAAACGATCTTTCCTGTCTTAAATCCTTATATTCTCTTGCCATCTTCTCTCCTGAGGGAATTCCCATCCTTTTTTCATAAATTTTTTAACTGCATCCTCATTGAGCCGCAGCCTGATATCCTGCTCCAGATACCTCATGGCTTCTTCGCGGTCAACCTTGGAGTTCCTGCATTTCCACATGGCATATCCGTAGAGTATCCTGTAAAGATCCTCTTTTGAATGGCTCCTGTGCTGATAGCCTTTGATATAGTAGTAGTCCGATAATTCCGTATAAAAATCAAACGGTGTCATTTCCGAGCCGGCAATAAGGTAATTGAGTGTGAACTCAAAACCTCCTTTATTGTAAAACAGGTCCAGCACATTTTCAAGCTGTTTTACTCTTACAACCTCTCCTGATGTCATAAATGAATTTGATATCACCTCATACGGAGCTCTGCTCCTGTATATATAGTTGTAGAACTCCTCGTGATATCTGACTGCTGTTCCTTTGAGCAGCTTCAGAAATCCCACCTGTATGCAGTCCGCTCCCACAGGATATATGTTGTTAAACGATGTCCGAAGTGAATTCATATCCTCAAAAGGAAGCCCTGTAATCAGATCCACATGAACGTGTGCCGCCCCAAGAGACGAAAGCTTTCGTATGTTTTTGAGGCAGGTTTCGATTTCGCTTTTTCTGTTTATGGCTTTCAGGGTAAGCGGATTTGTGGTCTGTATGCCTATCTCAAACTGAAACAGATCGGCTCTGACGCTGTCTGCAAGCTGTATCAGACGATCGTCTATAAGGTCGCCGCAAAGCTCAAAATGGAAATTGGTCACGCCGTTATCCATAAGCGCCAGATACTCAAGTATCTCGATGCACCTGTTTTTGTCCCAGTTAAAGGTCCTGTCGATGAACTTCACCTGCTTCACACGCTTGTGTATGAAATATGACAGCTCATCTTTTACTCTGTCAGCAGGCAGCGATCTTACCGTCTTATCTAATGACGAAATACAGTAGCTGCAGTTGTACGGACAGCCTCTTGAGGATTCATAGTAAACGATTTTGTCCTCCTCGGCAGGCAGCACCGCATACGGAAACGGCAGACTGCTGAATTTAACGGGCGGCATAGGGTCGTTTACGATGATGTCGCTTCCCGCCCTGTATGCAAGGCCTTTGATTTCGGGAAACTTCGGGCTTCCCTTTGTCAGCGCCCTGCACAGCATACTGAAAGCATATTCGCCCTCTCCAAAGATAACGGCATCGACTGCAGGATTTGCCAGAAGGAACTCCCGCATATCATAGCTTACCTCAGGTCCTCCGCATACAATGCGTATTTCAGGCTTTGCTTTTTTGAGGTTCTCACACAGATATTTAATTTTCTCTATATTCCATATGTAGCACGAAAAGCATACTACATCATATTCATTTCTGACAAGCTCTGTATATATATAGTCGTCCTCATTGTTGATGGTAAATTCCTTTATCTCAAGGCCGGAGCAGTTGGGAAGCCCCGCCGCATAGAGATATTTGAGAGCCAGATTTGAATGAACATATTTGGAATTAAGCGTTGTAAGCAATATCTTCATATCATTAATCTAAAGCAGTCTGAACCTTTCATCCTTTAACATACCGGTGTTTTTCATTGCGTTTTCAATCTGCGCTAAAAATCTGTCTCTGTCCTGAGGCAGATCGCCTTTGAGTGACAGATAGTTTGAGGCATGATTGCTTCTGAATATGCATGTTTTTTGAGGGTTTGCATTCTCAAGCATCAGATGAGTCTCGGCAAGCACCTCCTGCGGCGTAAGCAGCTTGAGCCTGCCGCTTTGTATATCATCATACATAGGAGCCTGCGGATCCACAAGAAGCGTCAGAAGGCTTACATATGAAGCGTTCATCTCGGTAATCATAGTGCCTGTCTGTATCGCATGATCCTCCCAGCCGTCTTTGCCTGCAAGCCCGCTTATGAAAGTTACCGAAGCCTTGATGCCGACTTTTTCGATTCTTTTGACAGCATCAATAAGCTGCTGCCTCGTTTCGCCCTTGCGGCACATTTCAAGCACTTTATCACTGCCGGATTCGGCGCCTATATATACCATTGTAAGGCCATGCTCTCTTAACATTGCCAGTTCTTCTTCTGTTTTTCTCAGGATATCCGATGCTCTGCCGTATATGGTAACTCTTTCGCATTCAGGGAAGTTATCCTCTATATATGTCAGTATCGGCATCAGTTTGTCTGTTTTAAGACACAGGGCATTTGCATCCGCCAGAAAAACTCTCGGCACGCTTCTGTATCTTTTTCTTGCCCATGCAAAATCCGCAATAATATCCTCTGTCGGTCTTGTCTGAAACCTTTTTTCTTTGAACATTTTGCAGAATGAGCATTTGTTGTGAGTGCAGCCTATTGTAGCCTGAACTATCAGACTGTACGCCTCACTTGGCGGTCTGTATACATCACCAACGTATTTTATCATATAATTACATCCTTTCCGGACACTGAACTCCCAGCAGTCCAAGACCATTTTTTATAGTATTCTTAGCAGCCTGTGCAAGTGCAAGTTTTGCTGCCTGTTCTTCGATATTTTCAACTATGATATGTTCATCGTGATAGAATCTGTTGAAGCTCTGCGCAATATCAACTGTATGTCTTGTCACAACGGACGGCTCATATTTCTGCGCAGCTTCGGAAACAGCCGCAGGGAATGCCTCAAGAAGCTTTACAAGCTCATATGCCGCATCGCTTCTGATATATGACACATCTATATCGCCTGCCTGTGCCTTTGCAAGTGCTTTCTCATCCGCCCTTCTCATAAGGCTTGCGGCTCTTGCATAGGTGTACTGCACATACGGTCCTGTTTCGCCGTTGAAATCAAGCACCTTGTCCCATGAGAACACATAGTCTTTGATTCTGTTGTTTGACAGCTCCTGGAATATAACGGCGCCGATACCCACCTGTTTTGCGGTTTCGTCTATATTGTCGGTTGCAACGCCTTTTTCTCTGATTATTTTTTTGGTTTCCTCAACAGCCCTGTTTAGTACATCTTCGAGGAATACAACTCTGCCATGTCTTGTGGACATTGTTCCCTCTTCAAGAGATACAAGCCCGAACGGAATATGAACACAGTCCTTTGCCCATTCATAGCCCATAAGCTCCAAAATCTTGATCCACTGCTGGAAATGCAGATTCTGCTGCGATGCAACAACATACAGGTTTTTGTAGAAATCATATGTTTCTTTTCTGTATACGGCAGCTGCAATATCTCTTGTTATATACAATGTAGAGCCGTCTGATTTGGTAATAAGGGCAGGTGACATACCGTATTCTTCAAGGTTTACAATCTGCGCTCCCTGTGATTCCTCAAGCAGTCCCTTCTCCTTGAGCTCCTCAACAAATCTCGGCATCTTGTCCGAATAAAAGCTTTCTCCGTTGTAGGAGTCAAATTCGATTCCCAGCATCTTGTATACTCTTGTAAACTCCTTGAGGGATTCTTCTCTGAACCACTGCCAGAGTTCAACCTCCTCAGGCTCGCCTTTTTCAAGCTTTGCAAATATTTCTCTTGCCTCATCGTCAAGCTCAGGGTGAGTTTCAACCTCAACATGGAATCTGGTGTAATATCCAAGAAGCGTCTTGATAGGCTCTCTGATGACATCCTCTTTGCTGCCCCAGTGCCTGTAGGCGCATATCATCTTGCCAAACTGCGTGCCGTAATCTCCCAGATGATTTATTCTGAAAGTATCATATCCCAGAAAGTCATATATCTTGTATATCGAGTTGCCTATAACCGTACTTCTGATATGTCCGATATGAAACGGCTTTGCAATGTTAGGCGAGGAATACTCTACTATTACCTTCCTGCCTGCCCCTACGTCCGATGAGCCGAAGGCATCGCCCTTTGCAATTACCTCTCTGACTGTATCTCCGATAAATGCATCTCTTGATATGAACATATTGACATACGCATTGACGCTTTCGACTTTTTCAAACATCTCATCTGCCGCAATCTGCTCCGCTATTGATTTTGCAATTAAAGGCGGCGCTTTTCGAAGCAGTTTTGCCAGTCTGAAGCATGGGAACGCATAATCTCCCATTTTGCTGTCTGAGGGAACCTCTACCATTTCTCTGATTTCGGAAACTTCAAGTCCCTCCACGTGCGGCGCAATTGTTTCAGCTATAAGCTGCCTGTAATCTTTCATCTGTTGTTTACCTCTCTATTTTAACTGTACTACTGTAACTCCGTCTCCGCCCTCATTGTAGGCGCCCTTGCGGAAATCTCTGACGTGTTTGTGGCGCTTCATCATCTGCTGAAGCCCCGTTCGAAGGATTCCCTCGCCTCTGCCGTGAATGACGGTTACTTCCTTGAGTCCTGCCATAAACGCATCATCAAGATATTTGTCCACATTCATAACGGCATCATCAAGGCTCTGGCCTCTGACATTGATGGTCGTGCTCATATTCATGGCCTTGGCCTGATACATACTGCTGTAGCTTCTCTGCTTAGGCGAAGGCTTTGGTTTTTTGACATCGTCTATAAGCATTATGTCTCTGATGTTGACGGTGGCCTTGAGTATCCCCATCTGCACCGTCACATTGCCCTTATCGTCAGGCAGACCGGTAATTTCGCCGTTCTGATCAAGAGATAACACCCTGACTCTGTTGCCGATTTTCAAATCGGATGCTTTTACGGGTCTGCTGTTTACCTGCTTTACTGTTTTTTCACGATACCTGCCTTCAAGGTTTCTGACCTTTCGTCTGCTCTCATCAAACACTTTGTTTCGCTCTGCGATGCTGTCTATTCTGTTTAATTCTCTGAGTTCTTTCTGAACCTCTCTGGTGGTATCCTTTGCCTCTCTTACTATTTCTCTTGCTTCTTCTCTTGCCTTTGCAAGTATTTCTGATTTTTTCTGTTTTATCTCGGCCTCACGCTTCTCAAGCTCCTGTTTCTGTTTTTTCATTGCGATATTAAGAGCTATAGCCTGATCGCGCTCCTCCTCCGCTTTTTTGCGGTCGTCCTCAAGAGCTGCTATTACATCCTCAAATTCTATATCTCTGCCCTCAAGAAGCTCTCTGGCCTTGTCGATTATGCTCTCCGAAAGCCCCAGCTTGCGGGATATTTCAAAAGCGTTTGATTTGCCCGGTATTCCTATTGTAAGCCTGTAGGTCGGGCTTAGGGTTTCAACATCAAATTCCATCGAGGCATTCTGAACGCCTGCTGTGGATATTGCATATTTTTTGAGCTCCGTATAGTGAGTCGTTGCAAATATCAGAGCGCCGTTTGCCCTGAGTTTTTCGAGAACCGCTATTGCAAGCGCCGCCCCCTCTGTGGGGTCTGTGCCCGCGCCAAGCTCGTCAAGCAGCACAAGGCAGCCCGGCCCTGCTCTGTCAACGATATTAACTATGTTGTTCATATGCGATGAGAATGTCGAAAGACTCTGCTCTATGCTCTGCTCATCGCCTATATCCGCAAATATGTCCTCAAACACCGGAATTATGCTCTCTGAGGAGGCCGGAATATGAAGTCCCGATGCCGCCATCATCGAAAGAAGTCCAGCCGTTTTGAGTGTTACTGTTTTGCCTCCCGTATTGGGCCCTGTTATTATCAGCGTGCTGTAGCTTCTGCCCAGCGAAGCATTGATGGGAACCGCTTTTTTCTGATCAAGCAGAGGATGTCTTGCCTGCTTCAGATCAAGTATGCCCTCGTCGCTGATGTGCGGCTCCTCACCTCTGTATGAAAGCGAAAACTTGCCTTTTGCAAATATATAGTCAAGCTCCACCAGCAGCTTCTGGTTGTTGTAAAGCCCGTGATAATTCTCGGCAACTCTGCCTGAAAGCTCTGCAAGTATTCTGTCGATTTCTTTTTTTTCGTCGAGAAAAAGCTGTTTGAGCTCATTGTTCATGTTGACGATAACCTGCGGCTCTATAAACAGGGTTGCTCCCGTTGACGACTGGTCATGAACAATGCCCGGAAATCTGGAACGGTATTCCTGTTTTACGGGTATTACATATCTGCCGTCTCTCATTGTAACGATGGAATCCTGCAGAAGTGTCTTGTTTTCGGCAGAGCCCAGCATATGGTTCATCTTGGCCTTGATGGCTTCGTTCTGCCTTACTATGCTTCTTCTGATGCTGCGAAGCTCAGAAGAGGCGGTGTCTGCCATTTCGTCCTCTGACAGAATACATCTTGTTATTTCGTTTTCGAGAGCTCTGTTTACGGAGATTACCTCTCTGATTGCATCAAGCGCAGGTATATCGGTCAGATCCTTTTCGAGAAATGTGCTCATGGTCCCTGCAGTCCTCATATTGTATGATATCTGAAGCAGCTGCTGCATTGTCAGGGTGCCGCCTTTCCTTGCTCTCATAAGAGCAGGCGCTATGTCATAAAACGCGCTCATAGGAGGGTTGCCCTTGATCATAATCACCTTTACAGCCTCGGTGGTCTGCTGCAGCAGATGTCTTATCTCATATATATCCGTAAGGGGTTTGAGCTGTGATATTACCTGCCTTGTCATTTCGGAAGCAGCTCCCGCTTTGAGCATCTCAATTATTTTGTTGTATTCCAGAATTTTTATGCTTTTGTCGTTCATAGAACCGCTTCTTACCCTCTTGCCGTTTATTTTTGTGTCTTGTCCAGTCTGCTTTTGAGCTGAACGTTTTCCATCTGAAGATCGAAGAAGCTGCTTTCGAGTTCTTTGTATCTTCTCTGTATTTCTTTTAGCTGTGAGTCATCTGACGCTTTGCGTCGCAGATCCTCCATCTCGCTTCTGTACTGTATTACGGTTTTTTTGGCGTCATCCCAAAGATCCACATATTTTTTGGCGTCAGCTTCAAGCTGGGCATTCTGTGTTCTGAGCATTTCAAGCTCATCCTTTGCTGCAAATATCTCATCGGCTATGTTAACCGCCGAAAGCACCGCCAAAGATGTGGTAGAGCCCAGATTGGAGTTCCTGCCTATAAACTGCATACGCTCGTCCACATACTGCGCCGCCTTGATAATCTCATCTTGACTTCTTTCGCCTACGATAGTGTACTCCTGCCCGTATATTCTGATTTTAACTTTGTTGTTTTCCATAACCGCACTCCCCGTTTACATTTCACGAAGAACCGCTCCCAGTGTTTCTTCAAGAGCTTTAAGTATATTGCTGTGTACAGGAGCAACATCATCGTCTGTAAGGGTTTTGCTCTCATCCTGATATGTCAGTGTGAAGGCAACGCTCTTCTTGCCGTCTGCAACCTGCTCTCCTCTGTATATGTCAAACAGTTTAACATTTTTGAGAATTTCAGAAGCCGCAGCCTTTATAACCTTTTCGATTGTTCCGACTTCCATGCTCTCATCAACAAGAAGCGCAATATCTCTTGATGTTGACGGGTACTTAGGAAGCTGTCTGTAAGCCTTGTCTGTATCTGAAATTTCGCATACAGTATCAAACAGCAGCTCGCATACGCAGCATCTTGTTTTTATCTGATATTTTGCCGTAACCTCAGGGTGAACCTCACCCATGATGCCAAGCTCCACATCTTCATAATCTCCCATTGCAACAGGGTCGCTGTTTTCGATTATATCCCTGAGTTTGTTGTATTCCTCAGTGCCTTCAACCTCTCCCGTCAGGATAAGTTTTTTGAGGTCGTCAACCTCCGGCATTGCTTTTTTAGGGATTCTTGCAACTATCCTTGCGCATCTGCCCGGATGATATACTCCGTATTCTGACTCTGCGATAAATTCAACATCTCTGATGCCCATTATCGAAAGCAGCTCAACTATCATGCCTTTGAGTGTGTAAAAGTCTGCGTCTTTGCCGTACATACCCACGCACATCGAGTAGCTTTCTTCAGGCAGAGCTTTTTCGTCAAACAGATCCGCCATAAATGTATTGCCTATTTCAAACGCTTTTACGGATTCTATGTTTCTTGTGTAGTTCCTTGAGAGAACCTCCAGCATGTTAGGAGTAAGGATTGTTCTCATTACCGAGTTTTCCTCTCCCAGCGGGTTGATGATTTTTACGAAGCATCTTTCCCACGAATCCTCGTCGATTCTGCAGTTGTCAACGCCCTTGGGGCTTACAAACGAGTAGGTCTGGATTTCTGTTGCTCCCATTGCAACCATGGTATCTCTTGCAAGATCTCTCAAAACTCTGTCGTCAGGCTTGACTGCCTCGCTGTTGCCTCTCGGAATTGTAACAGGCAGCTTGTCAAAGCCGTACATTCTGCCTACTTCCTCAACGATATCCTCTTCAATATGGATATCCTGTCTGACTGTAGGAGCTGTAACATACATATCGTCTCCCTCGCCTGTAACAGTCATTTCAAGGCTTTCGAGAGCGTTTACCATAAATTCTCTTGTGAGGTCAACTCCCAGCACCTTGTTGATTCTTGAAACTCTGGCGTGAACAGGCTCTGCCTCAATCACATTCGGATAAACATCAACGCTTCCGGCAACAGGTGTGCCCGCTCCCGTAAGCTCTATAAGCTTTACTACTCTGTCTGCAGCCTTTGCGCACAGGTTAGGGTCTATGCCTTTTTCAAATCTTGACGATGCCTCCGTACGAAGTCCCAGTTTTTTGGAGGTTGCTCTGACGCTGTCACCTGCGAAGTTTGCAGATTCAACCACTATGGTTGTGGTATTGTCTTTGATGTCGGAGTCAAGTCCGCCCATAACGCCTGCTACTGCAGCTGGTTTTTCGGCATCGCATATCATCAGCATACCCTCTGCAAGAGTTCTCTCTGTACCGTCAAGCGTTGTGAATCTGTCGCCTTCGGCTGCAGTCCTGATTACAACTTTGCCTCCTGCAAGAGTGTTGATGTCAAATGCGTGTATGGGCTGGCCGTATTCAAGCATTACGAAGTTTGTAATGTCAACGATGTTGTTGATAGGTCTCATGCCCGCTCTGATAAGGCGTTTTTGTATCCACCACGGCGACTGCTTTATTACCACGTCCTTGACTATTCTTGCGGTATATCTTCTGCAAAGATCCGACTGGATATCAACTGCTATATAGTCGGCTGCGTTTCCTTCCTCGTGGTCGCACACTGTTTCGGGATATTCAAGCTTTGTGCCGAATACCGCCGCAGCCTCTCTTGCCATTCCTATCATCGAAAGGCAGTCGGGTCTGTTTGGAGTTATTTCAAAATCAACTACTGTATCCTCAAGTCCGAGAGCCGCAGAAAGCTCCGCGCCGATTTCAAATTCATCGTTAAGAAGCCATATGCCGTCCTTGGAAATATACGGCGCCACCTTGTCATCAAGACCAAGCTCCTGCGGTCCGCAGAGCATACCAAATGATTCGACTCCTCTGAGTTTGCCTTTGGTAATCTTGACTCCGCCCTCTGTCTTAGGCTGTCCGTGCAGAGGTCCGGGGATTCTGCTGTTGTGAAGGGCTACCGGAACTGTCGCTCCCTCATATACATTGGTCGCGCCTGTAACTATCTGCACCGGCTCGTCTTTGCCCACATTGAGCTGACACACCACCAGCTTGTCCGCATCGGGGTGCTTCTCTATTTTTTCGATTCTGCCGACAACAACGTTTGAAATCCCGCCGCCGACGTGCTCGCAGGTTTCGAGGTTTGAGCCTGACATAACCATGTCATCGCAGAATTTTTCGTCTGAAATATTAACTTCTGTATAATCTTTTAACCATTCTAATGATACTAGCATCTTTACCTTACCTCCTATTTGAACTGACTGATGAATCTCATATCGTTTTCGTAAAGAAGTCTGATATCATCAATTCCGTATTTAAGCATTGCTATTCTTTCAACACCCATGCCAAAGGCAAAGCCTGTGTATTTTTCTGTGTCAACGTTGCCTACTCTGAGTACGTTAGGGTGTACCATGCCGCAGCCCAATATCTCAATCCAGCCGCTGCCCTTGCATACTCTGCAGCCCTTGCCGCCGCATTTGAAGCAGGATACGTCCATTTCGGCGCTGGGCTCTGTGAACGGGAAGTGGTGAGGTCTGAATTTTGTCCTGACTGATGAGCCGAACATCTGCTTTGCGAAGCTGTCTAAAACTCCTTTGAGGTCTGCCATTGTAACGCCCTCGTCCACGAGAAGCCCCTCCACCTGATGGAACATCGGTGAATGTGTGGCATCGGGAGTGTCGCATCTGAAGCATCTGCCCGGTGATATAACCTTGATAGGAGGTTTCTGAGCCATCAGGGTTCTTGCCTGCACAGGCGAGGTCTGAGTTCTCAGAAGCGTCTCATCCGTAATATAGAATGTGTCGCTCATATCTCTTGCAGGGTGGTTTGGCTCTGCATTGAGCGCATCGAAGTTATAGAATACCGTTTCAACCTCAGGGCCTTCGGCTATTGAAAATCCCATGGACATAAACACTCTTGAGATTTCTTCGATTGTGATTGTGATAGGATGTTTTGAACCAAGGGTCACAGGTTTTCCCGGCTCTGTAACGTCTATCTTCTCTGCTTCAAATCTGGCCGCCTGTGCCTTTGCCTTCACTTCGTCAAGCTTTGATTTGAGCATTGTTTCGATGGCTGCTCTGGTTTCGTTTGCCGCCTGTCCGAAGTCTTTTCTCTCTTCCGGAGCCATGTCCTTCATTGAGCGAAGGATTTCGGTCATCTTGCCTTTTTTGCCCAGAAGACTGACTCTGATTTCTTCCGCTTCCGATATTGAAGCGGCTTTTGCAAGTTTTTCTTTTGCTTCGTCTAAAATTGTAGTAAGCTTGTCACGCATTTTTATCTCTCCTGTCTTATTGATTCATATATTAGTATCCCTGCCGCAACGGCTGCATTGAGCGATTCAATGCTGCCATGCATGGGTATTTTTACGATTCTGTCACACAGGGCCTTCATTTCCTCCGAAATACCGTTGCCCTCGTTGCCTATGACAACGGCGGTGTTTCGTCTCATATCCACATCGTAATACATATTATCTGTATCAAAGCCTGTGCCTATGATCTGCAGCCCGGCGCCCTTCAAAAGTTTCACTCCCTCACGAGCTCCCGCCGTATAGTATGCGGGAATCCTAAAGACTGAACCGGCCGCGGCTCTTACCGCCTTGGGGGAATATATGTCGGCTGTGCCTCTGATCATCACCGCGCCTCTGTAGCCTGCGGCATCACAGGTTCTGAGAACAGTCCCTGTATTGCCCGGATCCTGCAGCCTGTCCAAAACTATCACGTTGCCTCCCGCAATTCTGTCTGCAAACTGCTCCTGCGTAAGCTGCGGTATTCTGACTGCCGCCATAATGCCCTGGCTGCTCTCCGTATCCGCAAGCTGATTAAACAGCTTTGCGGGCATCTCATAGCTGCCTCTAAGCCTGTCTCCAAACAGGCTGCTGTAATAATCAAGCCTGTCGCTGTTTACGGCGATAAACTCTGTCTCCGCATTGTTTTTGAAGGCTTCCTCCATGAGGTTTTCGCCCTCTATCAGATAAAGTCCCAGCTTCTCTCTGTGCTTCCTGAGGCCAAGCTGCCGTATGATTTTGCATATTCTGTTGTCCGAAGATGTAATCTGCCTCATACTTTCAAAATGCATAAAAAGCCGGTCTTAAAAACCGGCTCTTATTCAAAACCCTTCTCTGTCTTTAGTTATTCCTTCCACTTTTTGAGGAATGGTGGAATTTCAAATCCGCCGTCTGTTTCAAGTGTATCATCTATTGTTATTTCTCTGGTTTCGATGCCTGTGTCATCATCAGTGCCCGAAGCCTGTCCGGACTCTGCATCCGCCGATGCCTCCTGCTTTGGCATCTCCGGAGACTCAGGTCTGCCCTTGCCGTCCTCGTTAAAGCCTGTTGCTATAACTGTGATGATGATTTCGTCCTTTATATCCTCTCTTACGGTTGCACCGAAGATTATGATGGCATCAGGGTCTGCGGCTTCTGCAATCTGCTCTGCGGCTTCGTTGGCCTCAAGCATACCAAGGTCATATCCGCCTGTGATGTTAAGAAGCACCGCCTTGGCTCCCTTGACGTCTGTTTCAAGAAGCGGACTCTTGATGGCGCTCTCGATGGCTGTGGCAACTCTGTCGTCGCCTGTGCCTCTGCCTATACCCATATGTGCAACGCCTCTGTTGCCCATTACTGTCTTGACGTCTGCAAAGTCAAGGTTGATAAGTGCAGCGTCTGAAATCAGATCTGATATGCCCTGCACGCCCTGTCTTAAAACATCATCCGCCATATTAAACGCATCAACCATTGCCGTGTTCTTGTCCGCTATATCAAGAAGTCTGTCGTTTGGAACTATGACAAGGGAATCCACGTATCCCTCAAGGAACTGTACTCCAAGCTCTGCATGGGCTCTTCTTTTTTTGCCTTCAAATGTGAACGGCTTGGTGACAACTCCTACCGTCAGCGCTCCGAGATCCCTGCCTACCTTGGCTATGATAGGGGCAGCTCCGGTACCTGTGCCGCCGCCCATGCCTGCTGTTACAAATATCATATCCGCTCCCGCAAGGAATTTGCGAATGTCCTCTATGTTCTCCTCTGCGGCCTTCTGTCCTATCTCCGGATTTGCTCCAGCTCCGAGTCCCTTGGTAAGCTTCTCTCCTATCTGAAGCTTGGTCTGGGCTTTTGATTTGGCAAGAGCCTGCTTGTCTGTGTTAATGGCTATGAACTCCACACCGCCAAGCTCTGAATCTATCATTCTGTTAACAGCGTTGCAGCCTGCGCCGCCGACTCCGACAACTTTGATAACCGCCGCTGTGTTTTCTTCACTTTCAAACTGTAAGATTGAATTTGTCATTCTGGTTTCCTCCTCGGAATATTATCTATGAAATTGTACCATATTTCCCGCATAAATGCACTACTTTTACTGCTGTTTTTCTGATTTTTACTTAATTTTTGGACTGAATACGCAGTATTGGTCGTCACCTACGCTTATCATACCGTTTTTTATGCCTTTTTCGTACAGGTCATACAGCACAGCTTCAAGCTTGCCTGATTCTATGCACTCGGAAATATCGGCCGCAGTGCCTCTGACTATAAGGTGGTTGTATATATATGCTCTGAGCACTGTGCTGCTGACTTTGATTTTTTTGAAGGACACGGTACCCTTCATGGCTTCCGCAAGCATATCGAGGGTTGATGTCAGCATGCGGCTTTCTTTGACCTCAA
The DNA here is from genome assembly GCA_963648745.1 of Christensenellaceae bacterium Phil1. GTDB lineage: Bacteria > Bacillota > Clostridia > Peptostreptococcales > Anaerovoracaceae > UMGS973. The sequence goes on from CAVJEY010000002.1 coordinate 27,899, forward strand.
GAGCCTCACCCTCCTCGCCGTTTCTGACAGTAAGCCCTGTAACTCTTGTCACATCTGGTCTTTCGGCCGTAACTTTGAGTATATAACCCGAACCGTCAACTACATAATAGTTTTTTTCGTAATATACCGCTGCGGTTTCGGTTCTTTCTCTGACTGTAATCTCGATTACATCGGGAAGCTTTCTTTTGATTGTGGCCGATGCTATATAAGAATCGTCGCACAGGAGCTTTTCCATGTTGCCAAGCCCTGCCGAAAACGTGTTAACGCCGGTCTGCGCGCCTGACATTGATATTATCTGCTCGTCTGTATAGTAGCTGTTGCCTCTGACCTGTATCTCGTCGATGTTAAAATACGATGATCTGACAAACAGCACCAGCAGCACTATAACTGCCGCAATTATCAGTATCCACAGCCCCAGCCGTTTTTTGCGCCGTTTTTTGCGGTTTCGTTTTTTACGCCGTTTTTCTATGCTGCCGTCTGCACCTGCTCTGTAATCATCTGTATCCTCCTGCAGCGGGTTATCGTAATACATATTTTCGTAATCCGTATCCGCTTCAAAGGACATTGTGTTTTCTCTGGTTAAATCGTCCATATATCTCCGCCTAAGGATCTGATGGTCTCATCAAATCCGCAGTAACCTCTCTGTATGTATTGTGTGCCGTCTATGATGCTTTTGCCGGATGCCGCAAGGGCCGCCGTCACAAGCGCGGCGCCGCCTCTCAGATCAGGCGCCCTCATATGAGCGCCTTTTAATTCAGGCATCCCTTTAATTATAGCTTTTTTTTGAAAAACTTCAATATTTCCGCCTGTTTTTTTCAGCTCATTTATGTATTTATATCTGTTTTCAAATACCGTCTCCTCTATTTCGCAGCTTCCTTCGGATACACACATCATAGCCGCAAACTGCGGATGCAGGTCTGTGGGAAATCCCGGGTACGGCTCCGTCCTTATTCTGACATCACCTTTGAGCCTGCTGTTTTTGCGAAGCAGTATACTGTCGCCGGAATATCCGAAGCTGCAGCCTGCCGCCTCCATAGCCTCCGTAAAGCCTCTCAGGTATTCCGGTTTTATTCCCTCTGCCATAAGCTCTCCGCCTGTTGCAGCCGCCATGGCCAGATATGTGCCGCATTCAATGCGGTCAGGCAGCAGCGAAATATCCGCCGCTTCAAGGCGGCTCACTGCATCTGTTTCTATGGTATCGCTCCCGTCTCCTGTGATTTTTGCTCCGCAGCTTCGCAGATAATCCGCAAGGCATACTATCTCCGGCTCTCTTGCGCAGTTTCGTATGCGGCTTGCACCCTCGGCGCATACAGCGGCCATAATCGCATTTTCGGTGGCGCCGACGCTTGGGTATCTGAGGGTAATATCCGCTCCGCGTAGTCTGTCCGCATGGCATATTATTTTTTCTCCGGTCTCCTGTACCTTCGCGCCGAAGGCTTTCATAACATCAATATGTATGTCAACAGGTCTTCTGCCTATATGACAGCCTCCCGGCACAGGCAGCGAAACGCTACCCGTCTTTGACAGCAGCGGCGCTATAAAAAACACCGAGGCTCTGAGGCTTCTGCCAAGCTCTGCCGGAATACCGCTTCTGCTGATGCCTCTGCAGTCTGCCGTCACAGTATCGCCGTCTGCCGACACCTTCGCTCCGAGCGCTGTCAGAATGTCTGCCATTACACGCACATCGCTTATGTCCGGGCAGTTATGTATATGAGTTTCACCCTCTGCCATTATACTTGCGGCAAGGATAGGCAGAGCCGCATTTTTGGCTCCTCTCACCCTGTACTCGCCCTGTATCTGATTTCCGCCTTTAATGTGGTAGGACAAAATCAAACGCACCTCCATAACATATTTTATAATATGCCGAAGGTGCGTATTGGTTACCTGAATATCGCCTCGTATATTGTTTCCGCTGAATCGTCAAAAGCGCACTTTCTTGCGGCCTGCCCCATGGCCTTTACTTTTGCGGGGTCTGCTCTGAGCTCTGCAATCGTTGAAACCAGAAGCTCATCCGTAAGGTCTTTTTCCTCTATGAGAATCGCTCCTCCCTTATCTGCAACCGCTTTTGCGTTGTGGTACTGGTGATTGCCCGTAACATTGGGTGACGGCACGAACACCGCGCATTTGCCGCATACGCATATCTCAGCTATGCTAAGCGCTCCCGCTCTTGAAACCACAACATCTGCCGCCGCCAGATAATTGTCCATATCGTCTATATATCTCATAATATGAACATTGCCTGAAATGCTGCAGAGTTTTCCCGCCTCCCGGCATATATCGTCGTAATAAACATCTCCGGTGCCGAAATAAAGGCTTGTCTTATCCATACCGTTTACTTCTCTGAGAACAGACAGCATCGCCTCGTTGATGCGGCCTGCGCCTCTGCTGCCGCCAAAGGACAGTATCATAAATTCGTCCTCCGCTATGCCAAGCGTCTTTCTTGCCTGCTGTTTTGTTTTGGTGAAGAAGCTTTTTCTTACAGGGTTTCCCACAACGATATGCTTTTCGGGGCATTTGAAATATTCTCCCGCTTTTTCGAAGCCCATAAACACTTTGTCAACATAAGGCTCCAGCATTCTGTTGGTCATACCCGGAAACGCATTCTGCTCATGTATGTAGGTTCTGATGCCCATTTTTGCCGCAGTCCTGACAACAGGTCCGCATACATAGCCGCCTGTACCTATAACCACATCGGGCCTGAAGCTCTTTATTATTTTTTTGGCCTGCGAAAGCCCTTTGGCAAGATCTGCCGCGGTTTTGATGTTTTTGAGCATATTGCGCCTGTCAAAGCCGCTTACCGTGACAAACTCTATGGGGTAGCCGTTCTTTGGAACAAGGGTTTTTTCAAGGCCTTTCTCCGTGCCCACAAACAGAATCTGCGCATCGGGCTGTTTTTCTCTGATTTTATCTGCAATGGCAATGGCAGGATATATATGCCCGCCTGTACCTCCGCCTGTCATTATAACTTTCATGTTCAAACTCTCCTGATATATTTATCTGGCCGAATGGTGCGATATGTTGAGCATTATTCCCATCGAGCCTGTAAACAGCAGCAGCGCATTGCCTCCGTAGCTTACAAACGGAAGTATTATTCCCGTAGGAGGCATTGACGAGGTTACAACTGCAATGTTTAATATTACCTGTATTGCAAGCATCGCTGTGATTCCCGACGCCAGAAGCATACTGAAACGGTCGGGAGCATTGATGCATATGTGAACGCATCTCCATATAAGCAGCAGATATGCCGCCATAAGAATCAGCACTCCCACAAATCCAAGCTCCTCGCCTATTATGGCGATTATGAAATCGTTCTGGGGCTCCGGCAGATATAAGTTTTTTTGTATGCTCTTGCCGAGGCCAAGACCGAAAAGTCCGCCCGAACCAAGCGCCAGAAGCGACTGGCATACCTGATATCCGTCCCCCAGAGGGTCTGCAAAGGGATCCGTAAAGCTTATGGCTCTTGCAAGCCTGTAGCCGTCGCTGTCTGAGAATATGAGAAAAAGTCCCGCCGCAACTCCTGCCGCTCCCGTTACTGCAAGGTATTTGAGCTCAAGTCCCGCCACAAACATAATAGCAACTACAATGCCGGCAACAGTAATTGCCGTAGACATATTAGGCTGCAGCATTATCAGGCCGCCGAGCAATCCGCACAGCACTATCAGAAACAGTATTGATTTAATCTGATATATCTTCTCCGCACTTGTGCTGAGGTATGATGATACAAATATTATCGCCGCTATTTTGGCAATCTCTCCGGGCATTATTGTTATAGGTCCTACGCCTATCCACCTTGTCGCGCCGTTAACTTCCGTCCCCACGCCGGGTATCAGAACCGCAACAAGCAGCACTATACTTATAACCAGTATGGGAAATGCCCATTTCCTGTAGGTTTTGTAGTTGATTCTTGACAGGCAGAACATGAGTATAAGTCCCGCAACAGCCCATATTGCATCTCTTATCAGATAATAATATGCATTGCCTGTTTTGGAAAGAGCACTGTAATAGCTGGCGCTGAATACCATTATCACTCCGAATACGGTAAGCGCCAGTGTCAGAAGCACTATAACAAAATCTCCGGTTTTTCTCGCTCTTTTAATAGTTTCCATCAGCGTCCCAGTCTCTCCACAAGAATTTTGAAGTGGTCTCCTCTCTGCTCGAAGCTGCTGTACATATCCCAGCTTGCGCAGGCAGGTGAAAGCAGTACCGCATCTCCCGGCTCTGCCGTTTCAAATGCCAGATTTGTCGCCTCTTCAAGGTTTTTGACCATAGTGTATGAATCAAAGCCTGCCGCATCAGCGGCTTTACGGATTTCATCCGCGTCTCTGCCGTAGAGCATCATATGCTTTACTCTGCCCGAAAGCTCTGCCGCAAGCGGTGCAAAGTCCTGTTTTTTGGCATCTCCGCCTGCCAGAAGTATTATGTTCTTTTTGAGGGCTTTGAGCGCCGTAATCGTAGCGTCTGTATTGGTGCCCTTTGAATCGTTGTAAAACTTAACGCCGTCAACCTCTCCGCAGTATTCTATTCTGTGGGCAACACCGCCAAATTCCCGCAGAGTTTTTGATATAATCTCAGGCTCTATGCCTGCAAAATAGCTTATGGCTGCCGCCGCAAGAGCGTTTTCGAGGTTGTGATCTCCTATGATTTTGAGTTCCTCCGGCTTGCATATGTTTATGATTTCACCTTTTTGATTTTTTATAACTATATTGCCGTAGCTGACATATGCGCCGAAGTCAAGTATCTCTCTGCGGCTGAAAGGCACCACTGTGGCTCTGCACTCCTCCGCCAGCTTCATGCACAGACGGTCATCGTAATTTACAACAAAATAGTCGCCCGCAGTCTGGTTTCTGAATACATTGGCCTTGGCTCTGCCGTAGTTTTCCATCGTTTTGTGCCTGTTGAGGTGATCCGGCGTCAGATTCAGAAGAGCCGATACCGCAGGCTTGAAATATTTAACGGTTTCAAGCTGGAAGCTGCTGGTCTCGGTAATAAGCCATGAATCCTCCTCCGCTTCAAGTGATTTGGAAATTACGGCAACGCCTATGTTGCCTACCACATATGTTTTTTTCTTTGCGTTTTTGAATATCTCTCCCACAAGAGTCGTGGTTGTAGTCTTGCCGTTGGTGCCTGTTATGGCTACATAATTACCTCTGCCGACTCTGTAGGCAATTTCAAGTTCGCCTATTATCTCGACTCCCGCCGCCTCGGCTTTTTTTATGAAGTCAAGCTCCGGAGATACTCCCGGACTTAATACCATAAGGTCGAATTCCTCCGGATTTTCGGGATCTGTGCCAAAAAATCCTCTGATGCCTCTGTCCTTCATAAACGACAGAAGCTGCGGCTCCATATCCTCCTCCGGCTTTGAATCCTGAACCCATACCTTTGCTCCCAGTTTTGACAGCGCCTGCATTGCAGCCTTGCCTGATCTGCCAAGCCCTACCACAAGCGCTTTTCTGTCTTTAAAATTATCCTGATTCATAACTGCATCTCCTCGTAAATATCTATAATCCTACAATAACAAGCCCCGCCACACAGCATACAAATGTAAATGCCCAGAACATCATAACCACAGCTTTTTCGGACATGCCGCCAAGCTCAAAGTGATGATGTATAGGTGACATTCTGAACACTCTTTTGCCTGTTGTCTTAAAGCTTGCAACCTGTATCACAACCGAAAGAGCCTCTATAACATATATAAGTCCTGCAATAAGAAGCAGAAGCTCCATTTTCATAATTATCGCAGCCGCCGTTATTGCACCGCCAAGAGCCAGCGAGCCTGTGTCTCCCATAAACACCTTCGCAGGATTTCTGTTAAATACAAGAAACCCAAGGCACGCTCCCGTCACCGACGCGCAAAAAGCCGCAGGTGAGACCATACCGTACATACCCGCCGTAAGCGCAAAAAACAGCGACGTGAAGGCTGTGCAGCCTGCCGCAAGGCCGTCAAGTCCGTCTGTAAGGTTGACACTGTTGGTCATTGCAACGACGGTAAATATTATAAACGGTATATACCATACTCCGAAATCAGCATATATATCCGCAAAAGGTATATATACAAGTGTGCCGTCAGGTGTCGCAAACGCCGCCCAGCACGCTATGGCTGCCGCTATTGCAAGCTGAAACACGATTTTCTGCCATGCTCTGAGGCCGAGATTGTGTTTTTTGATAACCTTGATAAAGTCATCTAAAAATCCCACAAGCCCGAAGGCTGCCATAACAATAACCATTGCAGCGATTTCCGTATTGATACCGCCTGTGATAAATGCCGCAAGCGCCGCCGCTATTATTATGGCAACACCGCCCATACTCGGCGTACCTGCCTTTGCCTGGTGAGATTTCGGGCCTTCCTCTCTGATATTCTGACCCATCTGTTTTTTTCTTAAAACAGGTATTTCAACTGATGTAAACAAAACAGCTGCTGCAAACGCCACCGCAATGGCAATTATAATCTTTACCGTATACATAATTTCAAACTACTCCATAATCCTTTTTACTATCTGCTCCATTGCCATGCCTCTCGAACCCTTGACAAGAACAACGTCACCTGATTTAATAATGTTTTTTATTTCTTTGAGAAAATCGTTTTTGGTTTTGTAATATTTAACGTTTTCGGCGCTCATGCCTTTGAGGGCGCCTTTTTTAATATACTCCGCATCATCTCCGATTGCAATAAGCATATCAACGGATCTGTCTGAAGCGTATTCTCCCACTTCCTCATGGTATGCGCGGCTCTGCTGCCCCTGCTCGAACATATCTCCGAGGACTGCAACCTTACGAAGTCCTTTTGCGGACATAAGCACATCTATTGCCGCCTTCACCGATGCGGGACTTGCATTGTATGTGTCGTCTATGACCTTGATGCCGTTTTTGCCCTTGACCGAAAGCCTCTTGTCTGTAAATTCAAGATTTTTAAGTCCCTCTGCTGCCTCCTGCACCGAAACTCCCGTCTCGATGCCTGCCGCTATGGCAAGGGCCGCATTAACGGCATTGTGTCTGCCCGGAACAGGCAGATGTATTCTTGTTGTTTTTTCTTCGTATTCGAGTGTGAATTCCACGCCGTTTTCGGCGCTGTCGCTGATGTTGTAGACATAGACCCTGCTGCCTCCCGCGGCGCCGACCTTCACAAGTCTGTACTCTGTATCGCAGAGGCTTCCGAGGAAATCGTCATCTCCGTTAACTATCAGGACATTATCTCTGCCGAAGTATTTTGTGATTTCCATTTTGGCTTTGAATATGTTTTCTCTGCTGCCCAGATATTCTATGTGAGCCGTACCTATATTGGTTATTATCCCTATATCCGGCTTTGCAATACCTGCGAGAAATTCTATTTCACCGGGCCGATCCATGCCCATTTCAAGTATTCCCACCTCTGTATCCGGGTCAAAATTCAGAATGCTCAGCGGAAGTCCCAGATGGTTGTTGAAATTGCCTCTGGTCTTGGCTGTTTTGAATTTCCGGCTGCATACGGCTTTAACCATATCGCTGGTGCCTGTCTTGCCCACGCTGCCTGTAACTCCGATGATTTTTATATCCATGGACTCCCTGTAATACGAGGCTATGTCCTGCAGTGCCTTAACTGTATCCGCAACCAGCACAGCACCCATCCCCGCCGGTATTTTATCAGCATATCCGGCATCATCTATAAGGGCTGCGCTGCAGCCGCCTGCAAAGGCTGCGTCTATGAATCTGTGTCCGTCGGTGTTTGCTCCGCGCACAGCGGCAAACAGATTGCCTGCCTCTGTATTCCTTGAATCTATCGACACACCTGTTATATATTCTGTTTTACCTGTCTGCAGCAGATTGCCGCCTGCGGCCTCCGCTATTTGTCTTAGGTTCAGTCTGTTCATTGTTTTTCCTCTAAAAACTCCTTTAGTATCTTTGCATCGTCAAAGGGCACCCTGCGGTCGCCTATTATCTGATATTTCTCATGCCCCTTGCCTGCCAGAATTATGAGTGTGTTTTTTCTTGCAAGCACAGCCGCTTTTCTGATGGCTTTTTTTCTGTCGGGTATGACAGAATAGGAAACTCCTGTGCTGTATACGCCTTCTTCTATTTTTGCCGTTATATCCTCAGGATCCTCGCATCTTGGGTTGTCGCTTGTCACTATCACATAATCACTGTATCTGCCTGCGATTTCGCCCATTCCGAAGCGCTTGCCGATGTCCCGCTGTCCGCCGCAGCCGAATATGCATATTATCTGCCCGTCTGTCAGATTCCTTGCTGTTTTGAGAAGCCTTTCGAGGGCATCTGGCGTATGGGCAAAGTCAACTATCGCTGTGATACCGTTCCTGCTCCATACCGTCTGCCATCTTCCCGGCACAGCTTTGAGGGTTTCGACACCGGCTATGATTTTGCCGGATTCTATGCCGTATTCATGCGCAAGCCCTATGGCTGTAAGGGCATCATATGCAAACTGCACTCCCGGCATGGGGAGCCTGACAGAACCTGCATATTCTCCTCTGATATATATTTCAAGCGCCTGCCCTGATATATCTGATTCTGCTGTTTTCCCGAAATAATCGGAATGTCTATCCTGCATTGAAACAGAAGCCAGATGATTTTTGTCGCCGTAAAGATTCAGTATCTGACTACCCCGGCTGTCATCGGCATTAACGGCTCCGCCTTTTAGATTTCTTTCAAACAGCAGGCATTTGCATCTGAAATATTCCTCCATGGTTTTGTGGTAGTCCAGATGATCCTGCGTCAGGTTCGTAAACGCTCCGTAGGAAATCTCCGTATCGTCAAGTCTGCCCTGCGCAAGACCGTGAGATGAGGCCTCTATGACGCAGCAGTCAATGCCTTTTGAGTTCATTTTGTCAAAGTATCTGCGAAGCTCCTGTCTGCCCGGAGTTGTGTTTACGGGGCTGTATTCCTCATCACCTATCTGGTGGGTTATCGTGCCTATCAGTCCTGTTTTTTTGCCGCTGTAGCATAGTATGTTTCTAAGCATATAGGATGCTGTAGTTTTGCCGTTGGTTCCCGTTATCGCGAAAACGTCTGTCAAATTCTAGTCACTCCCGTAAATATACACTGTGCTGTTCTTGTCAACCTTCGTGCCCGCCTTAGGATACTGATCCTTGACCTTGAAGTCCTTATCCTTATCGCCGGACTGGATTTTGTATTTGAGGGAAGAACCGCCCAGAATGCCTATTGCATCACTTAAACTTTCGCCTGTAATATCAGGCACTTCTGTCTGATTTGCCTCAATCTCCTTTTTTTCTTCATCGGAGTACTGAGGCTCTATGCCCATGTATCTTACAACCTCTGAAATTATCTCCTGTGCGCCCGGCGCCGCCGTCTGGCTTCCGTATTTAACGCCTTTTGGGTTATCTACTATCACAAGCACCGCCACCTTGGGATCGTTCATGGGAGCCATCCCTATAAACGACGAGTATGTTTCGTCAAGATAACCGCCGTTTACGGTATCCGGCTTGTTTGCCGTACCTGTCTTGCCTCCGACTCTGTAGCCCTCCACCTTGGCTGTGCCCGCGCCGCCGTCTGATACAACATATTCCATGATTTCACACATTTCATCTGCTGTTTCTTCGGACAGTATCTGTCTTACCGTTTCGGGTTCATATTTTTCGACTGTATTGCCGTCCTTGTCTTTGAGCTCCCTGACTATGCGCGGCTTCATCATAACGCCGTCATTGCCTATTGCCGATACTGCTGTGATAAGCTGTATCGGAGTCACTGCAATGCCCTGGCCGTAGGACATTGTCGCAAGTCCCACATACCCTGCGGTGTCCTTGTTCTGAAGTATGGCGCTGCCCTCTCCCGGATAGTCTATACCTGTCTTGCCCGTTATCCCGAACAGATCCATGTACTCATAGTATTTCTCAATTCCTATTCTGAGTCCAAGCTGCATGAATACCGGGTTGCAGGAGTTGCCCACAGCTTCCTTGAGACTCTGGGTGCCGTGAGGATTGCCTGTTCTCCAGCAGTGCAGTGTTGTATCAGCAACCTTGTAGCTGCCTGTGCATACGAAAGACTCGTTCATGTTTGTAAGCCCCTCTTCAAGAGCTATCGAGGTTGTCAGAAGCTTGAATGTCGAGCCCGGCTCATAGGTGTCCGAAACCAGCGGGTTTCTCCACATTTTGTTCCAGTATTCGAGTTTTTCTTTGTCTGTCATTTTGGCAAGTTTTTTCTGCTCTGATTTTTTGGTCGGTGTTCTCGGGTCGTTAGGGTCATAGTCTGGTGTTACCGCCATAGCCAGCACATCGCCGGTTTCGGGGTCCATGACTATGCACATGACTCTGTCCGATGAGGTTTTTTTCTGAACCTTTGCTATTGCGTTTTCGACATAGTTCTGTATCACCTGATCCACCGTCAGCACAAGGCTGAGCCCATCCTCCGGCTCATAGTATTTCTCAAGCCCGTATGACAGCCCGTTGCCTGCAACGTCTGTGTTTTTGATCCATCTGCCCGAAACACCCGTCAGGTATTCGTTGTACTGAAGCTCTATACCCGACAGACCCGTGTTGTCATCTGTAACGCTGCCTATAAGGTGGGCTGCAAATGAGCCGAGCGGATAGTATCTCTTGGTGTCCTCCGATATTTCTATCCCCGGAAGTTCTTTTTCCCTTATTTTGTCTGCCGTTTCTTTGTCAACACCCTTTGAAACCTTGACAAGTGACTGCTCCCTGGTAACAAGGCTTCTCACCTCGTCCGCATCCATATCAAGTATGGTTGAAAGCGCCGAAACACAGGTATCAACAGAGGCCTGTTTTTTTTCTTCGGTGCTTCCCGATTTAACGTTTGCAGGTCTTGCCCATATGGAGTATGATGAACCGCTTACGGCAAGCTCTGCTCCGTTGCGGTCATATATGGTGCCTCGTTTGGCTTCAACGGGTGTGTCTCTGGTCTGCTGCTCGACAGCTTTTTCGGTCATGGCTTCAGCCTTGATAATCTGCCAGTAGCCGACGCGAAAGCATAGTATAACCAGCAGCGCGCACACGATGCCGAAAGCTATTATTAATCTTTTTCTGTTTAATCCTGATACCTTTAACATAAATACTAAAAAGCCGGATTACTTCGCCTATATAATTAAGTTATCCAGCTTCTCCTTTCACTATGCAATTCTTTTATCGTTATATACTAGTATATTTACTGCAATCAGTTATATGCCTCTTCTTTTACTGTAGCTGCGAAATCCTTTGGAGCTGTAATATCACTAACATAGACGATCTGGCCGGCGGAAGGATATTTCATTCCCAGCTTGCCGCTTGCCTTTTTTTCCAGAACAGTAACACTGTTGGCTGTCTGGAGCTTGATGTTTATATCCTCAATCTCTCTGGAGATTTCGGTGTTTTCCAGAGTGATTCTGTTTATCTGGTACTGCAGCGTGGCCGCGAATGCCACCGAAATTATAATCGCAATACACATTGCTCCCAGAATAACCGTAAGCGCCAGCAGTCTTTTTTTGTCTTTGGCTGCTATGCCGGTACCTGCCGCAGGCTTTGGTTTTGGTCTATTAAGTTGTTCAGGTTTCATGTCAAAGCCGTATTTCCTGTAGCTTTCTTCGTACTGATACCAGTTTGCTGCCTGCATTATCCTGTTCCTTTCTATAGTTTTTGTATGATTCTTAATTTGGCGCTGCGCGCTCTGTGATTGTTTTCGAGTTCATCCGCATCCGGAGTCAGTGGCTTGCCTGTTATTTTTCTGACATCCGCCACCTTGCCGCATACACATATCGGAAACTCCGGCGGACAGGTGCACGGGTTTGCTCTTTTGTTAAAGCATTCCTTGACTATCCGATCCTCCAGTGAATGAAATGTGATTATGCAGAGTCTGCCTCCCGGAGCAAGCACGTCACAGAATTCCTCACAGGCTCTGCGAAGCTGCTCCAGCTCATCGTTTACCTCTATTCTGATTGCCTGAAACGTTCTCTTGGCAGGGTGCGGTCCGTCTCTTCTGGCTCTTGCCGGAATCGCCGCCTTGATGACCTCTACCAGCTCGCCTGTGGTTTCAAGAGGCTTGTCCTTTCGGAATTTTACAATGAAATCGGCTATTCGCGACGCCCATTTTTCCTCACCGTATTTCCTGATTATATTCGTAAGCTCTCCGGCACTGTAGCCGTTGACAACATCGTATGCCGTAAAGCTGTCCGACTGGTTCATGCGCATATCAAGAGGCGCGTCATTCATATATGAGAAGCCTCTGCCGGCATTGTCAAGCTGAAACGAGGATACTCCCAGATCCAGCATTGCGCCGTCTACCTGCTCTATTTCAAGTTCATTCAGAACGTCTTTGATGTCTGAATAGTTGCTCTGCACAAAATGCTTCCTGCATGGGTATTTTTCAAGTCTTTTGCCTGCCGCTTCAAGCGCGTCCCTGTCCCTGTCTATTCCTATGAATACAGCCTCAGACGAAAGCTTTGAGCAAAGCTCCGAGGCATGTCCGCCTCCGCCAAGCGTGCCGTCCACATATATTCCGTCAGGCCTGACTGCAAGCCCGTCTATTGTCTCCTTCAAAAGGACTGATGTATGCTTAAATTCCATACTCGACCATCTTCTGTGCAACCTCAGCAGGTGAAAGCTGAGTCATATTGTCTTTGCTGTCCCACTCCTCCTTGCTCCAGACTTCGATTTTGTCCAGATTGCCTATTGTGACAAGCTCCCTGTCTATATTGGCATATTCTCTGAGATCGGCTGTAAGAGTGATTCTGCCCTGCTTGTCTATCTCGCTTTCGACCGCATTCGAATAGAAATGACGGATAAAAGCTCTGGCATTTGCATCAGACATAGGCAGCGCCGACAGCTTGTTCATGAATTTTTCCCATTCAGCCATAGGATAGATATACAGACATCTGTCAATACCCATAGTCAGAACGCACTTGTAGCCCAGCTGTTCTCTGAACTTTGCCGGAACTATCATTCTCGACTTGGCGTCTATTGAGTTCTGATATTTACCCATTAACATCAGATCTGTTTCCTTTCGGCTGAACATATTACACCACTCTCATTTTATGATGTAACACCATATTACTCCACTTCGCACCACTTTACAACCACTGCCCGCCACTTTTTGTGTTTTACCCTCCACTTTTTTCAAAAGAAAAAGGCGATTTTGCTGTTTTTTTCAAATTAAAACCACATATTGTGTTTTAATTGTTTTTCAGTGCCTGCCGCCACTATATATTGTTTTGCTTTAATTCGAACCTTTTTCGGGGGTTTTTCATAATATGAATCAAATACAATCAAGAAAGGTATTGATGAATAATGTTAAAATCACGCTTTTTCGCAGGCGGTATGTGCAGCCGCTGCGGGACAGATATAGATACTGACATTCCGGCTTTCAAACCCTCCAGATCCAGCCTTGCATATATGGATAAGGTGTTTTCATACAATGAGGGAATGTCCTGCCCGCTGATTTACGCTTTTAATTCCACCACCGCAGACGCCGCAAACAGTATCATTACGGCAAGAGGACCTCTGCCGCCTCTTGACCCGTGTATCAGACCCATGCGCAGACCGGAGCCTCACGGCCACGAATGCTGCCCGTGCTGCTGCTGCGGCGGCGGTGATAACTGCCAGATAACAAACAGTTCCGTATTCACTCCGGAGCGAACTCTGGCAATAGTGTCATCTCTTGCACCGGCAGCTGCCGTAACAGCCTCAAACATTACTGTAAACGGCAGCACTGTAAACAGTGTTGCAAATGAAAACGGCATATACACCGTTGATATATCAAATCTTGAAAATGAGATCTCAAAAACAGAATGCGAATGCAAAGGGCTTCCCACTAAAAACTTCTTCATGATAAGCGGCATCACAGGCTGGAACTTTACAGGTCAGCTCATTGTCGAGGGAACAGTCAATACAAACGGCTCAATCTGCAATTTCAGGCTCACGTCAGAGGTTGGCACTCCTGTTTCGATCACAGGCAATACAACCTTTGCCGTGCCGAATGTAAGTATTCCATGCAGTGTTAACGGAATATCGCCTGTAATTCAGTTCACCTTAGGC
>CAVJEY010000003.1:0-25803 GCA_963648745.1 Christensenellaceae bacterium Phil1
GAGCAGCAGAGAGTTGCAATTGCCCGGGCAATCATAAACAATCCGAGAATGCTTATAGCAGACGAACCTACGGGCAATCTCGATCCCGAAACAGCATGGGAGATAATGATGCTGTTAAACCAGATTAACAAAAAAGGAACCACAATCGTTATGGTTACACATTCAAAGGACATTGTTGACAAAATGGGCAAAAGAGTAATTGCCATCGAAAACGGTCATATTGTCAGAGACGATGTGGGAGCCTACGGCTTTGGTGAAGACACACTGAATACAGACGAAATGTTTACGGGAGGGCTGCTTGACTGATGTTTAATTCTTTGCGATATACGATAAAACAGGCTTTCGGGCAGGTTCTCAGAAACAAGACAATGAGCATAGCCTCTGTATTTTCAATAACAGCTATGCTGCTTATACTGGGTATTTTTTTCATACTGGTTATAAATATCAATATGGTTACTGAGTCGGTGAAAGCCGATTATGACACTATAGAGGTGTTCATGCTGGATGAGGCAAGTGAAGACGACGCGCAGGCGATTATCAGCGGTATGACAGGCTTTGAAGGCGTTAAGAGCGCCACCTACCGCACCAAAAAAGAAGCCCTTGAAATATTAAAAGAAAGATGGGGAGATCAGGGATATCTGCTTGACAACCTTGCCAAAAATCCGCTGCCAAATTCAGTGGTAATCAAAATCTCCAGTCTTGAGAGCGCGCAGGCTGTTGCCGACAAGGCGCAGACCTTCAGCGGCATAGAGAAGGTCAACTATTACAAGCAGACCGTGGACAAGATTATGAAGGTTACTGATTTCATACAGCTTGCGGCGCTGATAATTATGGCATTTCTTGTTATAGTATCGGTGGTGGTTGTTGCAAACACCGTCAAGCTGACTGTATTTGCAAGAGGCGATGAAATCAGCATTATGAAATACATAGGCGCTACCAACTGGTTTGTAAGAGGACCGTTTCTTGTTGAGGGTATTATCATAGGACTGTTCTCCGCAATAATATCGGTTCTGATAATAGCGCTTGTTTATGCCAGAATTGTTGCAGGCATAGGTGATGATATGATGATTATGCTGTCAACGCCTATGGTGCCTGAGGGTTTCCTTGTCAGAAACATAATCGTTATATTTGTGGCTCTTGGCGTCAGCATAGGAGCCTGCGGCAGTATTATTTCAATGAGAAGATTTCTTGATGTTTAGGAGGGGCGTTTCAGATGATTAAAAAAATTCTTGTATGTATTCTGACAATAGCTATGGTAATGACAGTCACCGGAGGCTCTTTTGTCTATGCGAGCAGCCTGAGCAATATAAATTCGCAGATAAGCGACAAAAAATCAGAGCTTTCGCAGGGCAGACAAAAAGAAAAAGAGCTCAAATCAGAAATCAGTCAGCTTAACGAAAAAATAGACAGTCTGCAGGGTGAGATAGACAGTCTGCAGAGTGAGATAAACAATACAGAATTCAAAATAACGGCGGCTCAGAACAAGCTGAGCAGGCTGCAGACCAGAATCGAAAAACAGAACGACGATTTGAACCAGCGTCTCAGAAATATGTATATGAATGACAATACCAGCTTTGTGGAGGTGCTTTTGAATTCAGGCAGCGTATCGGAGCTTCTTGTTAATCTTGAACTTATCAAGCGTATACACAAGGGTGACAAAGAGGTTTTAGAGCAGCTGCAGGTGCAGCACGCGCAGGTTGAAAAACAAAAAAAAGAGCTTGACGAGCTTAACAGTTCTCTCAAATCTCAGCAGAGCGAGGTGAAGTCAAAACAGGAATCACTTAATGCAGATAAATCGGTTCTAAATCAGAAACGACAGTCTGTTGCCTCCGAAAACGCGGAGCTTTCGGAAGAAATCGCAGACCTTCAGGCTGCGGCTGATGCGATTACCGCACAGATCAAAAGCTATGACAGCAGCGACAGCGGTGAGTATTCAGGCTCCATGATATGGCCGGTTTCAGGCTCAATATCATGCGAATACGGATACAGGTACTGCCCGTATCACGGCTATGAGCTTCATACGGGAATAGATATAGCCGTAGGTACAGGCACAAGCGTCAAAGCGGCGGCTTCGGGTGTTGTAAGACAGGCCTATTACAACAGCAGCTACGGCAACATGGTTCTTATAGACAATGGCGGAGGAATATATACGCTTTATGCCCACAACAGCAGCCTTCTTGTAAGCGCAGGGCAGAGTGTGTCACAGGGTCAGGTTATTGCCAGATCCGGAAGCACCGGCAACTCTACGGGTCCTCATGTTCATTTTGAAGTAAGAGTAAACGGCCAGTATGTAAATCCAAGGAACTATTTATAAATGAACAAGCTGAATCCTATCGTAATTGAAATCCTCAGAAAAAGAGGTATAACACAAAAACAGGATATAATGGAATTTGTAAGTCCTTCACCCCGAAGGACTTATGACCCTTTTTTGATGCTTAATATGGACAAAGCCACGGATATAATTCTTGACAGCATCAGGGACGGCAAAAAAATATGCATATACGGTGATTATGATGCCGATGGTATTACTTCTGTTGCAATTTTGATGCAGTCGCTTCGCAAGCTGACAGACAATGTGTTTTATTACATACCGTCAAGATTTGTAGAGGGCTACGGACTTAACAACGAGGCTATACATAACATCAAGGTAAAGGGCGCAGAGCTTCTTGTGACCGTAGACTGCGGCAGTGTATCCTACAGTGAAATTGAATATGCCAAGGAACAGGGTCTGGAGGTTATTGTTACAGACCATCATAATATAGACGAAAGAGCGGCGGACTGTCTCATAATCAATCCCAAGCAGGAAGCCTGCGGCTATCCGTTCAGGGATCTTGCAGGCTGCGGTGTCGCCTTCAAGCTGGTATGTGCGCTGCAGCGCAAAAGCGGACAGGACAAGAGCTTCCTCAAGGATGTGCTTGATCTTGTGGCAATAGGCACTATAGGGGATATAGTGCCGCTTGTTGACGAAAACAGAACTCTTGTCAAATACGGACTGAAAGCTCTTCGCAACACCAGACGCAAGGGGCTTCTGAAGCTGTTTGAAATGATGGCTCTGAAGCCGGCAACCATCGATGCTGACAATATTGCATATACACTGGTGCCTCATCTCAATGCGGCAGGCAGAATGAGAGATGCATCTTTGTGTGTTGAGATGCTGCTTTCCGATGATAACAGACTCATACACAATGGGGCAGAGGAGCTTATCAGATGCAACAAAGAAAGACGAAGGGTTCAGGATGAAGCTTATGGCAAATGTGTTGACATAGTCGAAAAGCACCTCAAAAACAGGAACTTCATAATGATAAAATGCCTTGATGCCCATGAGGGTATTACAGGTATAGTTGCAGGCAAGCTCAAAGACAGATATAAAAGACCCGTTGCCATCGTGACCCCTGCGGCAGAGGGGCTCAAAGGCACAGGCAGAAGCGTAAGCAGACTCAATCTTTATGACATAATGAAAGAGCAGGAGGAGTATCTTGAAAAATTCGGCGGGCACGCTGCGGCCTGCGGATTTACCATGTCGGATGATAATTTCAGGGAGCTTTCCTCAAGGCTTGATGAGGCTGTGGCCCGTATGCTTGAAGAAGACAGCACCATATTTGAAGAAGAAACAAGCATTGATATGGAGCTTACACTGGACCAGATAAATCTGGCGCTTTTTAACGATGTGCAGCTTATAGGGCCGTTCGGTCACAAAAATAAAAAACCGGTGTTTGCGGTAAAAAACGTTGTCGTAAGAGATATATTCTATATGGGTGCAGACAAGACACATATGAGATTCAATGTGTTTGATATATACGGCAATTATGTCAGGTGCGTATTGTTTAACAGAGCGCAGGAAAACAAAGATATAATTAAAGAAAACAATGAGATTACGGTTACAGGCTATCTTGACGAGCACAAATGGAGAAAAACCCATGAGGTTCAGATGATTATAAACAGTGTGGAATAAAGGAGATGTTTTGAAAAAGAGACAGTATACCGCGGCAGTTCTTATCGCGGGAATAATAGCAGGCATGCTTATCATGTGGGTAATAACAAGCTGTGCAGGCGGATTCATCAGAGTAAATTCGGAAGGTTATGAGGATATGCTCAAGATATACAGCAAATACAGCAAGCTTGAGCAGATATACAGCTATATAGATGAGAAATATTATACGGATACAGATGACGACAAGCTGATGGAGGGCATATATTCCGGTCTTGTCGAGGCACTTGACGATCCGTATTCTTCATATATGTCAAGTGACAAATATGAAGAATGGAGCTCAGACATAAGCGGAGAATTCGGAGGCATAGGAGTTACATTTACAAAGGACGATGAGGGGGAATTTCTGATAGTAAGTGTGATAGATGATACTCCGGCATACAAGGCCGGGCTTCGTGCTGGCGATATAATAGAGGCTGTAGACGGCAAAAGCTATGATGATATGAACGACATAGTAGAAGTCATAAGAGGCGATGAGGGTACCAGTCTCAAACTTAAATACAAAAGAGACGGCAAAGAAAAAACAGTTACGATAGTAAGAGATATCATACAGATTGAGAGCGTAAAAAGCGAAATCCGGAAGGATAATATAGGATATATCAGAATATCCTCATTCATAGAAACGACTTCGGAGGATTTCAAAAAAGCTTTGAGCAAAATGGAAACTGCAAAGGTTGATGGTATGATTATAGATATCAGAAACAACGGCGGCGGTCTCGTAAAAGCGGGGCTTGATATTGCTGACGAGCTTCTTGGCAAATGCACTCTGGTATGCTATGTTGACAAAAAAGGCAACAAAACCTACAGCTATTCTGACGAAGACAAAACAGATATTCCGTATGTGCTGCTGGTGGACGGCGCAACGGCGAGCACCTCAGAAATACTTACTGCTGCTGTTAAGGACAACAACGGCGGCAAAATAGTGGGAACCAAAACCTTTGGTAAAGGGATAATTCAGAATACCTGTAAATTTAAGGACGGCTCTGCTCTGAAGCTTACTGTTATGCGGTATCTGTCACCTGACGGTAACGAGATTCACAAAAAAGGCATTGAGCCGGATTATGTGGTAAAACTCAAAAAGAACGATGATACGGATTATCAGCTTGACAAGGCTGTAAAGCTTTTGAAGCAGGAATAGGGGAAATAAAAAACAGCAAAACTCAAATAAAAAAGTGAAGATATACGGAGGTGAATTACTGCTTCCCAATATCGCATCCGGCAGGAAAATCGGTTCAGTTCCGGCAGGAAAATCGGTTCAGTTCCGGTTGACACAGGCTGCACAATATATTACAATATCCCTGTCAGGCAAAAGCCGGGCTTCATGCAACAGATAGTTTAACATCTGCGGGACGATACAGGTCCCTCAGATGTGTTTTTTTATGACCTAACTGGATTTGTGAAACTGCTTCGGGGAGTCTGAATAAAATAGACAGGTGATGTTTATGAGAGAGAAAAAAATAAAAACAAATGAACAGATTGCTGTAGAGATATCTGCAGTAAGCGGAGCGGGCAATGTTCTGCTGGCTGCATTCAAGCTGTTTGCAGGGATTTTCGGCAGATCAGCCGCTATGGTTTCAGATGCCGTACACTCGCTGTCTGACGTGTTCAGCAGTATTGTGGTTATTGCAGGAGTCAGGATAGCAGGCAGAGATTCGGATCACGACCACAGGTACGGACATGAGAGAATAGAATGTATTGCGGCAATTATACTTTCTGTGGTGCTGTGCGCTGTCGGAATCGGTATCGGATATTCAGGGTTAAAAACTGTTTTCAGCGGAGATTACAGCAGCATTGAAACACCGGGCCTTATAGCTCTTATTGCAGCTATTGTTTCAATAGTATCAAAGGAAGCTATGTTCTGGTATACCAGAAACGGAGCAAAAAAAATAAATTCAAGCGCGCTTATGGCAGAGGCGTGGCATCACAGATCAGATGCGATGTCCTCGGTGGGCAGCTTTGCCGGAATCCTTGGCGCAAGGCTGGGGCTTCCTGTGCTTGACCCGATTGCCAGCCTTATAATCTGCGTGATGATATTAAAGGTTACGGTTGATATATTCAGAGAGGCTGTGGGAAAGCTTACGGACAAGGCCTGCGACGATGAGACGCTTGAAAAAATGAAAACTGTTGTAATGGAGCAGGATGGCGTGCTGGCGGTCGATGATATTAAGACAAGAATTTTCGGAGCAAAGATATATACTGATGTGGAGATATCCGCAGACGGAAGTCTCAGTCTTTATGATGCGCACAGCATAGCCGAGCGCGTGCACAGTGAGATTGAAAAAAACTTTCCGGATGTCAAGCACTGCATGGTGCATGTCAATCCGTATACAAACGGGCGGGAGCAGAGCTTATAAGCTCAAGCTTTTTGTTTCGGGGCAGTTTTTTGATGGCTGCCTCTCTTTTTAATGCAGCGGACCTGTCGGAAACCTCTTCATAGTAGGCAAGGCTGACCGGGCGGCGGCACCTTGTATATTTGGCTCCGCTGCCGCTGTTGTGGGTGTTTATTCTGGCTTCAAGATCAGTTGTCCAGCCGGTATAAAGGGTGCCGTCAGAACATCTTAAAATATATACATAGCTTGTTTTTTTCATATGATTTTCCTCAAATATATTATAATCATGCAGATGCCTTTTGACAAGAGCATCATATCGTGATAGACTTAATTATCAAAAGGAAAGCAGAGAGATTTATGATTGTATTATTAACACCGTTTGAATCAATGACAGGGCTGGCGACAGCCATCGCAGCAGTAAATATTCTTATCATTATAGCCATAATCTTTATGGAAAGAAAAAACCCGGAATCCACTCTTGCGTGGGTACTGGTACTTACATTCCTGCCGGTAGTGGGACTTATCCTGTATATGATTTTTTCGCAGAATATAGCAAGAAAACAGATATTCCGGCTTAATCCCGATGAGGAGAAATTCGTCAGCTCCTCACTCAAAAAACAGATGGATGCAATATCGACGGGAAACTATGAATTTGTAAACAGTGAGGCTGATGACTGGAAGGATATGATCAGGCTCAACCAGAGATATGACAGCGCATATTTTACACAAAACAATTCGGTGGAGCTTTTTACGGACGGCAGAGAAAAATTTGAAAGCCTGCTTGCAGACATCAGAAACGCTCAAAAAAGCATCAATATAGAGTACTATATCATCAAATGGGACAAGGTGGGGCTGAGACTTCTCAAAGCCCTCGAAGAAAAAGCAAAGGAAGGTGTTGAGGTGAGGCTTCTCATGGATGCCCTGGGCTGCAGACAGATTACAAACAGAAGAATACAGCCCCTTATAGATGCAGGAGCCAGATGTGCGTTTTTTTTCAGACCAAAGATGAAGATATTCCTTATGAGGCTTAACTACAGAAACCACCGCAAGCTGGTTGTCATAGACAACAGTATAGGCTACATAGGCGGATTTAATATTGCCAGAGAATATCTTGGCCTCAAAGAGAAATTCGGATACTGGAGAGATACCCATGTCAAAATCAGAGGCGGAGCGGTTCGCGACATCAACGCCAGATTCATACTTGACTGGCGGTTTGCCTCAAAAGAGAACCTGGACTTTTCTTCAATATTTCACGAGGATCAGGAGCAGGCGGGTACCACAGGCATACAGATAGTGACGTCAGGTCCGGACAACGGGAGACAGGAGGTCAAGAGGGCATATATGAAGATGATTGTGTCCGCAAAGAAGAACATATATCTTCAGACACCGTATTTTGTGCCTGATGCCAGCATTATAGAGTCGCTCAAGGTTGCAGCTCTTTCGGGCATAGATGTGAGAGTTATGATACCATGTATGCCGGATCATATATTTGTATACTGGGCAACCTATTCTTATGTGGGTGAGCTGATACGATCAGGAGTTAAAGTCTATATATATGACAACGGATTTCTGCACGCCAAAACTCTTGTTGTTGACAGTCAGGTTGCAAGCGTCGGCTCTGCCAACTTTGACAAGAGAAGCTTTTCTCTTAACTTTGAATCCAATGCGGTTATATATGACAGAGATATTGCCTGTAAAATGGAATCGGCATTTGAAAATGATATCACACTGTGTCATCAGCTTACGCAGGAGCTTTACAATCAGAGATCGCTGATTATCAGATTCAAGGAGTCGATAGCAAGACTTCTGACAAACATATTATAGATACAGAAAAATCCCCCGAAGTCTATGTAGAGATTTTCGGGGGATTTTGAAGTTTTAGCAGGAGGGAATACAAAGCCTGGTGCCGACTGTCAGATTGTATACATCGACATCGGGATTCGCTTTCATTATCGCATCAAGAGTAACCTTGTGCATCTTTGCAATCATATACAGAGTATCTCCGGGCTTCACAACATGAATCGCAGCACATTCTGTTTTGCTGTCATCTGCAGGCCCCGGAATGCAAAGCTCCGTACCTATTCTGAGATTATACGGATTTTTGATATGATTAGCTTTCATAAGCAGCTCTACCGACACATCAAATTCCTCCGATATTGAATACAGAGTATCTCCGGGCCTGACGCAGTATACTGCAACACAAACATATCTGGACATTAAATCACCTTTTCTTTTTTATATATACTATTTAAAAGGAGCCGGATTTGTGATAGAATATTATAAATTTGAGCGAAAGAGGTTTTAGCATTGAAGAGAAGAATTGACCCGTCACTTATAGTTATTCTGGCTATTATGCTTTATATGAACTACAGAAGCGGCGCATTTTCAAATCCAAGAGAATGGATTACGAGTATGCTGATAATGCTGCCGGGAATTATAGTAGGACTTTCATTCCATGAATTTGCCCATGGCTTTGTATCATACAGGCTGGGCGATCCCACACCCAAGATACAGGGCAGACTCACCATAAACCCGCTGGCGCATATAGAGCCTGTGGGATTTATAGCGCTGCTGCTTTGCGGCTTTGGCTGGGGCATACCTGTAATGATAGACCCGACCTATTACAAACACAGGAGAAGAGATGAGCTTCTTGTATCGCTTGCAGGAGTGGTTATGAACCTTATCATTGCCGTCATATTTGCCTTTTTTATAAGGCTGCTGTTTGCGGCAGGCATAGGGGGAAGCGATCTTGGCAATATACTCATAAGAATTTTTGTTCAGGTTGCAGTAATCAATCTGGTGCTTATGATATTCAATCTGATTCCCGTACCGCCGCTTGACGGCTTCGGAATCATCACGCAGATTTTTGATCTGAGGAAATATGACTGGTACCACAAAATCTACGACTACGGATTTTATATACTCCTCGCTCTTATAGTATTCGGCATTACAGACAGGATTCTGACGCCTGCCGTAAGCGCGATGTGGGGTATTCTGTGCAAATACATTATAGGTATATACTAAACTTGGAGGACAGATATGGAATACAGACAGCAGGTATATGATTTCGCAGAGAAATATATAGAATATTTTCTTGATATACGCACCACCAAAGAAGATTTGGAGGAGGCGGGCTTTGGCAATGCCTGCTTCAATCTGGGTTTTGGCGCGGATGGAGGCCGTAAATTCATAGTTATGTGCCACGACAGCAATGCCTTTGATGATACGGACGACCTTGCCAGAGTCATTGACAGGGTGGATAATATCAATGTTTTAGGCTCTGCGATTTCAGCTAAATGGGATATGGCAGATACACTTGATGAACACACGCGCATGTGGATAAGCATAGCCCTCAAAAGACTCAAAGAGATGACCGAGGAGAAGGAGCCTATGACAGTTCAGGAGCTCAGCGCGCTTCTTGCGGAGAAACGGGATGAAATCCTCGAAAAAACAGAGGTCAACACATGGGATATCGACTGCTGGATACACGATCCCATTCAGATTGTAAATATGGACTCAGGCATTGCCTATGATGTTTCAAGAGTTATCGGCATTACCATAGACGATATACTTGATGCGGTTGCCAGAGAGCAGATGATGTCGATGATGTTCTAAAAAGGAGTTTGCCTGCGATTATGAAAAAATGGGGATTTGTTGAGGCTTTAGCGTGGATAGTGATGGCGGCAGCCTTTGCAGCCGCGGCATATGGGATGAAAATTCTGCCGGACCAGATTGCTCTGCATTACGATGTGCAGGGAAATCCCGATGAATACGGCTCTCCTGCAACGCTTTTCATACTCCCTGCAATTATACTTTTCTGCCTTGCTCTGATAAGCTGTGTTGTGCATTTTGTCAGACCGCAGCACTGGAATATGCCTTTTGAGGTAAACGAAAACAATTCAGACAGGGTATATGCGGATATCAGACTTATGGTGTATCTGATAGAGCTTGAAACCTCTGTTTTTGCATTGTGGGCTACAGTCAGAGAATACAGGCAGACTGCAGATGGCATGGGGGCCGCAGTCGCTTTATATATGGCGGCTATGGCGGCGACAATAGTGCTTTTATGTATCAGAGCCGGGGCGGACAACGATTCAGAGTAAATATAACAGGCAATCTTACATAAATGTAAGATTAAGCGCGGGAAATGTAAGCCATAAAGATGGCTGGGCATTTCCTTTTTGTATATAATACGGGTATACTAAAAATCAGGAGGAAACAAAATGGCTGTTTTAGAGGTTAATAATGTTAAAAAAATATATACCGCAAGGTTTGGCAGCAACAGGGTGCAGGCGCTGTCCGACGTGTCGTTTTCCGTTGAGGCGGGAGAATATGTTGCTGTAATGGGCGAATCAGGCTCAGGCAAGACCACGCTGCTTAATATAATTGCGGCGCTGGACAAGCCCACTGATGGCGAGGTGTATCTTGACGGCAGGAAATTTTCGGAGATAAAAGAAGCTGAGATTGCAAAATTCAGGAGGGAACATCTGGGATTTGTGTTTCAGGAGTTCAACCTGCTTGACAATTTCTCGATTAAGGACAATATACTGCTTCCGCTGGTGCTGGCAGGCAGACAGTATCACGAGATGGACAAAAGACTTGCACCGGTTGTAAGGAAACTTGGAATATCGGATATCCTGTCAAAATATCCGTACGAGGTGTCGGGCGGACAGAAGCAGAGGGCGGCAGTTGCAAGAGCCGTAATAACAGACCCGCAGCTTATTCTGGCAGACGAGCCTACGGGAGCTCTTGACTCCAGATCCTCAGATGAGCTTCTGGCTCTGTTTTCATCAATAAACAATGACGGGCAGACAATAATAATGGTAACCCATTCCGTCAAGGCAGCGTCAAACGCAGGCAGAGTGCTGTTTATCAAAGACGGCAGAGTTTTTCATCAGATATACAAAGGTACAGGCAGCAATGAACAGATGTATCAGAAAATATCGGATACCCTGACGGTGCTTGCAAAGGGTGGTGAGCGCGATGAGTAAAGGCCTTTATATGCGTCTTGCTGCAGGTAATCTCAAAAAGAACGGGCAGCTTTACGGTCCCTACCTTATAGCCTGCACAGTAACGGTGATGATGATGTGTATTATGATACTGCTTCAGGGTGACAGGGGATTAAAAACACTCGAAAGCGGACAGTCGGTTGCGGCAGCGCTGAAGTTCGGCTGCATAGTAATTGCGATTTTTTCACTGATAATACTTGTGTATATAAACAGTCTGCTGATGAAGCAGAGAAAAAAAGAATTCGGGCTCTACAACGTGCTGGGGATGGAAAAACGCCATATTTCAAAGGTGCTTTTCTGGGAGAGCACATATACCGCAGTAATATCAATCGGCGCGGGACTTGTATTCGGAGCTGTTTTTTCAAAGCTGATGCAGCTGATTCTGATGAAGATATTAGGCGGTGAAATCAGCTTCAGTATGGATATTTCGTTTGCGGTGCCGGTGTTTACAGCGGCAATATTTGCAGTGTTTTTCCTGCTGGTGCTGCTTATGAACATAGGGACCGTCAGGGTGGCGCAGCCTGCTGTGCTGCTTAGAGGCGGCAGCGAGGGAGAACGCGAGCCGAAGTCAAAATGGGTGCTTGCGGTGCTTGGAGTTATATTCCTTGCGGCAGGATATATTATGTCTGTTATGACAGGCGACGTGGTTTCGGCCGTAAAGCTGTTTTTTGTGGCGGTTATATGTGTAATAATCGGAACCTATCTGATGTTTACGGCATTCAGCATAATATTGCTCAAAGGACTCAAAAAAAACAAACGGTATTACTATCAGACAAGACACTTTGCCACAGTTTCGGGTATGCTCTACAGAATGAAACGAAACGCCGCAGGGCTTGCCAGCATATGTATTCTGTCAACCATGGTGCTGGTTACGGTATCGACTACAATCTGCCTTTATGCGGGAGTAGGCGATATTATAGACAGAACCTATCCGTGTGATATCAACATAAGATATTATCCGGGCAGCGACAGTACAGAAAACAGACTGACTGAGGCAGCTTTTGAAACTGCCGAAAATCAGGATGCTGCGATTAAAGAGATTTATTCTTTCGACCGGCTCAGCTTTATGGCGGCAAGAGAGGGTGATGAGCTGGAGGTAACTGCAGATATTGCATATGGCGGGGCATCAGGAGGCAGCATTGTCAATGTCAGCGTTATAGCGCTGCCTGACTACAACAGGATTACAGGGCAGAATGTGCAGCTCAAAAAAGGCGAAGTGCTGATATACAGTGAAAAAGAGGACTTTGGCGATAAGGTGGAGATAATGGGAGATGAGTACAGTGCTGCAGAAATAAAAGAATTTCCCAAAGCGGCCATTTCAGGATCGTGGACTATGTGCTGCGGCATTGTGACTGACAGCAGACAGAGCATGGAATCCATGCTGACAGCCTATGGGAAGCTTGTAAACGGGGAAGGATATATAAACGGCGGTGTGTATATAAATCTTGACGGTACGGATGATGAAAAAATAGAATTTTACAATGAATTTGTTGACAGAGCGCAGGCCGAAACAGGTGATGAGGGAACCCCTGATTCCGGATTTCTGATTTTCGAAAGCAGACAGGCAGACGGCAGTGAGTTTTCTTTTTACGGAGCGTTTTTATTTCTGGGTATATTTTTGGGAGTTGTATTTATCTTTGCAACTGTTATGATTATATACTACAAACAGGTTTCCGAGGGGTATGACGACAGAAAAAGATTTGATATAATGCAGAAGGTGGGAATGACAGAAGCAGAGGTCAGGCAGACAATACGCTCGCAGGTGCTTATTGTGTTCTTCCTTCCTCTGGCGGCAGCGGCAATGCATGTGGCATTTGCATTCCCTATGATAAGGAGAATACTTGCAGCCTTCAGTATGACTAATGTTGCGCTGTTTACAGTATGCACAGTTGCCACATTTGCATGCTTTGCGATAATTTATATGCTGGTGTATCTGTGGACATCCAGAACATATTACAGCATAGTCAGAAGATAAATATTAAAAACACGGACGAAAGGGGTGAGGGTATATGTTTGCAGAGAAGATTAAAAAATTCATATGCAGGCTGATTTCCCTTGCCCTTATTGTCTGCATAATCGCAGCGGTGTTTTACGGATACAGAGGCTACAGGATGTATGAAGAAGCGGTTTCAAAGACGCCGATAAGCAGTATTGCAGAGCAAATATGTTCAGATGAGCATTTCACAGAATACGAAAATCTGCCGCAGATTTATATAGATGCGGTGATAGCGGCGGAGGACAAACGGTTTTTCAGACACAAGGGCATAGACCCTCTTGCCATAGCAAGAGCCGCGTTCAACGACATAGCAGCCATGGCATTTGTGGAGGGAGGCAGTACAATATCACAGCAGCTTGCCAAAAATGAACTGTTCACACAGGACAAAAAGATAGAGCGCAAATTTGCAGATGCCTTTGCAGCTTTTGCCATAGAGCGGCAGTACAGCAAAAAACAGATATTTGAGATGTATGTAAACTCCATATATTTCGGCAGCGGATATTACGGGATTTATGATGCCGCAATGGGATACTTCGGCAAAACTCCCGCGCAGCTTGATGACTATGAGGCAGTAATGCTTGCGGGGCTTCCCAATGCTCCGTCAAACTATTCTCCCGATGACAATATAGAGCTTGCCGAAAAAAGAATGTCCGTAGTTTTGAAAAGAATGGTGAAATGTCATAAGATAACTCGGGAAGAGGCGGAGGAAATCAAAAACAAATCTCCGTATTAGGGGCCTGAACTCTGCGCACTATATGGGTTTTAACATAATATATACCTGCGCACTATATATAAAACGGGTGAATACAACCTTGCGCATTATTGAAAATAATGATATACTGGGCTTGAAAAGAGGTGCGGATATGATATTCAAAAGAAAAATATATCAGAAGATGCTTGAATGGAAAACATCTTCCGGCGGCAAAAAAGCCCTTCTTATAGAGGGCGCCAGGCGTATAGGCAAATCTACAATAACACAGGAGTTTGGCAAAAACGAATACAAAAGCTTTGTTGTAATAGATTTCAATGATATAGGTGAGATTGTAGAGGACGCCTTTAATAATTATCTCAATGATCTTGACACTTTTTTTATGCTTATTTCAACAGAATACAATGTTGATCTGTACCCCGGCGAAAGCCTTATTATATTCGATGAGATACAGAGGTTTCCAAAAGCCAGGCAGTCAATTAAAAAACTGGTTTCAGACGGCAGATTTGATTATATAGAAACCGGCTCACTGATATCAATAAAAGAGAATGTCAGAGATATTACTATTCCGTCCGAAGAACGAAAACTTAATATGTATCCGCTCAGTTTTGAAGAATTCTGCTGGGCCATGGGTGAAGAAAAACTGGTCGAATATATAAGGCAGTGCTTTGACAGCATGACTGCACCGGCGGAAGCTCTGCACAAAAAAGCAATGCTGCTGTTCAGGCAGTTCCTTGTAGTGGGCGGTATGCCGCAGAGCATTGTTTCATATCTTGAAAACAACAGAAGCTTTGCAAAATCCGATGAAGAAAAACGGGATATTCTGTCATTGTACCGGGAAGATATTATGAAGATAGAAAGCAGATATAAATCAAAGGTGATTGCAATATTTGATCAGATTCCGGCTTTTCTGTCAAGACACGAAAAACGTGTTGTGCTTTCTGATGTGGAGAAAAATTCAACCTTTGACAGCTATCACGATACATTTTTCTGGCTAAGCGATTCAATGATTGCAAATGAATGTTTCAGATGTAACGATCCAAATGTGGGATTATCTCTGAACGAAGACCGCTCATATGTCAAATGCTATATGGCAGATACAGGACTTCTGATAAGTCATACCTTCAGTGAAACAGAGCTCGAAAAAGAAGCTCTTTACAGACAGCTGATAATGGGCGAGCTTTCTGTTAACGAGGGAATGTTTCACGAAAATGCGGTTGCGCAGGAGCTTGTAAGCAACGGACACAAACTGTTTTTTTATACAAGCTACAATAGGGAGAAGCATCGAAACGATATAGAGATAGATTTTATCATATCAAACAAAAGCAAAACAAATTTCAGAATTTATCCTATAGAGGTTAAATCATCGCGCAGTTACAGCATTCGGTCAATGGATAAATTTTTAGACAAATTCACTGAGAGAACAGATAAGGCATATGTGATTCATACCAAAAATTTCAAAGCAGACGGGAAAATAGTATATATCCCGTCATATATGACAATGTGTCTGTAAAACAGGGAGGTGATCTGCCTCCCTGTAAATCTATTTGCCAAGCAGCCTTGCTGCTGCCGGGCGTTTTACCCTCATAGCTCCTTTTGGGCAGAACTCCTGACAGCAGAAGCAGTATATGCATCTGCTTCTGTCTATTACAGGCAGGCTGTTTTTAATCTCTATTGCATTTGCGGGGCATATTCTGAAACATTCTCCGCAGCCTGTGCATTTTTGTTTTGAAAGAGCAGGCTTTGAACACATACATTTTCTGATTAGGCCTGCCATCAGGCTGCCGCCTGCATCGTTAAAAGTGATGCTTTTGCGGGGTATCAGCTCAAAATCATTTATGATAAATTTGTCAATATCGGTATCTGTTGTTACCTGCATGGCATTTTCCGGCGCAAGCCCGCGTTCAAAGGCGCGTTTTAGGGTAGGTACATTGTCCTTTTCAAGCCCTATAATCTTTGCGCATACAAGATCCAGCTTATACGGGTTTTCCGATGCTGCAATAAGCCCTATATCTCTGGGCGTGCCGGAGGTGGGGCCGTTGCCCTCCATTCCCGTCACCGCATCGCATATGCACAAGGCGGGTCTGAAGCTTTCGTTAAGGTCGATAAGCATATCGGCAAAATCATTGTGGTTTGGGAATCTGAAATGAAACTCGGGCTTGACTGTCCCCGGAATTATGCCGAACATATTTTTCACCGCATTGGACATTCCCATCATGCCGTGCGTTTTGAGCTTGCACAGATTGATGATAACGTCAGCATCATCAAGATATGAGGTATATGCAAACTCCTTTGCGCGCAGGGCGCTGTCTGAATGATGCACAGACTGTGAGAAATTTCTGTTAAGCACGGCTCCCTCGATACCGTTCATGCCGGTAGCCCTGTAGACTCTGTTTACATATGTAGAGTTAAAAAGCCCTCCGGGACTGTCGCCTACAGTTATATCTGCGCCCCTTTCGTTAAGTATTCTGATAAGAGCATTGAGGACGACAGGGTGAGATGTTGCCGCCCTGTCAGGTGACAGAAACGATACCAGATTGGGCTTTATAACCACTCTGGTGCCTTGTCTGATATAGTCAAGATCCGTTACGGCACTGATTGCCTTTCGCAGTGCGGCTTCGACCTCTTTATCGTTATAGCCTGTGCATTTTGCAAGTGAAACTTCAAAATTCATCTGTAATCTCCTGATGGTGTGATAACTAATTATATCAGAAAAATTGTGTTTGTTACAGTTAACGATAGAAATTACAGCCGATAAATGATAAAATATACAAAGCACGTGTCAGGGAGGTTTTTATGGCTAAAGCTAAAGGTGAACTTTGTCTTTTTCTTGCGGCGCTGATATGGGGCTCCGCTTTTGTGTTTCAAAAAATGGGTATGGACTTTATCGGTCCGCTTACCTTCGGTTTTTTCAGATTCACACTGGGAGCGCTGGCTCTGCTGCCTGTAATATATATCTGCGATATGATCAAAAAGAAACGAAACGAGAGTATTACGCAGTTTAAGGACAGGATGCTGCTAAAGGGCAGTATTCTGTGCGGACTTGCCAATTTCGTGGCAGGCTCGCTTCAGCAGATGGGAATAGTATATACAACTGCCGGCAAGGCGGGATTTATAACATCGCTTGATATTGTCATAGTGCCGATAATCCTTATATTCCTCAAACGAAAGGTAAGTCCTGCTGTCTGGGGAGGTGTTGCCGCAGCGAGCGTGGGGCTTTATCTTTTGTGCATCACCGACGGATTTTCAATAGGTATGGGTGACAGCCTTGTCATCGGCTGCGCATTTGCTTATTCGGTGCAGATACTTCTGATAGATTACTTCGCAGAGAGGACAGATCCTGTCAAGCTCTCGTGTCTGCAGTTCCTGCTGGCGGGAGTTCTGTCGGGAGCAGCTGCGCTGCCGTTTGAAACCATTGATTTCGGAGCGGTCTTAGACTGCAGCATACCGATACTTTATACGGCGATACTTGAGGTGAGCGCGGCATTTACGCTGCAGATAATAGGGCAGAGATATGTGCAGGCTTCGGTTGCGGCCATTATTATGAGTCTTGAGGCCGTATTCTCGGCCATATTCGGAGCGCTGGTGCTGCAGGAGACCATGTCTGCAAGAGAGCTTGCAGGCTGCATACTGATGTTTGGAGCATTCCTGATTACACAGGCAGATGAATTCAAAGGGCTGATTCGCCGTAACAGATCAGAAAATGAAGAGGAGAAACTGTAATGGACAGAAAAATATACAGAGAACTGAACGGACCTGCGATGACAGAAAAACAGATTTCGCAGTATCTTGAGAGAATTGAAGCGGACAGACCCGATGCGGCTGATCTTGAGAACCTGACGAAGCTGCAGTTTGCCAATGTGAGTCATATTCCGTATGAAAATCTTGACATACTGGCAGGCAGAGAGATTTCTCTCGACAGAGAGCATCTGTTTGAAAAAATAATATTAAACGGGAGAGGAGGAGTCTGCTCTGAAACCAACACTCTGTACAACTGGCTTCTCGAAAGCCTCGGATATGATACAGTAAGCTACAACTCCCGGATTATAGCCAGAGCAAACCCGGTGCAGACAACAGGTCACAGGGTTATAGGGGTTGATATCGACGGCGTTTCATACATAACAGATGTGGGAGTAAACTATGAGCATCACAGAATACCGCTGAAGCTTGAAAACGGTCTTGTGCAGAATGACGGAGTATGTGACTACAGGCTTGAAAAAGATGATTTCTTCGGCTGGGTGCTGTGGCAGCTAAGGCCGGGAACCGAATGGAGAAAAAAACTGGGATTTACCGAGAACCCCAATATAGATCTTGACTATATACAGGCACTGTATATGGCAATACACCACGAAGGCTCCAAATTCAACAAAACAGCAAAGGTATCGCAGTATATAGGCGGAGAGTTTTTTGCAGTGCGTGAGAGAGAGCTTTTTACAGAGCACAGCGGAATCCCCGAATCGATATGCACCTTTGAAAACAAAGATGAGGAGCGGCAGAAGGTCAGAGAAATATTCGGACTCGCTGCTGAATATTAGGACTGATATGGTACCGGAGCATATGCTGAATGCTGTCAGTATGTGCTTTTTGTTTGCTTCAAACAAAAAATCAAAAAATTTTTTATTTACCTATTGACAAGGTAGGTAAAAGAATGTATCATAGGGTCATAGAATTTGAGCAGTGATTTTTAGGAAAGGAGGACAATGCAATGAGAAAATATATCTGTAATATTGCCATGTGTTACTGTCGAATGTTTTTCTCCCGGGCTTGCTGTATGGTCAGGTGCTTTGAGCTGCATTGTGCCTGAATATTACACTGAATTGCCATCTGTCCGGGAGCTTTGAAAATGCAGCCCGTTTTTTTTCGCTCGGATTCGATAAAACACAGGAATAAGGTTAGAATAATACAGAAGAAAAGAGGACAAAAAATGAGTGAATATAGATTTGAAACATTACAGTTACACGTTGGTCAGGAACAGCCGGATCCGGCGACTGATGCGAGAGCAGTACCTATTTATCAGACTACATCATATGTATTTAAAAATTCGGCACACGCTGCAGCGCGTTTCGGACTTGCGGATGCGGGCAATATATACGGACGTCTTACAAACTCCACACAGGATGTGCTGGAAAAAAGAATTGCAGCCTTAGAGGGCGGCGTTGCGGCTCTTGCGCTTGCTTCGGGAGCTGCGGCAATCACATATACGATTCAGGCCCTTGCAGCCGGAGGCGGACATATTGTCGCTCAGAAAACTATTTACGGCGGCACATACAATCTGCTGGCACATACACTTCCGGGCTATGGAATAACGACAACTTTTGTGGATGCGCATAATCTCGAAGAAATAGAAAACGCGATAAAGGAAGATACCCGCGCAATTTATCTTGAAACATTGGGCAATCCAAACAGTGATATTCCGGATATTGATGCGGTTGCTGAGATTGCACATAAATATAATCTGCCTCTGGTTGTCGACAATACCTTCGGCACACCTTATCTTATCAGGCCTGTAGAGCACGGTGCGGATATTGTGGTGCATTCGGCAACCAAGTTCATAGGCGGACACGGCACTACACTTGGAGGAATCATCGTTGACTCAGGCAGGTTTGACTGGAAAAAATCAGGCAGATACTCTGCAATAGCAGATCCAAACCCAAGCTATCATGGTGTTTCGTTTGTTGATGCGGCAGGCCCCGCAGCATTTGTCACATATATCAGAGCGATACTTCTTCGTGACACGGGAGCCACTATTTCTCCGTTTAACGCATTCCTGCTGCTTCAGGGAGTGGAGACACTGTCATTAAGACTTGACCGTCATGTTGAGAACACTGCAAAGGTTGTAAAATATCTGTCGGAGCACCCGCAGGTTGAGCATGTTAATCACCCGTCGCTTCCGAATCACCCGGAACACGAGCTTTACAGCAGATATTTCCCGAACGGCGGAGCGTCGATTTTCACATTTGAGATTAAAGGCGGACAGGAGGAAGCTCATAAATTTATTGATAACCTTAAGATTTTCTCACTGCTTGCAAACGTGGCAGATGTCAAAAGCCTTGTTATTCATCCTGCGACAACAACTCATTCGCAGCTTAGCGATGAGGAGCTTGCAGATCAGGGAATCAGACCTAATACTATCAGACTTTCAATAGGCACAGAGCATATTGATGATATAATTGAGGATCTTGAGAGAGGCTTTGCTGCCGTAAAAAACAGGTAGGCTTTGCTGTTGTAACCCCTATGCCGGATTACAAAGAAAAGAGGAATATGCGCAAGTGAACTGTTTAGCAACAAGTTGGCGAGCCTCCGGTGTCAGTCACCACCGCATGGCTGACACTGGATAGTGCTGCCGGTTCTTACACGATGTCCACAAGCGTCAGGTTCGTCCCCAGCTTACTATAAGAAGGTCTATGCTGCAGGTACAGTATGCGCAGACCTTCATTTTTTATAGTATACGGAGATATCGTTTTGTAGATATTTCTGTATACTTTCTTTTTTTGTGCTGACAGCTGCATTCCGGTCACAACTCATTTCTGTGAAAAAATATGTTAATTTTTTTTTTGATGAATATCACATATTTTGCAGATTTACATACGGTAACTGGAAATCACCGCAATTAAGTCCACATTTTAGACAAAAAAATAGAATAAGTACACTTGAAAATAGCGTTGAGGTTATGTATAATTTAGGTTGTAGAGGTATCTCTGCAATTAATGCTTTGAGGAGAACAAAATGGAAGACACAATTAAAAAAATACTCAAAGAAAAAGTAGACCCGATACTTGCCGGACATTACGGCGGAGCAATGCTTACGGCAATAGAGGACGGCATTGCCTATATCAGATTTACGGGAGCCTGCGCACAGTGCCCATCGGCACAGGATACTCTGGAGCAGGTGGTAAGAGATGCTGTAATGAGCGAGTGCAGCGGGATTAAGGATGTCAGGCTGGATACGACAGTAAGCGAGGATCTGCTGGATATGGCCAGAAAAATCCTTAACCATGAGATTTAGTTTTGAATGAACATTTGCTGATCAATAAGGAGATGGATTTGTTCTAAAATATAAAAAGGAGTGATTTTATTATGCTAATGACAGGCGAACAGTATATCGAGAGCTTGAGAAAAATGAAGACAAGAGTCTACATGTTTGGTGAAAAGATTGAAAACTGGGTTGATCATCCGATCATTAAACCTTCAATCGACTGCGTTAAGATAACTTACGATCTTGCACAGGATCCTCAGTATGCTGATCTTATGACTGCCAAATCAAACCTTACAGGTGAAACCGTTAACAGATTCTGTCATTTACATCAGAGCACTGATGACCTCAGAAAAAAAGTTAAAATGCAGAGACTCTGCGGACAGAAGACAGCTTCATGTTTCCAGAGATGCGTAGGCATGGACGCATTCAACGCTGTATTCTCAACAACTTTTGAAGTTGACAAGAAATACGGAACTCACTACCACGAAAACTTCAAGAAGTTCTTAACTAAAGTACAGAACGAAGACTTAGTAGTAGACGGAGCTATGACTGACCCTAAGGGAGACAGAGGACTTGCACCTCACCTTCAGAAGGATCCTGATCTTTTCGTACATATCGTAGAGAAGAGAGAAGACGGTATCGTAGTAAGAGGAGCTAAAGCTCACCAGACAGGTACAATCAACTCACACTGGCACATCGTAATGCCTACACAGGCTATGGGCGAAGATGACAAGGCTTATGCAGTATCATTTGCATGTCCTTCAGATGCAGAAGGTATGTTCATGATTTACGGAAGACAGTCATGCGACACAAGAAAATTAGAAGATGGCGCTGATGTTGACCTTGGAAACAAGAAATTCGGCGGACAGGAAGCATTGGTAGTATTTGATAACGTATTCATTCCTAATGACTGCATCTTCTTATGTGAAGAATTTGAATTCGCAGGAATGCTCGTAGAGAGATTCGCAGGATATCACAGACAGTCATACGGCGGATGCAAAGTTGGTGTTGGCGATGTTATCATAGGCGCTGCTGCACTTGCTGCTGACTACAACGGAGCACAGAAGGCTTCACACATTAAGGATAAGCTCATCGAAATGACTCACCTTAACGAAACATTATACTGCTGCGGTATCGCCTGCTCAGCTGAAGGATATCCTACAGAAGCAGGTAACTATCAGATCGACCTTCTTCTTGCAAACGTATGTAAGCAGAACGTAACAAGATACCCTTACGAAATCGTAAGACTTGCTGAGGATATCGCAGGCGGATTAATGGTAACAATGCCGTCAGAAAAAGACTTCAAGTCAGACCTCAAGGTAGGCAGAAACGGCGAAACAATCGGAGAAATCTGCAATAAGTTCTTTGCAGGTTCACCGGCTTGCACAACTGAAGAAAGAATGAGAGTTCTCAGATTCTTAGAGAACATCTGCTTAGGTTCATCAGCAGTTGGATACAGAACAGAGTCATTACACGGTGCAGGTTCACCACAGGCTCAGAGAATTATGATTGCAAGACAGGGTAACCTTCCTGCAAAGAAAGAATTAGCCAAGGCTATAATCGGAATTAAATAATTTCGGGGATTTAAGGGGACGGAGATTGCTCCGTTCCCTGTATTCTAGTTAAAAGGAAAAATTTGACATATGAAATGCGGTGTTAGATTTTGC
Source organism: Christensenellaceae bacterium Phil1 (assembly GCA_963648745.1). Lineage (GTDB taxonomy): Bacteria > Bacillota > Clostridia > Peptostreptococcales > Anaerovoracaceae > UMGS973. Next base: position 22,675 of record CAVJEY010000003.1, read on the forward strand.
GGCGGCTGCAATCCCAGATACGACAGGGGAGAGGCACTGAATCAGATAAAAAACAGACTTAAAAACAGCGATATCGAGTTTGAGATAACACAGGAAGGCAGGCAGTATGATGACCTTCTTATTATAGGAGGCTGTACCAACTGCTGTGCAGGCTATGACCAGTTCAGCTGGTCAGGCAAAATCAGAAAAATGTGGGCGGCAGAGCAAATAGAGAAGATTATAAACGAGCTGCAGAGCGGCTTGTAGGTATATATATAAAATAGGAGGACACAATAAATGGGTTGGAAAGAATATTATGAAAGCAAAATAATGTCAGCAGAAGACGCCGTAAAAATGATTCATTCAGGCGACAAGGTTGTGCTTGCACATTGCATAGGTGAACCCCCTGCACTTGTAGACGCTATGGTTGCAAACCACGCGGCATACAGGAATGTGGAGATTTCACATATGGTAAGCCACGGTTCAGGCGGATACACAAATCCTGAATATGCTGAGAACTTCCATACAAACGTATGGTTTGCAAGCGGCAACACAAGAAAATGCATAGAAGCGGGCAACGGTGATTTCACGCCTATGTTTTTCCATGAGATTCCGATGCTTATGAGAACCGGCGATATCAAAGTTGACGTAGCTATGATAATGGTAACTCCACCTGATGAAAACGGTAAAGTTTCGGCAGGCGTATCAGCTGACTATACTGTTCAGGCGGTAGAGTCGGCAAAAGTGGTACTTGCGCAGGTTAACAAGAATATGCCTTTTACATACGGCGATGCTGTATTTGATGTAGAGCAGATTGACGCGTTTGTTCTTGCTGATACTCCGCTTGTAGAGCTTCCGCCTGCAAAAATCGGACCTGTAGAAGAAGCTATAGGCAAGAACTGTGCAGAGCTTATCAACGACGGAGATACTCTGCAGCTTGGTATCGGAGCTATTCCTGATGCGGTATGCCACCAGCTTAAAAACAAAAAACATCTGGGCATACATTCAGAAATGCTCGGTGACGGACCTATCGTGCTTTATGAGGCAGGCGCCATAGACAACAGCAGGAAAGCTATAGATACAGGTAAATTCGTATTCAACTTCGCTATGGGTTCAAAGAAAACATATGACTTCCTTGACCACAACGAAGACTGTCTTCTCAAAGTTGTTGACTATGTAAACCACCCTATGGTAGTTGCAAAGAACCCTAACGTTGTAAGCATCAACGCCTGCATAGGCATCGACTTCTACGGACAGGTTGCGGCAGACACTATAGGCTACAGACAGTTCTCTGGCGTAGGCGGACAGGTTGACTTCATAAGAGGCGCTGCCATGGGTCAGAACGGCAGAGCAATAATCGCAATGCCGTCAATTACAGTAAAAAAAGACGGCACTAAGCTTTCAAAGATCACTCCGCTTCTGGGCGAGGGTCAGGTTGTTACAACTTCAAGACATGATGTTGACTATGTTGTAACAGAATACGGTATTGCCAAGCTCAAAGGCAAGACAGTAAGAGACAGAGCAAGAGCTCTTATCGACATAGCTCATCCTGATTTCAGAGATGAACTCAAAGAAAGCTTCAAAAAAATGTTCAAAGTAGAATATTAATTATATAGGTTAAGTTAAAGTTATTTATTAATTTCGGAGGTATTAAAATGCAAGCATTAAGAGTAGTTCCTGCAATCCATTATTTCGACACTTTTAAGGATTTCAACGAGGAATTCAAATTAGGCAAGGGAGACATCCTTGTAACAAATCAGTGGATGTATGATCCGTATGTTAAGCCGCTTGGTATAGATATGCCTGTAATTTATCAGGAAAAATACGGTGCCGGCGAGCCTACAGATGAGATGATGGACGCTATGAAAAAAGAAATGGACAAATATGAATATGACAGAATCATAGCTTTTGGCGGCGGTACAATCGTTGACTGCTGCAAGGTTTTAGCATGTGAAATCCCTGACAAGGTTGCTGACCTTTATACAGGTAAGGTTGCTCCTAAGAGAGTTAAAAAGCTGGTTGTTGTTCCTACAACCTGCGGTACAGGTTCAGAGGTTACAAACGTAGCGGTAGCTTCAATTCCGTCACTTAACTTAAAGAAAGGTATTGCTGACGAGCAGACTTACGCTGACATCGCAGTACTTATTCCTGAATCACTTCAGGGACTTCCTGACAAAGTATTCGCTACTTCATCAGTAGATGCTTTGATCCATGCTGTAGAAAGCTTCCTTTCACCAAAGGCTTCACCTTTCACAGAAATGTATTCATTAAAAGCAATCGAAATGATTATGAACGGATACAAAAAAATTGTTGCGGCAGGCGGCAACACAGCAGCAAACAGAAAACCTTTATTAAAGGATTTCCTGATTGCTTCAAACTATGCAGGTATTGCTTTTGGTAATGCAGGCTGCGGTGCAGTTCACGCCTTATCATATGCACACGGCGGCGCTTTCCATATTCCTCATGGCGAAGCAAACTTCATCTGCTTCACAGAAGTATTCAAGATGTATATGAGAAAACAGCCTAAAGGCAAAATTGAAATCGTTAACAGGATTTTAGCAGACGTATTAGGCTGCAGCGAAGCTGATGTATACACTGCATTAGATGAATTCTTAGGCAAGATTATCGAAAAGAAACCGTTAAAGGAATACGGAATGACAGAAGATCAGATTGCTCCGTTTGCAAAATCAACAGTAGACAATCAGCAGAGACTTCTTGGCAACAACTATGTGTTCCTGAGCGAAGAAGAAATCGCAGAAATCTTTGCAAATCTGTACTAATATACACAAGACAGTGTGCGGCTGAGAAATCAGCCGCATTTTTTGCGATGCAGACTGCTCAGGGCAATCGCAAACTCATGACTGACGATACAGGTGATAAAAAACCAAAGCTTTTTATCAATGCCTGTATTTTTTATGCAACGTCAAAGCCTGTGCCTGAGAAGAATTATCCTGTCCGGGTGTTAAAAGGAGTGGCGGGAAAGTATGCGGATATGATCTGAAACACCTTAAAAAAGTGAAATATGCAGTTGCCAGGATTAAAAATTTATGATAACATAAGCACGTGTGTGATGGTGGTTTTTGAAGAGAGAATTGTTTGGTGGTGGTAACTTAACAATATAACGTAATTTCAAAAACCGCCATTTTTTTT
>CAVJEY010000003.1:25813-40507 GCA_963648745.1 Christensenellaceae bacterium Phil1
ATTTTGTGCAATATATACAGGACAGCAGAATAGTCGGCGGTGAAACTTCATTCAGAAAGGGGAACTTGAATGACAGACTGTGCAATCATTATCATTGCGATTATGGATTGCAGGGCTTGTCAGATAGGGATAACCATAAGAAGTAAATAACCGCATGGTATGTGACTGATAAGCGGTTATTTGATATAAATATTTAAACCGCGTGTTATCACCTGTATCCAAGATGGGCTCCTGTTTGTATTTGCTCTGAAATCGCTGCTGTAAATATTGAGAACAGGGCGTTGTGCATTGCAAAAACAAATGTAAAAAACCCCTTGATAATTGGGGTGAATGATAGTATAATAACGCTATATGCAAACCATTCAGCCAGATATTTATTAAAGTCAGGAGGTGAAACAGGTATGGCACAGGTTATAGTAAGAGAAAATGAAAGTCTTGAAAGCGCTTTGAAAAGATTTAAGCGTTCTTGCGCAAGAGATGGCGTTATGGCAGAAGTAAGAAAAAGAGAACATTACGAAAAGCCTAGCGTAAAAAGAAAAAAGAAATCTGAAGCTGCAAGAAAAAAGGCTAAGAAATACTAAAGCAGTACAGATTAGAGGTGAAGTGAATTGTCACTAAAAGAACAGCTTATGTCTGATTTCAAGGATGCCATGAAGGCAAAGGATGAAATCAGAAAAAACACAATAAGTTTCGCTCGTGCTGCGGTCAAGCAGTATGAGATAGACAACCGCAAAGAGCTTGATGACGAAGGCATCATTGCGATACTTGCCAAGCAGGTAAAGATGAGAAAAGATGCACTTTCTGATTTTGAGAAAGCCGGCAGAATGGATTTGGCAGATGCATATAAACAGGAAATCGAGGTTTTACAGAAATATCTCCCTGCACAGCTTAGCGCTGATGAGATCAGAGATATAGTTAAAGCCACCGCAGCGGATCTTGGCATCGAAAACGGCAGGCAGAACATGGGCAAGCTCATGGGAGCCGTTATGGGCAAGGTCAAAGGCGTTGCAGACGGAAACGATGTACGCAAAGTCATCGAAGAATTTCTTGCATAGATATAAACAGGGTAGAAATTAGTCTATCCTGTTTTTTAGTGCATAAAATTAAGCGGGGTGAGTTTAATGGGCGCGATACTTGATGAAATAGTTTTTGACTTCAATGTGAATCTGCCGAGAATATTATACGGCGGCAACACTGTGATAATAGATAATGTCAAGCAGATAATACTGCTTTCAGACAGCGAGCTTACCGTTTCCTGCGGGCGGAGATTTGTTTCGGTAAACGGAAGCGGACTTAAAATACAGGAGATTGAAGAAGAAAGGGTGCAGGTTGCAGGTGAGGTGGAAAAAATACAGTTTTTTGGCACACAGGATAACAGTACGGATTGAAGGCTTTGAGATAAACAGACTCATATCCGTATGCATGAAGCAGCACATCAGATTCAAAAACCTTATATACACAGATGACACCGCAGCGGAAGCGGTGATAAGGGCTTCTGACCTTGACAGACTCAGGCAGGCGGCCGGCAGCAGATACAGGATAGCAGCTGTTTCCTCAGGAGGCTATGTCCCTGCTTTGGAATATATATGGAAACGCAAGACAACAATAATTGGCATAGGGATATTTGCATTCCTCATATTCTATCAGAGCCTGTTTGTGGCCGAAATAGAGGTTACGGGGTATGAAAGCATCAGTGAGCAGGACATCAGAGGGACCCTTGCGGAAGCGGGGCTTTATGAGGGGGCGAGAATAAATCAGGACACTTCGGATATAAAAAGGGCGGTGTTTTCGATGTCGGATGACATTACATATATATCCGTCAGATATGAAGGGCGAAAAGCGATAGTGGACATAGCTGAGGCACGGTACAGGGAAACAGACGAAGAAAAAAACACAAAACCGTGTAATATAGTTTCAGATACCGATTGCTATATCGACACAATCAGGGTATATAATGGACAGAGAAATGTTAAAGAAGGTCAGTATGTCAAAAAAGGCATGGTGCTGATATCGGGCAGAGTGCCTGTCGAAAGCACAGCCTACGGCACACCTGCCGAAAACCTCAAAGAGTATTACGTTCATGCCGAAGGCGAGGTTACAGGCATAAGACCCTGCGAATACGTTTTTTACGAGGCAAAACAGGAATACAAAAAAGAAACCACAGGCAGATTCATACCGTATATAAATATACAGCTTGGAGATATAGGGTTTTCATCAGAGAATATTACGGGGAGCTATAAAATATCCGAAAAAAAGAAACTCAAAACAGTAAAAAGCAGGATAATTCCCTTTAGAGCGGAGCTTGGGAAGATAAATGAAATACATCTGAAAAAACAAAAACGCTCCCAAAAGGACATAAAAAAGGCGGCAGAGGCCAGACTCAGAGCGGAAATAAAAGAAAATCTGCCGGAAGATGCACAAATTCTTAATAAAAGTTTGAAATTTTCTTCAGAAGAAAATATAATAGTTATATATGCGCAGCTGGAGGTAAGACAGCAAATAGGCAAAGAAGAGGAGATAACTGTTAGTGACACAAAGCGTTAATAATACGGCAAAAGCAATTATAATTGAGGATACATTTGACAGAGGAGAGCTGTTTGGCAATCTGGACTGCAACCTGAAGCTTATTGAGGAGCATCTGGGCGTGGTCATCATACAGAGAGACAATATGCTTACAATCAAAGGCGACAGCCTTGAAACCGCCGAAAAAGTGATAAACGAGCTCATAGCCATCATCAAAAAAGGAGAGAAGCTTGACACCCAGAAGGTATCATATATCATAGACCTGTGCAGACAGGGGATATCATATGCGGAGAGCCGGATGGATAAGGACATAGTGTGCTATACTCATATGGGCAAACCGCTCAAACCCAAGACACTGGGTCAGAAATACTATATCAGAAGTATGCGAAACAAAGATGTGGTGTTCGGAATCGGACCTGCGGGCACCGGCAAGACATACCTTGCAGTGGCAATGGCGGTAAACGCATTCAAGAAAAAAGACGTGCAGAAGATAATCCTTGCAAGACCTGCGGTTGAAGCGGGCGAACGTCTGGGATTCCTGCCGGGAGATCTTCAGGACAAGGTTGACCCCTATCTCAGACCTCTTTACGATGCGCTTTATGACATACTGGGCAGAGATACGGCCCTGAGACTCAAAGAAAAAGAAGTAATAGAGGTTGTGCCGCTGGCGTATATGAGAGGCCGCACCCTTGACAACTCGTTTATCATTCTCGATGAGGCGCAAAACACCACAAGAGAGCAGATGAAAATGTTTCTGACCAGAATGGGCTTTGGCTCCAAGGTGGTTGTCACAGGCGATATCACGCAGATAGACCTTCCGAGAGGCAAAACCTCAGGACTGACAGAAGCCGTAAAAGTTCTCAAAGGCGTAGACGATATAGATTTCTGTTTCCTCAAAGATACAGACGTGGTACGCCACGAGCTTGTCAAAAAGATAATCAACGCATACGATAAATACTACGAAAAAAACCCGCCAAAGGAAGATTAACATATGAATATAACAGTAGACGGAGAAAACCTGCCTAAGCAGGCAATGATGGACAAAATAGAAGAAGCCGCAGAGGTGTGCCTTGAGCTTGAGGGCGTAGATGCAAACCTTGCAGAGATAAGCCTCACATTTGTGGATATGGAGCAGATACAGCAGCTCAACAGAGAATACAGAGGAGTTGACTCTGTTACGGACGTCTTGTCATTCCCTCAGTTTGAGAGCTGTGACGATTTCCCAGAGACAGGGGAGATAATCATGGGCGATGTGGTTATATGCACCGAAAAAGCGATGCTTCAGGCAGAGGAATTCGGCCACAGCCCCGAACGGGAGATAATATATCTTTTCACTCACAGCCTGCTTCACCTTATGGGATATGACCATATGCAGGAGGACGAAAAAAAGATAATGAGACAAAAAGAAGAAACCGTAATGAACAGGATTAACCTCGGGAGGTAAATATGCAGATAGAACAGTATGACATAGACCTGTACAGAAAGGCCAGAGCAAACCTCAAAAACTCATACTGCCCGTTTTCAGAGTTTCCCGTAAGCGCAATGCTTGTGGGCAGAAGCGGCAGAGTTTATTCGGGCGTAAATATCGAAAATTCGTCATTAGGTGCGACAATCTGCGCGGAGAGAACCGCCATGGTCAAGGCCATATCAGAGGGTGAGAGAGAATTTGACCGCATAGTTATAGCCACTGCCAGACAGGACGGCTGGCCCTGCGGTATATGCAGACAGTTTATGTATGAATTTGCCCCGGACCTCAAAGTGGTTTCGGGAACGGATGAGGAGCATCTTGAAGCGGCATCCTTGAGAGAACTGCTGCCCAAGGGCTTCAGACTGGAGGAATAATTTGAAATCAGGATTTATAGGGATTGTAGGCAGACCCAATGTAGGCAAATCAACTCTGCTTAATTCAATACTCGGAGAGAAAATAGCAATTACAACGGACAAGCCCCAGACCACAAGAAACAGAATCAGAGGCATATACACAAAGCTTGATGAAGCAGGCGACGGAGTTCAGTTCATATTCATAGACACGCCGGGAATACACAAGGCAAAAAACAAGCTGGGAAACTTTATGACCGAAACGGCTGTAAGCACTCTGAAAGAGGTGGATGTGATACTGTTTCTTGTCGATGATGAGATTGACAAAGGCCCCGGAGACAGATACATTGCGGATATGCTGCAGAGTGTGGATACTCCCAAAATTCTTGTCATAAACAAAATGGATACAATGGATCCGGACAAATACAGCAGAATATATGAAGCCTATGACAGCATGGGAATATTTGAACATATAATAGGTACATCAGCGATTAACTCAACCAATGTCAGCGACCTCATATCAATGCTTGAGGACATGGCAGAGGAGGGACCGATGTATTTTCCGGAGGACATGATAACAGACCACCCGGAGAGATTTATAGTAAGCGAGATAATCAGAGAAAAACTGCTGCTTTACTTAAGAGACGAGGTGCCTCACGGAGTTGCCGTTGAAATCGAAAGCTATGAGGAGGAAGGCAGACTTACCAGAATAGGCGCGGTCATATACTGCGAAAAAAAATCCCACAAGGGAATAATCATAGGCAGGGACGGCAAAAAATTAAAGGGAATAGGCAAAAGCGCCAGAGAGGAAATAGAAGCCCTTATAGGCACTAAGGTTTTTCTTGAGCTCTGGGTAAAGGTAAGAGAAAACTGGCGTGACAGCGACTTTGCACTTTCCAATTTCGGATACAGGGATCAGAAATGAAGTTTGAAACAGAAGGAATAGTTCTGAAACAGATAAAAACGGTCGGAGGCAGGCGCATGATTGTGCTGCTGTCTGCAAGATACGGCAAGATAAGCGCGGGAAGCCGCATCAATGAGGGCGGCAGAAACAAATCCGCACTTGCAATGAGGCCGTTTACCTACGGCAGATACCAGATATTCAAAAACAGAGACACCTACAGCATTGACAGCGCTGAAACCATCAGGAGCTTTTACGGGCTTGGTGAGAATGTGGACAAATACATGGCCGCATCCTATGTGCTTGAGTTTACCGAAAAAACAATACCCTATGACCAGCCGCAGCCGGCGGTGATGAAGCTCATATGTGACTTTTTTTCCGAGCTTGAAGCAAGAGAAAGCAGATTTGAAACGCTGGTGCTTGCATATCAGATCAAGGTTCTCAAGATACTGGGCATTATGCCCGGACTTGAATCCTGTATACAATGCGGGCAAAAATCCGAGCCTGTTGTATTCAGTATACCGGATGGAGGCCTGCTATGTAAAAAATGTTATCAAAACACAGCAAATTATGATAATGACGGATTGATTTATACAATCAAGTTTGATATAGTAGGTATATTAAGGTATTTTGTAAAAAAACCTCTTTCCGATTTCAAAAATCTGGCGCTGCAGCAGCCGATACTGGATCAGATAGAGGAAATAATAAAAAAATATATTTCTTATCATCTCGATGTCGGCAGCCTCAAAAGTGAGGCTTTCATTGAGGAGAATATCAGGAGGTAACAGTATGGAGATTACATTAGAGAAAATTGAACTGGTTAAGGACAGAACCGGAGTAAGCTATAAGGAAGCAAAAGAGGCTCTTGAAAAATCAGAGGGAAGCGTTGTAGACGCAATAATCGCAATCGAAGAGTCAATAGACGAAAAAACATCCAGAAGCTTCGGCAAAAAAGGTCAGGAGATACTTGCTAAGATTAAGGAAATCGTCAAAAAAGGCAATGTTTCAAAGATTGTAGTCAAAAAAGACGGAGAGACTATGCTCAACGTACCTGTCAATGTCGGTATTGTAAGCACTCTTATCGCTCCTTTTGCAATCATAGTTGCAACAGCAGCCACCTTTGGCTTCAAATGCACTATTGAAGTCATCAAAGACGACGGCAGTGTGATTGACGTAAGCGAAATGGCAAACGATAAATTTGACGATGTTGTCGAAAAAAGCGCGGTTGTAATAGAAGGCGTCAAAAACAAGAGCGCGGATCTGTATGAGGCGGCCAGAGCCAAGGCAGTCGAAAACAACCTTAACGAAACCTTTGCAAATGTCAAAGACAAGGCTAAGGATCTGACCGAAAAGGCAGTGGACAGAGGCAGCGACATTTACGAGAGCGTGAAAACCAAAGCTGCAGAGGCCGGTATTGAAGAGACCATAGAGAACGTCAGGGACAAGGCCAGAGACGTGGCTGAGGCAGCCAGAACAAGAATTGACGCAGCCAGAGAATCAAAAGACGATTTTGCAATCAATATTGCAGAGGATATCGAAAAAGCCGCAGATGCCGTTGAGGAGGAAATGGCAGAGGAGCTTGACAGCACAGTGAAAATTGTAGATATTACAGATAAGACAGAATAAAAGAAAGCAGGTAATTTTAGAAGATGGACAGAGCAGTAACAATGGAAAAAATCGTAGCCCTATGCAAGAACAGAGGATTTATATTCCCCGGCTCCGATATTTACGGAGGTCTTGCAAACACATGGGACTACGGTCCGCTTGGAGTTGAATTCAAAAACAATGTCAAAAAAGCATGGTGGAAGAAATTCGTACAGGAGTCAAAATACAATGTAGGTCTTGACGCCGCGATTCTTATGAACCCTCAGACATGGGTTGCGTCAGGTCACGTGGGAGGCTTTGCGGATCCGCTTATCGACTGCAAGGAGTGCAAGGCAAGGTTCAGAGCCGACAAGCTTATAGAGGACTATCTGCACGAAAACGGCACAGACGATGTTACGGTTGACGGATGGCCAAACGACAAGCTCGAAAGCTTTATCGCCGAAAAAGGCATTGTATGTCCCGAATGCGGCAAAAGCAATTTTACAGGCATCAGACAGTTCAACCTTATGTTCAAGACTTTTCAGGGTGTTACCGAAGATTCAAAATCGGAGATTTATTTAAGACCCGAAACAGCACAGGGCATATTTGTAAACTTCAAAAACGTGCAGAGATCTGCAAGAAAAAAAATTCCGTTCGGTATTGCTCAGGTAGGCAAATCCTTCAGAAACGAAATAACACCGGGCAACTTCACGTTCAGAACAAGAGAGTTTGAACAGATGGAGCTTGAGTTTTTCTGCAAGCCCGGCACAGATCTTGAATGGTTTGCATACTGGAAGGACTACTGCGCAGACTTCCTTAGATCGCTTGGCATGAAAGAAGAACATTTCAAGCTGAGAGATCACGAAAAAGAGGAGCTGTCGCACTACAGCAACGCCACAACAGATATTGAATATCTGTTCCCGTTCGGCTGGGGTGAACTGTGGGGCATTGCAGACAGAACTGACTTTGATTTGAGACAGCACAGCGAGCATTCAGGTCAGGAAATGAATTATGTTGATTCCGAAACAGGTGAAAAATATATACCTTACTGTATAGAGCCGTCACTTGGCGCAGACAGAGTTGCACTTGCATTTCTGGTTGAGGCCTATGACGAAGAAACACTGACAGATGCCAAGGGCAAGGAGGATACAAGAGTCGTTATGAGACTGCATCCGGCACTTGCACCGTTCAAGGCAGCTGTGCTTCCGCTTGCAAAGAAGCTTTCAGATGTTGCAGAGCCTATTCACGAGGAGCTTTCAAAGCACTTTATGGTTGACTATGACGCTGCAGGCTCGATAGGCAAGAGATATCGCCGTGAGGATGAGATTGGTACGCCGTTCTGTATCTGCGTTGACTTTGATACAGAAACCGACGGATGTGTAACTGTAAGAGACAGAGACACAATGGAGCAGGTTCGTATTCCTGTTGAACAGGTTCGAAACTATATAGAAGAAAGACTAGTATTTTAATTGAAAAGGAGATTAAATGTTATGTCAAAGTTTGTTTATTCATTTAATGAAGGCTCAAAAGATATGAGAAGCCTTCTGGGCGGAAAAGGTGCCAACCTTGCGGAAATGACAAAGATTGGCCTCCCGGTTCCTTTCGGTTTTACTGTTACTACAGAAGCTTGTAACAATTACTACGATGAAGGTAAGAAAATAAGCGATGCTACAATCGATGAGATTTATGAACATCTTGCAGAGCTTGAAAACGTTACAGGCAAAAAGTTTGGCAGCGTAGACAATCCGTTACTTGTTTCAGTACGTTCAGGTGCCGTATTCTCAATGCCGGGCATGATGGACACAATACTGAATCTTGGTCTTAACGATGACGCTGTTGTAGGTCTTGCAAACCTTACAGAAAACGAAAGATTTGCATATGACAGCTACAGAAGATTCATTCAGATGTTCGGCGATGTTGTAATGGAAATTCCTAAGACTAAGTTTGACGCTATATTTGATGCCAAAAAAGAAGAAAAAGGCTGCAAATACGACGTGGACCTTACAACAGAGGATCTCAAGTCAATCATTGCAGACTATAAAGTGCTTGTAAAAAATGAAATGGGCAGAGATTTTCCTCAGAACCCTAAAGACCAGCTTATGGAAGCGGTAATGGCTGTATTCAGATCATGGAACAACGAAAGAGCCATACTCTACAGACAGCTCAACAATATCCCGGGTAACCTTGGTACTGCAGTAAACGTGCAGTCAATGGTATTCGGCAATATGGGCGACACATCGGGAACAGGTGTTGCATTCACAAGAAACCCTGCAAACGGCGAAAACAGGATTTTCGGAGAATTCCTTGTAAACGCACAGGGCGAAGACGTAGTTGCAGGTATCAGAACACCTCAGCCTATAGCTGAAATGGAACAGGCATTCCCTGAGGTTTACAAAGACTTCACAAGAATCGCCGAAATCCTCGAAAAGCACTACTGCGATATGCAGGATATGGAATTTACAGTTGAAAGAAACAAACTGTTCATGCTCCAGACAAGAAACGGCAAAAGAACAGCAGCTGCAGCAGTAAAGATTGCAGTTGACATGGAAAGCGAAGGCCTTATTGACAAGAGAACAGCCGTTACAAGACTTGAACCGGGTCAGATAGACCAGCTGCTTCACCCTACATTCGATGCAGACGAAGTTAAAAAAGCAGAGATTCTCACAAGAGGACTTGCAGCATCACCGGGCGCTGCCGCAGGTAAAATCTACTTCAACGCAGCAGACGCTGTAGAGGCTGCCGCAAACGGCGAAAAAGCAGTTCTTGTAAGACTTGAAACATCACCTGAGGACCTTGCCGGCATGGTAGCTGCAGAAGGCATACTTACTGCAAGAGGCGGTATGACATCACACGCTGCGGTAGTTGCAAGAGGCATGGGCAAATGCTGCGTATCAGGCTGCTCGGAAATCAAAGTAAACGAAGAAGCCAAAACTTTAGACGTTGCAGGATATACTTTTAAGGAAGGCGACTATATATCCCTTAACGGTACAGACGGAAGCGTATACAAGGGACTTGTTGCAACAAAAGCCCCTGAGCTTTCAGGCGACTTCGGAACCATCATGAAATGGGCTGACGAAATCAGAACACTCAAAGTAAGAACAAACGCGGACAACCCTAGAGATGCAAAACAGGCTGTTGAATTCGGCGCAGAGGGTATCGGACTTTGCAGAACAGAGCATATGTTCTTTGAAGACGAAAGAATACCTGCAATCAGAAGAATGATTATGGCTGACACAGAAGAAGAGAGAAGAGAAGCACTTTCATTCCTGCTGCCGTATCAGAAGGGCGACTTCAAGGGCATTTACGAGGTAATGGAAGAAAGACCTGTAACAATCAGACTTCTTGACCCGCCTCTGCATGAGTTTATTCCTCATACAGACGAAGAACTGCATGAGCTTTCAAAGACAATCAACGTGCCTTACGAAAAGCTTGCAAAGAAGGCAGAAGAGCTTCACGAATTCAACCCCATGCTGGGTCACAGAGGCTGCCGTCTTGCAGTAACCTTCCCTGAAATCGCAGAGATGCAGGCAGAAGCTATAATTATGGCTGCAATCGAAGTAAGAAAAGAAAAAGGATATGACATCGTGCCTGAAATCATGATTCCGTTAGTAGGATCAAAGGCAGAGCTTGCAGATGTTAAGAAAACTGTAACAAAGAAGATTGACGAAGTATTCGCAAGAGAGGGAGTAAGCTTCAAGTATCTTGTAGGTACTATGATTGAAATCCCAAGAGCTGCACTTACAGCAGACGAAATTGCGGAAGAAGCGGAATTCTTCTCATTTGGTACAAACGACCTTACTCAGATGACATTCGGTTTCTCAAGAGACGATACAGGCGCTATCATCAAGGAATACAGAAACAAGAACATCTTCGAGGAAGATCCGTTCCAGCAGCTTGACCAGGTAGGCGTTGGCAAACTTGTTAAGATGGCTGTAGAGCTTGGTAAGGAAACAAGACCTAACATCAAGCTTGGTATCTGCGGAGAACACGGCGGAGATCCTAAGACTATAGATTTCTGCTACAGAACAGGATTAAACTATGTATCATGCTCACCGTTCAGAGTTCCTATCGCAAGACTTGCAGCAGCTCAGGCAGTTGTAAACAACGAAAAATAAACAACCTGAACAATGAAAAAACCGTCTGTCATATGGCAGGCGGTTTTATAACGGGCGAAAAATTGTTTTTCATCAAAATCTCACTTGCCTGACAGGCAGGATAAGCCGTATAATATATACAGATGGGTATTTTTGATTAGAACAGAAAGGGGACTTATGGACAGAGAATTAAAACCGATAGAGGCTATGCTTGATAAGTTTTCAATGGAGGAGTTAGAGGACGTTATAAGGTCGGGGAGAGAATTCAAAAAGATTATGTCGTATTACAAATGCGCCATGATGGAAATCGAAACAAAACTCAGAGTGCTCAACGAGAATATGTCGCTGCAGCACGACAGAAACCCTATAGAGAGCATCAGAACAAGACTCAAAACACCTGAGAGCATCATCGAAAAAATGATCAGAAGAGGCATACCCTTTGATCCCAAGGCTCTTGAGGAGCAGATGTTTGATATAGCAGGAGTCAGAGTAATATGTTCATTTCTCAAAGACGTATATTTTCTTGAGGAGCATCTTTTAAGACAGGATGATGTGGTGCTTGTAGAGAGGAAGGATTACATAGAAAACCCCAAGCCAAACGGCTACAGGAGCCTTCATCTGATTGTCTCAATCCCTATATTTCTTGCGGGTGAGACAAGGCTTATGAATGTTGAGATACAGCTCAGAACCATAGCAATGGACTTCTGGGCCAGCCTTGAGCACAAGCTCAAATACAAAAAAGCAGTTGAATGTACGGATGAGATTATGGCAGAGCTCAAACAGTGCGCCGAGGAGAGTGCGGCGCTGGATATAAAAATGGAGAATTTACACAGCAAAATGACAAAGGCGGACTGATTATGGATTATTACAGAGAATCACTTGAATTACACGCAAAAACAAAAGGCAAATGGGCAATGAAAAGCAAGGTGGCCGTTACAGGCAGACAGGAGCTTGCTCTGGCATACACTCCCGGAGTTGCACAGCCCTGCCTTGAAATCAGGGACAACAGAGAAGATGTATATAAGTACACATCCAAAGGCAATACAGTAGCCGTTATAAGCGACGGCTCTGCGGTGCTTGGCCTTGGCAATATAGGAGCAGAGGCGGCTATACCCGTTATGGAGGGCAAAGCCGTGCTGTTCAAGGAATTTGCAGACATAGATGCTGTCCCTATATGCCTTGATACACAGGATACAGAGGAAATAATAAATACAGTAAAGAATATCTCCGCCACCTTCGGAGGCATCAACTTAGAAGATATATCGGCGCCCAGATGCTTTGAAATCGAAAAACGTCTGCAGGAGCTGCTTGATATTCCGGTATTTCACGATGACCAGCACGGCACTGCCGTTGTGGTTTCGGCAGCCCTGATTAATGCCTGCAAGGTTACAGGCAGACGCATTGACGACATTAAAGTTCTGATTTCGGGAGACGGAGCTGCGGGAACTGCAATTACCCGTATGCTTTATTCCCTCGGTGTCAGAGATATACTGGTATGCGGCATAGACGGCATCATATCATCGAGCCTGAAACTCAATGAAGCACAGAAGAAGCTGCTTGAGATAACAAATCCGGATGATATCAGCGGAAGCATGGCCGACGGCCTTTGCGGCAGAGATGTGTTCATAGGAGTATCCGCTCCGGGAATACTGACAGAGGATATGATAAAAACAATGGCTGACGGTCCTATAGTATTTGCCATGGCAAATCCCGAGCCTGAAATCATGCCGCAGCTTGCAAAGAATGCGGGAGCAGCGGTAGTGGGTACAGGCAGATCCGATTTCGGCAACCAGATAAACAATGTAATGGCATTTCCGGGAATATTCAGAGGCGCCCTTGATGCAGGAGCCAGACGCATAACAGAGGAAATGAAGGTTGCAGCGGCGTATGCCCTTGCTGACTTTGTTGGAGAACGCAGACTGTCGGCAGACAGAATACTGCCGGATGCCTTTGAGGACGGTATTGCGCAGGCTGTAGCAGCGGCTGTGGCAGATGCGTGGAGGGCGGATATATGAAACAGAGAACAGAAAAAGACTCGATAGGAGAGATCCTTGTAGACAGTGATAAGCTCTGGGGAGCGCAGACACAGAGAAGCTTTGAGAATTTCAGGATAGGCACCGAAAAAATGCCGTTTGAAATAATCAGAGCGATTACAATGATAAAAAAAGCGGCGGCATCAGTTAACTTCCGCATGGGTATTATGAGTGAGGATATATCACAGTCAATTACGAAGGCCTGCGATAAAATCCTTGCAGGAGGCCTTGAGGATCAGTTTCCGCTTTCGGTATGGCAGACAGGAAGCGGCACCCAGACCAATATGAATGTCAATGAGGTCATATCTCATCTGACAGACGGCAAAGCACATCCCAATGATCATGTCAATATGTCGCAGAGCTCAAACGATGTTTTCCCTTCGGCAATTCATATTGCCTGCGTTATCGAAGCAGAGGACAGACTGTTGCCTGAGATAAAAGCTCTGGCAGATACTTTTGGTGAGCTTTCAGACAGATACAGGCAGGTTATCAAGACGGGAAGAACACATCTGCAGGATGCCACACCTCTGACCTTCGGACAGGAATTTGCAGGCTGGCAGTATGCAATGCAAAAATCGTGTGAAGCAATAAAAAACAGCCTTGCAGAGCTAAAAAACATACCCATAGGCGGTACGGCTGTAGGTACGGGACTTAATGCGCCGGAGGGATTTGATACTGCAATGGCAGATGAAATATCGGAGCTTGCCGGCAGAGAATTCAGGGCTTCCGGAGATAAATTCCACGGACTTGCATTCAAAGATGCGGTGGCAGTATGCCACAGCACAATGAAAGCCATGGCCTGTGACCTTATGAAAATTGCCAACGATGTCAGATGGTATGCTTCGGGACCGAGATGCGGCATAGGAGAGCTTGTAATCCCTGCAAATGAGCCGGGAAGCTCCATAATGCCGGGCAAGGTTAATCCTACCCAGTGCGAGGCTCTTACAATGGTGTGCGCCGAGGTTATGGGCAATGATGTCACAGTGGGAATAGCAGCCTCACAGGGCAATTTCCAGCTCAATGTATATATGCCTGTTATAGCTTTTAACATGATAAGAAGCATCAGGCTTCTTTCGGATGCAGTGCGCTCATTTAATGTAAACTGCGCTGAAGGCATAACAGTAAACGAGAATAAGGTGGCAGACAATATGGCCGGCTCGCTTATGCTTGTAACAGCCCTGAACAAGGTAATAGGGTATGACAGGGCGGCGCAGATTGCCAAATATGCCTACAGCAACAACACCTCGCTGGAGGAGGCTGCATCGGCACTTGGCATACTTGCAGAAGAAGAATTCAGAGAATATGTAAATCCCCAAAAGATGGTATGATGTGTGATTGAGGGAGATTGCAGTATCTCAATATAAAAGAGGCGATAATTTATGATTATATATTTCACAGGTACAGGCAACAGCAAATATATAGCTGATATGCTTGGCGACAAACTGGAGGATGAGATTACAGACAGCAGAGAATATATCAGAAAATATTCCGGAGGCAGCTTTTCATCACAAAAGCCGTATGTTTTTGTTGCACCGACTTACGGATGGCAGCTTCCCCGCGTATTTGAGGAGTTTATACTGTCATCAGAATTTGACGGCAGCAAAGAAGCATATTTTGTTATGGACTGCGGAGGAGATATAGGGGCGCCCGAAAAGCGCATCAGAAAACTGTGCGGTCGCAAAGGCTTTAATTACAGAGGTGTTTTTGAGATAGTCATGCCCGAAAACTATATAGCAATGTT
>CAVJEY010000004.1:0-39812 GCA_963648745.1 Christensenellaceae bacterium Phil1
AATGCTTTAAGAGCTCCACATTGAGGAGCTCTTTAGTGCTTTCATGGGTAAAGATTTTGCTACTACAGCATTAGAGGCGATACAAGGAAGGAGAATGTTATGAAACTTTTGTACCCTGCTATATTTACACCTTTTGGTGACAGAGAGGGATATACCGTAGTTGTGCCTGATCTTCCGGGCTGCGTAACTGAGGGAGACAGCCTTATAGATGCTATAGAAATGGGCGTTGATGCCGCAAGCGGCTGGATTCTTGGTGAAGTCGAAGAAGGTAACGGCTTCCCTGCTGCCAGTGACCTGAGAGATATCAACGCAGAAGACGATGACAGCTTTGTAAGTCTTATCGTTCTTGATATGGCTGCTTATGCCAAGCAGTACGGAACTAAGGCTGTAAGGAGGAATATAACTATTCCCGCATGGCTTGACACCTATGTTCAGAAGAACCGTTTGAGCCTTTCAAAACTAGTGCAGGACAGTTTGCTGAATCTCGCAAGTAAGGCTTAAATAAAACAGTATTTTGCGTTATAGGAAAAATATCAGGAATACCTGACAGACTTTTGCATATACCATAATGCACTAAGCCGGTCGGTCAAAAAGAGCCTTGGAACTGTGTTCTGAGACTCTTTCTGCATATAATTCGAGGTGATACACAGAGGAAAAGTTTACTTGTTTATCATACCTTAATCACAGTGAATCTCCCTGCAAGCTCCTCCGCACCTGCATGAAACCAGCTCATAATATTCCACCAGCTTATTCCTGCCAGACCGTATTCCTCAATCAGAGAAAATTTGGCTTCCATGCTTCTTGCATCCTCAAACCACACCTCATGCTCCGCATTGTCCTCATCGGTATAATGATAGTATGGTGACATGGCATGCTCATCAAACATAATCTCCGCTCCATAGTCTGCCGCCCTTGTCACCGCCTCATCATTTGTTATTTTTTCTGCCTTTGACTCGCCCTTTACAAACGGCAGCTTCCAGTCATAGCCGTAGTTTGGAATTCCCATCAGTATTTTTTCCGGCGGAATTTCAGTCAGTCCGTATTCGACGACTTTTCTTACGGCATCAATGGGTGCGACAGCCATTGGAGGCCCGTATGTATAACCCCATTCATATGTCATAAGCAGACATAAATTGGCCGCCTGACCTATCAGCTCATAATCGTGCCCCTGATACAAAAGTCCCTGCTGGTCTGCCGAGGTCTTGGGCGCAAGCGCAGCCGTAACTATATATCCTTCGGGGTTAAGCCGCCGTCTGGCTTCTGCTATGAGCTTCGCATACTGCTCCCTGTTTTCAGGATATACATATTCAAAATCAAAATCCACACCGTACATATTTTTCTGTTCAATGTTGTCTGCAATGTCTTTGAGCAGATTCTCCTGAGCTGCGGGGTTTTCAAGCAGCGCCTTTGCTCTGTTGTTGCTGAACATTCCCGTTTCGTCCACAGGCGTAAGCACCATCAGTGCTTTCACTCCCGCCTCCGCCGCAGGCGCCCTGAGGGCGTCATCATCAAGCTGTATAATATGGCCGTCCTCTGCAAAGCCGTAGCTGAAGCAGGATACAAAGGTCAGTGAAGGCAGCCACTCAGAAAGCACCTCCTGCGATACAGACGGGTATGCATATCCGTTCACAAAAATATCTCTCATTATAAAACCTCCCTGCATATCATATGCGGGGAGGCTCTGCAGCGCTACAGACTAGTAGCCCAGATAATCATTTACAAGTATTACATGGATTCTTCCCGTAGAGCAGAATCTTGTCGAAACGGTATAGCAGCAGATGGTATTGCCCTGCGACAGACAGTTGCCGCATTTACCGGTTACTGCGCATGGAGTTTTTTTGTCAAGTCTTGTGCAGTTTGGAGGACAGGCATCGGTTTTGATTCTGGCAACAGCCTCGTCTTCACTGCCCACTATCTTGTTGACTCCCGCAACAAGCACCACTTTTTCGGGTCCGTAGCAGAGTGCTGCAACTCTGTTGCCTGTGCCGTCGATGTTAACAAGTATACCATCCATTGTAACGGCATTTGAGCTCATAAAATATACATTGGTGGTAAGAGTTCTGACTCTCTCCGCAAACATATCGTCCGGATCCGTATACTTAAACGGATCAACCCAGTCCACGTTCATAACTGCAAGTCTGTCTTTTAATCCTATCTGTCCAAGAGTCACAGAACCGCCGCAGGCAACCTTGTCCCCTTCGTTTATAAAGCTGAGGGCAAGTCCCAATGCCTCCTCTGTGTTGTCGCAGTAATATCCCTTCATGCCTCTTTTTTCGAGGGCTTTAATTACAGTTTCAGCCTTGACCCTGTTCGCTTTTTTTATATTTTCGTCAAACATATTATCCTGTTCCTTTCTGTAGTTATTCTATAACAATTATATCACTGTCCTGCCTCTGTTATCAACAGGCTGCAGCTTGTACCTTCAAAAAAACATGATTTTTTGTTAATTTTTTATCATTTTCTGTTGCTTTTTCACACGCTATGGCTTATAATAGACTCATTGCTTGACTAAATTTTAACGATTTTATATTTTGAACAATTGTAAAAAACCACAAATATATTTTATCGTTAACATTTCGACATTTACAGCAATCGCTTGTTCAGGAAGCTTACCTGTTCACGTATTTTTCGGAGAAGCTTACCTGAAATGCACAAAATTATTTCTGCAGTGAACATATGATACTCCCGCGCCTGCCGGCTTGCGGAGCACAGGTTCAGACAATGCAGATAAAATTTGATTTTCAAACCTCACTTAAAGGCATTTCTTCGGAGATGCCTTTTTTCCTGCCATAAATCAGGCTCTGTGTGCATAATATATATCTATGAAACGCACAACAGGAAGAAAACGAAAACCACATATTAAAAGCCCGGCTGCCTGCCTTAAATACCCTGCAGCGCTTCTGGCTGCCGCATTTATACTGTTTGCAGGATTTCCCTACATATTCAGCAGCATATTTACCGTGCCGTCCGTCACTGAAAAATCGGAGGCCACGCCTGATTATCTGATTGATATGCCCGAAACTGTAAAAGTATATCGCACGCTTACAGGCAAAACTGAAACCGTTGATTTCGAGGAATATGTCAAAGGCGTGGTTGCAGGCGAGGTGCCGCACACATTCAAAAAAGAAGCAATGAAAGCTCAGGCGGTTGCCGCAAGGACATATTCGGTCGCAAAAATTACGGCTGGCAATTCATCTGATCATCCTTCCGCGCCCGTATGCGATACAACTCACTGTCAGGTATACAGAGACAGCGAGGAACTGAAAAATCTGAAAGGCAGTGAGTGGATTAAAAAAAGCTACACTAAAATATGCAGTGCTGTAGAAGCCACTGAAGGTCAGATCATGTACTACGACGGCAGGCCTGTAAAGCATGCCCTTTTTCATTCCTCCAGCGGCGGACGCACCGAAAACTGTGAGGATGTGTTTGTATCTGCAGTGCCCTATCTTGTCAGTGTGAAAAGTCCTTATGAGGACGATGCGACTCACAAAAAAGAAACAGCCAGCTTCAGCTATGCAAAACTGAAAAGCCTGATAGCCGCATCATATCCTGCTGTTTCAACCGGTGCTGTAAATAAAAATAACGTTAAAATTATATCAAACAACGAGGGCGGCAGCGTAGCCAAAATGCAGATAGGAGATGCCGTGCTTTCGGGTGTTGAAGTCAGGACTGCGCTGGGTCTTTTTTCGGCAACCTTCACTGTATCTGCAAACGATAAAAACGCAGTGTTTACTTCCACAGGCAGCGGTCACGGCGTAGGTCTCAGCCAGTACGGAGCCAACGGCATGGCAAAAGAGGGCTATGACTACAAACAGATATTAAAACACTATTATACAGGTGTTGAGGTATATTAAAGGCTCTCTCGCGAGAGCCTCTTTATTCGTTTCAGCGGCCTCATCTCATCAGTGTTAATCTGTTCTTTTGCAGCCGTAAATATTGACAGTTTGTTGTATCGGTGTTACACTCGTGGCAATAAGGTCGGTTGAAGGGAGAATGATATAATAATGTTTGTATCAGTAAATGTAATGCTTTTTGTATATGTGGCGGCTTTATGCGCAGGCATGATTCAGATCACATTGAACGCTCTTATAGTCACAAAAATTCATTCCGTAACATACAGCCGGAGCCTTACTCTCAATATAATTTTTTTCTTTTACATGACTATAAATTTCCTGCTGTTTTTCTGCAGGCAGTTTGCACAATTAAAGGTCGTCAGCAGTTCTCTGATTATTATTTTTGATTTACTGTATGCTTTACTTGTATGGGCATGGACAAGATACAGCTTTTCACTCACAGGCAAAGAGCCCGGATGGTTAATAAAATACGTTGCACCCGCAGTATGCGGTACCTACTTTATATGCTGGACAGTAACTGATTTTTTCTTTATGGCTGACAACCAGATAGACATCTCATTGGCAGGTAAAACAGTAACAGCCTTCGGCGAAGTAATAATTCTGGTCATGCTCATAGAAATCACATGGTACAGCTATATACATATAAAGGGCAAAAGAGGTTATGCCCTCTGCCTGAATATCATAATGACTCTGTATTTTCTATACTACTTTGTATATGATCTGGACTGCATATTCAGATTTATCGGTCCGAAAAACTGGCCCGGATATCCTTTTGATCTGCTGCTTCCGGTATATATCATATTTAATGTCATATGCATTATTTCAAATTATGCAAGTCTCTGGAAAAGAAACGAGCTTTACAGCAAAGATGCAATAGAAGAATTACTGGAAGCCTTAGACCCCGACAACAGACTTACAGCCCGTGAAAAAGAAGTTCTTATTCTTATGATACAGGGCAAAACCAACAATCAGATAGCTGAAGAGCTGGTTATCTCGATTTATACCGTCAAAAGGCATACCAATAACATCTTCAAAAAAACAGAAGTCAGCAGTCGTGCAGAGTTAAATGCATTACTGCACTGAGTCTGAATTGCCGGCCCTGCCGGTAATTTTTTTTATACAATGCCTCAGATATTCCCGTAACCCCTGTATAGCACCCGGTGCTATATGCAGAATGGTTCCGGAAGTGGAATTGTTTTATTCAGATTGTTTTGTTTAATATAGAAAAAACAGAAAATTTACAACCATTTGTGAAAGGAGTAATCTGAAAATGAAACAACTGAAAAACATGAAATGGCTAATCGCAGCTTTAGTACTGACATTATCTATATGTTTTGCTTTGACCGGCTGCGGCAGCGGCGATTCCTCTGAAAACGGGGCATCAGTAACAACAAAATATGGTACATATGTTGGCGTAGACAATGACAACGGGGTAAAATCATTCAAAGGCATCCCGTATGCCAGGCAGCCTGTAGGTGATCTGAGATGGAAAGAGGCCCAGCCCCTGGAAGAAAGCAGTGAAACTATAGACTGCAGTGAATATGGCAACACTCCGATCCAGGTAAAGGATGAGTTTGAAGGAGCATCACTTACACCTCAGGGTGAGGATTGCCTGACAGTAAATGAAAAGATACAGAAGCAAAGAAACCGGTTATGGTCTGGATTTACGGTGGCGGCAATACCAACGGCGGAACAGCAGATCCAATGTATGACTGTATGAATCTGGCCGAAAACAATGATGTGGTTATGGCTTCCTTCAACTACAGAGTCGGTGTGTTCGGTTTTCTTGATCTTTCTGAAATAGGCGGCAAGGACTATGAATATTCCCGCAACCTCGGAGTGCTGGATCAGATTGCTGCTCTGAAGTGGATAAAGGAAAACATTGCATCTTTTGGCGGAGATCCTGAAAACATTACTGTATTCGGCGAGTCCGCAGGCGGATCCGCTATCATGCGTCTTATGTCAACAGAAAAAACGGACGGTCTTTTCCAGAAAGCTATAATTCAGAGCGGAGGCCCTGCAAACATTCTTCATATGGGCGAAACTCCAGCCGATGAGGTTGCTTCAAGCAAATATGTTGCAAAGCAGTTCATGGAAATCACAGGAGCAGAGAATCTTGACGAGCTGCTGGCAATGTCTGCAGAGGATATTCAGAAGTACAGCGAACAGCTGTCCGATGAAATCGGTGACGACCTTGATGTTGCGACATGGGGCTGCATTGCAGACGGTTATGCATTCTCAGAAAATGTATTTGACAGCATTGCAGACGGCGCAGGTTCAGGCGTTGATATTATGATTGGTACCAACAAAAACGAACTTAACTATTTCTATCTCTACGATGAGAATCTTGACAAGAGTATGGAAGAAGAATTCCCGGAAGGTACAACTCTGGGTAAAGATTTCAGTAAGAATCAGGAAGCGGCAGAAAAATATATTGAACATCTCGGAGATGATCCGGAAAAGTATATAAAATTCGGCAGTGAATACTGGATTATTCAGCCGTCACATATCTTTGCAGACCTTCAGACACAGTACAGCAATGTATACGTGTACGAATGGGACTGGAACTCTCAGATTGATAAACTCAAGGCTGCACATGCGACAGAGCTTGCATTTGTATTTGGAAACTTCGATACAGATGAAGCCAGAAGGTATAACGGGGAAAACCTGTCCGAAGAATTTTCAAAACAGGTTCAGTCGGCATGGGTTAACTTCGCAACCAGCGGCAATCCTTCAGTAGAGGGTGTATGCGACTGGCCGAAATATGAGCTCGACAAGCGCATGGTTATGACTATCGACGAAGACAAATGGGAAGCAGTAAGCGATCCTGATAAAGACGGCCGTGAATATCTGAGAGATATGCATGACGTCAAGGCTCCTGCAAAATAACTTCCCTGTACATTTAAAGGCTCTCCTGTACGAGAGCCTTTAAAATCATCCTGATCGTCCTAGTAATTTTCTTTTCTTACTTCAAAGAAGCTCTGAGGATGGCTGCATACAGGACATACTTTCGGCGCGTCTTTGGAGCTTACCAGATGTCCGCAGTTTCTGCATTCCCAAAGGGTTTCTTCTTTTTTCTCAAATACTGCAGTTTCTCTGACATTTGCAAGAAGCGCGCGATATCTTTCTTCATGAGCTTTTTCGATAGCCGCAACAGCTCTGAATTTATATGCAAGCTCTTTGAAGCCTTCTTCCTCCGCCTCTTTTGCAAAGGTGTCGTACATATCGGTCCATTCGTAGTTTTCGCCCTCTGCCGCTGCCAGAAGATTACCTGCCGTATCTCCCAGCTCGCCTAAAGCCTTAAACCACATTTTTGCGTGTTCTTTTTCGTTTTCGGCTGTCTTTAGAAACAGCTCCGCAATCTGTTCATAGCCTTCTTTTTTGGCGATGCCTGCAAAGTATGTATATTTGTTTCTTGCCTGTGACTCTCCTGCAAACGCTGTCTGCAGATTTTTTTCTGTTTTTGTTCCCTTTAATTCCATTGCTATTTCTCCTTTTCTAAACCTGACTATGCTTTCCATAATCCATGCAGATTGCAGTATTCGTATACGGAAACGACCTCATCATCAGGGGTTACTGCAAATTCAGCCACGGGTTTCTGCCCCGGAGCAAGAATTTTTCTCTGGTTACCCTGCTTTGTTTCAAGCGCTATCCACTGAATATAGTGTTCTTCCAGCATAGGATGCTCTGCCGAACCTACGGTTACTGTAACCTTACCGTCTTTAACCTCATATACAGGTATGTGTTTTTCGCCTGCCGCATCGGTTGTGTTTGGAATCAGCTCCTCCATCTTCTGTCCGCAGCACATTACAGGCACTCCCCTGTTTTCTACAAAAGCTATAATATTTCCGCAGTGTGAACATTTATAGAATTTCATCATATCATTTACCTCCCTGTAAATCACATCAATCTTTAATGTATTCATATATTAGCATATGTTTTTTAATTTTTCTGTTGCATATGCTACAGTTTTGCGATATATTATTAATATGTTATATTCCCTGCAGATAATATTCAGGAGGTGATTTATGAAATTTTTTGACGGTGTTTCTGTTGAGGATGTCAGGAGAATGATTGAATGCTTTGACACAGCACCTAAAAAATACAGACCCGGCGAAACCATAACAGAGCTTTCATATCAGCTGTCATCAATAGGTCTTGTGCTGTCGGGCAAAGCTCATCTTTACTGCATAGACTATGAAGGCAATGCGCAGACTATAGAATATTTCAAAAAAGATGATGTTTTCGGGGAGCTTTTCTGCCTGCCGGCAGGTACACTTGAATATATTGTCGAGGCTGACAGAGACTGCGAGGTTATGTTTATCCCCTACTCCACAATAACCTCACCCTGCAGCAATCTGTGCAGCTGCCATATAGAGGTGATTCGCAATCTGTTCCTTATGGCCGCCAGAAAATCACAGGAGCTCGCCCTCAGGATAAGCTTCATATCCAGAAAAACCACAAGGTCAAAGCTTATGACATATTTTGAATATATGTCCGATATGGCAGGCAGCAGCACTTTTGAAACTCATGTTTCACTATCAAAACTGGCAGATTATCTGTGTGTTGACCGTACCAGCCTGATGCGTGAGCTGCGCCACCTCAAAGAAGAGGGAATTATAGATTCGGACAGGAGAAAAATAAGGCTGCTGCAGTAGCAAAGGAGGCTGACACATGAGAAGAAAAGACAGACAGATGCCGGAGGATTTTGCCCTTGGCATCATAGACAAATGTTCATTTGCACAGGTTGCCATGACAGACGAAAAAGGCAATCCCTACTGTGTGCCGCTTTCAATTGCAGGAGATGGGAGCTGCATATATTTTCACAGCGCCGCCGAGGGCACCAAAACAGATATTCTGAGGAAAAATCCAAAGGTTTATGTTAGCTGCGTCGGAGATGTTGTTCCTGCCACAGATAAGTTCACAACAGAGTTTGAGTCTGCTGCGTTTTGCGGCACAGCCTGTGAAGTTACAGACAGAGAAGAAAAAATCAAAGCGTTAAGGCTGATATGTGAGAAATATACACCTGCAAATCTTGACAGCTTTGAGGCTGCTATAAAAAGAAGCCTTGACCGCACTGCAGTATGGCGTATTTCCATAGACAGTATTACAGGCAAACGAAAAAAATATGATGAATCAGGAGAAGAAATGAAATTCGGGAGGATGAAGTAATGAAAAGAAGAATAATAGAAATCGACAGAGAAAAATGCAACGGCTGCGGTGCGTGCGCAGAAGCATGCCATGAGGGCGCCATCGCCATGATAGACGGCAAGGCTCAGCTCATAAAAGATGACTACTGTGACGGTCTCGGCGACTGTCTGCCTGTCTGTCCTACAGATGCCATATCATTTGTGGAACGTGAAGCCGCACCTTACGATGAGGCTGCAGTAAAGGCAAGAATGGGTTCAGGCTGCCCTGGTCAGGCTTTGAGAGAAATACAGCATACAAAAGAAAACAGCAGCATATCCGGAGAAAGCAGACTCAGACAGTGGCCGGTTCAGATAAAACTGGTGCCTGTTAACGCCCCATATTTTGACAATGCGGATCTGCTGATTGCAGCTGACTGCACAGCCTTTGCCTACGGCGCATTTCACGATGAATTCATAAAAGACCGTATAACCCTGATAGGCTGTCCGAAGCTTGACGATATTGACTATTCGGAAAAGCTTACCGCAATATTGAGTGAAAACAGCATCAGAAGCATTACGGTTGTAAGAATGGAAGTACCTTGCTGCGGCGGACTTCAGTACGCTGTCACAAATGCTCTGGCCAAAACAGGCAAGGATATACCGCTCAATGTTGTGACCGTAGGAATAGACGGCAAAATCAGATAGAGAACTTAAAGAGGGGCTGCACACACAGGCAGCCCCTCTTAGCTATATCAGTTTGTAAAACAGTCCGTGCCTATTGCAGCACCATACCAGCCTGCCATGACCGCGCTTCCTGATTCTGACCTGCATATCCCATTCGGGATACTGCTTTATCATCTGGAGCCTGTCGCCTGTCATAAATGCGGCAAACATCAGATGGTGGTCTTTTTGCATAGGATGCTCTGTTGTGATGTACCACTCATCTTCTACAACTTCAACATTAACATCGTGTTCCTTATCAGGTTTTTTCATTTCAAGCGCCGAAAGCCTTCTGCCGCAGCAGGAAACCTCTGCACTTCCTGTGCATACCGTAATGTTGCCGCAGGACGGACATACATAGAATTTAAGATTTTTCATATTGCCTGTTTCGGGCATTTTCTCTGCAGCTTCGCCTGCAAGTATATCATCTATGTTAACCTTGAAGAATTCTGATAATGCAACAAGCAGAGAAACATCAGGAATGCCCTGCCCCCTTTCCCATTTTGAAACGGCTTTGTCAGATACGCCAAGCACATCTGCCAGCTCGCTTTGTGTCATTTGTTTTTCTTTTCTGAGTTTGAGTATAAGTTTTCCGGTTTTTTCATTATCCATACCAATCACCTCAAAGATATATTAAAACAAAACAGCAGATAACACAATCCACGCTTCGTAGACAACTTCATCTGCTGCCCGTTTATGCCAAAGAATGCTTTCTTGTTTCAATATACAGATCTATATCCTCAACAATGTAATTCACACCTGTGGTGTGCAGAGCTTCAAAACAGGAATAAACATACTCCCACACCCCATATCGTGTAAACAATTCTGCCACCTGCCTGCCGGTCAGCTTTTTGGCAGACTTATATTGTTCCGTACAAAAAATCATGAAATTGCCCTGTCTGCTCATAGTCATCCCTCCGGAAATGTAATAGTACCGGTCTTTCGTTCTTCGTCATACATATTGAACAGGGTCAGCGGGCTGAAATGCCACATCTTGGTATCTTCCTGTTCCAGCAGGGAATATACCTTTGAGCCGTAAAACTCTTTTGCTGCCGTAACCTCATCACATTTGTATTTTTCAACAATCAGGCAGACCACTTCAGGAATAATCAGGAGAAGCAATGCTTCAAATTTTTTCTGTTCCATCAGAATTCCTCCTTCTCTACGATTCCTGCAAACTTCAAATACCCAAGTGCTTTTTCAGAAGTAAGCACCAGCTGATTATACAGCTTTTTCACCTTTAGTGCTTCAATCGTCTGTTCTTTTGTAAGTACCCCTGCGGTATAAAGAGCAAATGTGGTATAAACATCATCATTTGCGACAGGCCCGTAAACAAAATCATAGATCTCGCCCTTATAATTTCCGGAGCGGTTATCAGAAACAAAGTCCAGCCACTTGTCATCAGGTGCCTCAAAACGCAGAACCGAACATTCAAAAAAAGCTTTTTCATCATCTATTTCGTAAATGCTTACAGTAGGCACTCCTTTTTTACGCTGCCTCGTTACCTTGCCGGCAAACCCTGCTGCCTGTGTCCTGTTAGTCGTAGTATAAAAGCCATAACCAAAATCGAGAAATCGGTTTTGAACCACCAGTTTGGGTTCGGATACCGCAAGATTACTTCCATGATATAAAATCATATTGCTCCCTCCAACATTATATCAGCAATTGCCTGTTCTTCCCGCATAATTATAGCTAGAATTTTATTCATAGCTGCTGCCCACCTACATCATACACAACGCACATAAATATATCAATGTTTTATTGTGTATTTGCCTGATAAAATCCCCATTCAATTCATACGTTTTGAAGCCCTGGTCCGGTTTGTGTAAGCAAAACGCGACAGGCCTCATGCAAGAGTTCTTTTCCCTCTGTTGTAAGAACTTACTGCTACGTTTGACCTACCGCAGTTCGCTTTGCTCACTGGGTTAGGTCATTTCGCCGTAAACTTCTGCCAATCCTGCTATCGCACTCTTGGGAAGTTCTGACGTTTGACCTACCGCAGTTCGCTTTGCTCACTGGGTTAGGTCATAAAAAAGAAGCCTATACAGACTCCTTCATATTTACTCTATTCTCAATGTAGTCCTGAATCTCATCGCGCGGAATATCAAGAGCTGCAGCAAATTCACCGAATATCAGCTCCTCTGCCTCTTTCATGAATCTTTCGTCAACGGCTCCCAGTTTCTTTTTGCGTGCCTCGGCTTCGCGTTTTTTCTGGTGTATTGACATAGTCATCTCAATTATATTCATACAGTCATGGCTCTCCATAACCTCTCTGTAGTGTTCTTTGAGCTGGTTCAGATTATGGCTGTAATATGCGGATGTATCTATATGAGGGATTTTATCTATAAGCTCCTCTGCGCGTTTTCTGGATATCACAGGGCGCATATATATCTTGTCATTGTCTACAGGAATGGATATTTTGCATTCCTTGTAAAGCGGCTTAAGTATATAGTACAGCCTGCCCTTTATGTCGCCCATTGATTTGAGCGTAGTAATCTCCTTAATCTCGCATACTCCGGTTCTTCCATAAAAAATCAATTCTCCAACACTATACAAGCTATCACCTCTTACTGCATAAAAAGAAGTCCTGACAACAGGACTTACGTTAAAAAACCACTCGTTGTTAAAGATATTATAACATACTTTGCAGAAAAAATCCAATAAATTTACAATGCAAATTTCAATCTCTCCACAATCAGCTTATAAACAAGCGGTATGCATATAATCTGAACTATAAGGATTGCGATACAGTTAGGGAGTCTGAGTATCACATAGGCCAGATAAGTGCCGTCTGCACCGTACATAGGCCACAGGCACAGCGTTGTAAGAAACAGCTTGATTAAAAATACCGCAGCAGATGCAATAACTGTTCTTATTATCAGAGACCTGCCTGTAAGATTCTTTCGGTAGAATACAAATCCGTATACCACACCTGCAAGCACCAGAGTTGCTGTTATTCCCGGATTGTATACTCCAAACGGGATAAGTATGCTCCCTGCAGTATCTGCAACGCCGTATGCTATGCCTGACCACATAGGGCCATAAAGCACTGCAACAATAAATATTGCAATGAAATCAGCGCTCAGATGGTAAACAGGCGTAGCGGGCACTATTCTGTTTAATACAAGGCACATTGCTGTCATCAGCGCTGTAACCACAAGTCTTGCCGTGCTGCTGCCAATAGCATGCTGCATAAAAAAAACCTCCTTTCACCTCAGTAACTACACTAAAGTGAAAAGAGACTGCTTCAGACCTTAATGTAGTAGTGGATGCAATATTGTACCGCGGATTCCCTTCGTTTATGGACAACATCCCGTTCCATAACACTTAACGCACAATATTTACTCTACTTGACATCTATGGTATCACAGATTTATTTTCTATTCAAGTCCTCTTTTCCTTAACATTCTGTTTTCCGCTATTGAGAATACGAATCTGTCTATTATAATTCCGACAATTATTATCACTATCATTACCGCCATTACCTGATTGATGTCGGCAAGGTCTCTTCCCAGCATCAGCACATAGCCAAGCCCCACAAAGGATGACATCACCTCACCCGACATCAGAGCTCTCCATGCAAATGACCACGACTGTCTCAGTCCCGATACAAACCCCGGAAGCGCTGCCGGAAGCACCACACGAAACAGTATGTCCCTCTGTTTTGCCCCCATCGTCCTTGCCACCTTTGTGTATATGACAGGTATGCTTCTGATTGAATTTTCGATTGCAAGGGACACACTGAAAACAGAGCCCATAACAACTACAAATATTATAGCTTTCTCTGCAAGTCCGAACCACAGTATCGCAAACGGCACCCAGCATATGCTCGGCAGCGTCTGTATGCCCATAAGCAGCGGCTTCAGATTTCTGTTGAGATATTTAACATATGTAATCAGCACACCCATTACGGCACCTGCCGCAAGAGCAATGGCAAATCCGATTACCGCCCTTTTCATGCTGAAGCCCACCGCTGCAAGAAGCGTACCCTTTTTTGCCATGCTGACAAGACTTGCAACAACTCCCGCAGGAGTCGGAAACGCATAGGATTTCCACCAGCCGAACACATCAGAACCAAAATACGCAGCCGCCTGCCAGACAGCTATAAGAGCTATAAAGAAGAAAACATCCTTTATGCTAAACTCTGTCATATTCCTCTTTTTCAATCTTATCCACCTCTACTTTTAATCCGTCAAGCAAATGCTTCCGTATATCAACAAATTCTTCAGAATCAAGCTGCCTCGGCCTTGGCAGATCTATTTTCACTACGCTTTTGACAACGCCGGGTCTTTCTGCCAGTATGATTATCCTGTCTGCAAAATACAGAGCCTCCTCAACACTGTGAGTGACATATATTATAGTTCTCCCGGTTTCCTCCCAGATAGCCTCAAGCTCTGCCCTGAGCTTGTTTATTGTCTGCTTGTCAAGCGCCGAAAAAGGTTCGTCCATAAGCATTATCTTACTGTCCATGGTAAGCGCTCTTGCCAGAGCCGTGCGCTGCTTCATGCCTCCCGAAAGCTCGTGAACGGCATACTCTCTGAAATCCCACAGATGCACCATTTTGAGATACTTCTCCGCCCTTGTTTCCTGCTCATTCTTTGGCACTCCCGCAAGCTTCATACCAAACTTCACATTTTCCATGACATTGAGCCACGGATAGAGCGCAGGCTCCTGAAACATGACAACTCTGTCTGCTCCGGGACCTCTGACCTCCTTGTCATCAAGTATTATCTTTCCCGATGTGGGGGTTTCAAGTCCCGCTATGAGATTAAGCAGGGTGGACTTGCCGCAGCCTGACGGTCCTACTATACATATAAATTCACCGTCTGATATTTCCATGTTTATATCCGATAATGCAGGCTCTGCCGCATTCTTAAAAGTCTTCGAAAGGCCTTCTGTTTTCAGCATTGTTTCTTACCTCTGTTCAAGTGATTTGAGAATACTTGTATCAACATAGCCTTCATCAGGCTCTGTTGCAATAAAGCCCTGTGAAACGCCTACCTCTGCAAATTCCTCAAGGGCGCCTTCTGCTATGTCGGCAGTTATATTAAGTCTTGCGAAAGCGCTGTCTATAACCGATGCCTCGTAAGCTTTGCCTGTAGCCTCCTCTATCTGCCCGCATATTATATCCGCAGCTTTTTCTTTCTCTGCGTTGATATACTCTGTCGCATCAAGATGAACCTTTACAAATGCTTCGACGATTTCAGGGTTTGCCTCCATGAAATCTTTTCGTACAACCACAACAGCCGTAGGATAATTGCCTCCTGCCATAATCTCATCGTAATCAAGCACGATTCTGGCGCCGCATTTATCCTCCAGTATGCTTCCCCACGGCTCCGGCACTATTGCCGCACTTATGCTGCCGCTGTCAAACATGGTCTGCACATCCGCATTTTCAACCTCAACTATATCGACCGTACCGCCTTCCGAAACAGGTTTGAGCCCATACTCATCCAGCAGGTCAAGCAGTGACAGATGCTGGGTGTTGCCAAGCTGCGGCACCGAGACTTTTTTGCCGTCAAGGTCTGCAACCGATTCAATATCGGAGTCTGCGCTTTTCAGCAGCACAGCTCCCGCATCACAGGCATTTGCAATTATAACGACATCACCATGAGATTTGACATTTGCGTTTATTGCGGGCACAGGTCCTATATATCCAAGATCTATCTCTCCCGCAAACAGAGCCTCCACCTCTGCAGGTCCTGCATTGAAAGCTGTCCATTTCACACTGTATTCATCTCCCAGAGCCTCTTCAAGCATCCCCCGGTCCTTGATGTAGAGTGCCTGCGCATGAGTTATATTCGGAAAATACGCAACCCTCACCTCGTTTGAAGCCGCCTCGCCGCCTCCGCAGGAGCACAGCACACCTAAAGTCATTGCAATGCACAGAACAAGTGCAGTCAGTTTTTTCATTTTCATTTCCTCCGCTACATATATTTCTCAAGCTGAGCCATAACAGTATCAGCCGCCTCAGCCACAGATAAACCTTCGGTATCTACAGTAATATCAGGCGATACAGGCACTTCATATTCACTTGATATTCCTGTGAAATCAGGAATTTCTCCTGATCTCGCTTTTTTGTAAAGACCTTTTACATCTCTTTTTTCGCAGGCCTCAAGAGATGTGCTTACATACACTTCTATGAAGCTTTCACCGATTATGTCAGCCGCATTTTTGCGGTCGGCCTCATACGGTGATATGAATGAGGTCAGGACTATAAGACCGGCATCATTCATCAGCTTTGAAACCTCTGCAATACGCCTGATGTTTTCCACTCTGTCAGCCTCAGTAAAGCCAAGGTCCCTGTTAAGGCCCATTCTCACATTGTCACCGTCAAGCAGCATTGTGTGCCTGCCGCGGGCCGCGAGGCGTTTTTCCAACTCGTTTGCAAGAGTTGATTTGCCTGAACCCGAAAGCCCCGTAAACCACAGAGTAAACGGTTTCTGTCCAAGTCCCGCAGCTCTTGTTTCCCTTGTTATGTCCATATTGTGCCATGTCAGATTGTCTGCCCTTCTGAGAGTATGCCTTACAACTCCGCAGGCGGATGTCATATGAGTCACAACATCTATAAGGATGAAGCTTCCCATCGTCCTGTTTTCATCAAAAGGCGCAAGCACTGTTTTGTCCGATACCGATATGTCGCAGCAGGCAATTTCATTTTTAACAAGAGTGTCAGCCTCTAAGTGAAGCCCGCTGTTCACATCAACTTTGTATTTAATGTTCATTACCGAAGCTGGAAGCGTCCTGGTTCCCAGCTTGAGCAGATAGTTTCTGCCTGCAACAAGCCTGTCCTCATCCATCCACAGAATATCTGCCGTAAACATATTGCTTACCTGCAGGTGCTCTCCCGATGACAGAACGCAGCCTCTTGAAACATCTATCTCCCTGTCAAGCTGCAGCGATACAGGCTGGCCCGCTATGGCCTCCTCTGCATCTTTTCCCGCCGCAATTATCCTTCTTACCTTTGCTTTTTCACCGCTTGGAAGTGAGGTTACCTCATCTCCCTCCGCAATTTTACCTGCTTCTATCTGACCCTGAAATCCTCTGAATGTATGATCTGGTCTTGACACTCTCTGCACAGGCATAATAAATGCATCGCCAGCCTCCTCTAAGGAAACATCTATGTTTTCGAGGTATTCCAGCAGTGGCGCTCCCGTGTACCAGCTCATATTCTCGGATTTTCCGGTTATATTGTCGCCTATGGTTGCAGATACAGGTATAATCTGCAGGCTCTCATAGGAGAACTCGGCAAAGAACTCGTTTATCACTCCCGCAATTTCATCAAATTTCTCTCTGCTGTAATCTATAAGGTCCATTTTGTTTACTGCAATTACGAAGTGCCGTATTCCCATCAGAGAGCATATGCGCGCGTGCCTTCTGGTCTGCACCAGCACTCCCTGCGAGGCATCGACAAGTATTACCGCAAGATCCGCAAATGACGCGCCTACTGCCATATTTCTTGTATATTCCTCGTGACCGGGCGTGTCCGCAACTATGAAGCTTCTTTTTTCGGTTGTAAAATATCTGTATGCGACATCTATTGTGATGCCCTGCTCGCGTTCGGCCATAAGCCCGTCAAGCAGCAGAGAATAATCTATGCCGCCGCCTGCGCTTCCCACCCTGCTGTCAAGTTCAAGTGCTCTTTTCTGGTCTGTGAATATCAGCTTGGCATCATAGAGCATATGACCTATAAGGGTGGATTTCCCGTCGTCCACACTGCCGCAGGTTATGAATTTAAGTAAATCTGCCATCAGAAATATCCCTCCCTTTTGCGTCTTTCCATGCTGCCTGCCGCCTCGTGATCTATAACTCTGCTGGTTCTCTCCGAGTTTACGGCTCCTAATGTCTCCTCGATTATCTTATCGAGGGTATCGGCATCAGACTCGCATCCGCCTGTCAGCGGATAGCAGCCTAAAGTTCTAAAACGGACTTTTTTTGTTACTATTTTATCGTCAGGACCGAGATATTTCCTGATACGGTCATCATCTATCATAATTATGTTGCCGTCTTTTTCGACCACCGGTCTTTCTTTGG
Organism: Christensenellaceae bacterium Phil1; assembly: GCA_963648745.1. Classification (GTDB taxonomy): domain Bacteria; phylum Bacillota; class Clostridia; order Peptostreptococcales; family Anaerovoracaceae; genus UMGS973. Next base: position 17,738 of record CAVJEY010000004.1, read on the forward strand.
CAAAATAAAGCGGCACTATATCTATGTTTTCTCTTCTTATGTACTGCCATATGTCTTTTTCAGTCCAGTTCGAAAGAGGGAACACTCTGATACTTTCACCTTTGTTTATGCTTGTGTTAAACAGCTTCCACATCTCCGGGCGCTGATTTTTGGGATCCCAACCGTGAGATTTGTTTCTGAAAGAGAATATTCTCTCCTTGGCTCTGGATTTTTCCTCATCTCTCCTGCCGCCGCCGAATGCCGCTGTAAATCCGTATCTGTCAAGAGCGTCTTTGAGAGCCTGTGTTTTCATAATGTCGGTATATGCCGCCCCGTGCTCAAACGGATTGATGCCTCTTGCGATGCCGTCCTCGTTTCTGTAGACAATCATCTCAATTCCAAGCTCCGCTGCCCTGCGGTCACGAAATTCTGTCATTTCTCTGAATTTCCATGTAGTGTCGATGTGCATAAAAGGAAACGGCGGCTTTTCGGGATAAAAAGCTTTCATTGCAATATGAAGCATTACCGAGCTGTCTTTTCCTATCGAGTAGAGCATTACGGGTTTTTCGCACTCTACCGCAACCTCTCTCATTATGTATATGGCTTCCGCCTCCAGTTTATCAAGATGTGTTAATTGTGACATATCTGTTCCTCTATTTCATATCCGAAGTAATCAAAATAAAATTTAAGCTCCCTGTTTATTTTTGCTTTGAGCGAAGGACTCAGAACAAGCCTGTTTGGTCTGTACTCCTTCTGTGTGTCCTGATAGCTTTCAAAATACGGCTCTGCCCTGTCAAATCCGTCAAGGTGAAGCTGCTCATATATATATTTCATGTTTTCAACCGGAGTTTTAACAAAGCTCTCATGCCTTATCAGCACAAGATCGCCCTCCGGAATATTTTCGATATCCCTGAGCATTTTAGTATTCATTTTTTTGAACACCTCTATGGCTGCGTTTTCAATCATCTCTCCGTCTGCCATTCCCTCAAGACTCATAAGCTCCATCATTGACGTCAGAGCTTTGATTACCGACGGCACTATCTTGTACGGATTCCTGCTTATAAGTATGAATTTGCTTCCGGGATATTTCTCTGTCAGTTTATCCACATTGCAGGAATTGTCCGGGCTTTTTAATACAAGCTGTCTGCCGTGTTTGACGAGAGTTGTTTTTTTGAGAAGAAAATCATATTTGCGCTCCCACTCTCTCTGCAGCTTATCGCTCATTTCATCGGTATACAGCGTTGACAGATACTCTCTGTAGTTTTTGGGAAATACCATCATATGATTAAACGAGTGCGTGGTGTATGTGGACAGAGCGTACAGATCCTCCATGGGAAGATCAAGTCTGTACTCCATATTGTCCATGGGTCTTGCATCCACCAGAATTTTTTCCTGCGCATATTTCAGAAGCCAGCCAAGAAGTATGCTGTTGTTAAATGTAACAGTGCTTACAGGGTCAAGCCATCCAAACTGCGGATCTCTTGACATTGTGTACTGCACATTGGTGGTTCCAGACCTCCATATGCCTATTATATGTACCGGCGGCTTTTTTATCTTTGTCAGTTTTACCGGTATATACATTATGAGAAGCTCCAGCAGCGCAAACGGGAAAAGAATCAGACTCATAACGGTTATATATATAACCTGCGGGATTTTTCCCGGCGATATATCCCTGATATTTCTGAAAAGCAGCCTTAGCCATATGTCAAATCTGGCCGCCGCAAGGTAATGTGCTGAATTGATTAACGGTTTTTTCTTTTTTGTCATACTTACTTCCTTTTCTGCCAATAACCCACGCTCTATTATATTCCCGTAAAATAAACTGAAAATAAACTAACCACCCTGTCCGGCGTATTCTGCCCGGCAGAGTGGTCAGCTGCTGTATATTGATATCTTTACATATGCTCCTGCTGTGCAATCACTATTGCCTGTTCTGCACTCTGGAACACGTACTGCTCACCTATGATATCTATGAGTCCTCCTCTTCTCATTGCGTCAAGCACCTTAGGCTGCACGCTTGTAAGGTACACCTCTGTACCGTTTGCCTCAAGCTCTCTGACAAGATCTATCATGGCCTCTATTCCCGAAAGATCTATCATAGGCACTCCTCTCATTGAAAGTATCAGAGCCTCGGCACTTTCCTGTTTTCTCAGCTGTCTGACAAGTTTGTCAACCACCGCAAAAAATATGGTTCCGGTAAGGTATGCAATTCTGACCTTGCCCGATATCGAAGGCAGATGAACCCCGACCTCATCCAGCCTGTCTTTGTCTATTTCACTTACCGATATATCGATGTCCGTAAGCTTCACGATGATAAGGAACGATGAGAACGCAACCCCTATTATTATTGCCTGGGTTAAATCCAGCACCACCGTTGCAATCATCGTTATAAAGAATTTGAGCATTCCCGATTTGAATTTGTGGTCAAATATGAAATGTATGTTTTTCCAGTCGTTCATTCTCCACGCGGTGACAATAAGTATTCCCGCCAGCGCCGAAAGCGGCACCTCAGACATTACAGGGGAAAGCACAAACATTGAAAGCAGCAGAATCACAGCATGGAATATGCCTGTTATTCTGGTCTGGCATCCCGATTTGATGGCAACGCTGGTTCTTGCTATGGCCGCTGTTGCAGGTATGCCGCCAAAAAAAGGTATAATCATATTGCCTATGCCCTGCGCAATCAGTTCTCTGTCCGCATTAAGCTCTTCTTTTTTCATCCTGCCGGCTGATGCTCCGCAAAGCAGGCTTTCTATCATACCCAGCGCCGCAATGGAAAGCGCAGGAACAAACAGATCCCAGAACTGTGCCGTATTGATACTTCCCGGTGAAAGCCTTTCGTCAAGAAACAGGCTCTTTGGTATCTGGCCTACTGTTTCGACCTCAGGATTCAAGAAATGACATACAATAAGAACTAATATAAGGGCTGCAAGAGATGACGGTATTCTGTCATTGAGCTTCTTTGGCCATACAATCATTATGACTATTACCGCTGCGCCGATTACAACAGCCTCCCAGTTGGGGGCAAAACCGTTTGTGAAATATGAAATCACCCTGGTTATTGCAAGATCGCCCGAAGATGTGACCCCGAAGAAATTATCAAGCTGTCCCAGCGCGATTATGAGAGCTATGCCTGATGTGAATCCTGTAATTACAGATGACGGAATATAGTAGATAACTCTGCCGAGTTTAAGAATACCGGCTGCAATCAGAATTATTCCTGCCATAAAACAGGCCGTAAGTATTCCCTGCATACCGTATTTTGAAGCTAAAGTGACAAGTATGGCTGTCATTGCGCCTGTAGGCCCCGATATCTGAAATGAAGCCCCCGAAAAAACACTTATTATAATGCCGCCGATTATGGCTGTGACAAGGCCTGCCGCTGCAGTTGCCCCGGAGCTGACACCAAATGCAAGAGCCAGCGGAAGCGCTACGGCTGCAACCGTGATACCTGACATTAAATCCTTTGAGAGCTTCCTGCCATTATAGCCCGAAAACTCTTCTCTTAAATCCGAAACATAATCTTTAACAAGATGCATAAATCCTCCCTGTGTATATTAAAAGTAACTACTTTGCATTATATCACAGTTTTTCGGTATTTGTTTGCTGTCATGTATACGGTATACAGCTCAGCAACAAAGTGCATCCGGCCAATCGTCGGAAAAATTATCAGCCAATCGTCGGAAAAATATTTGGCCAATCGTCGGATTTTTGTTGTATATTTTGATTTTCAGAGTATAATATAGGTAAATACTTAAGTAGGAAGCAGGTATTTTCAAATGACAGACTATAAACATAGAGTAGCCGATGACATTTTAATCAGGAAACTTGAAGGCAAAGGTGCCGTGCTTATTGAAGGTCCTAAATGGTGCGGCAAAACAACTACTGCGGAGCAGGTTGCAGCAAGCGTCCTATATATGGACAATCCCGAAAAGAAACAGCAGAACATAGCAATGGCAGAACTTAATCCTTCCAGGCTGCTGGCAGGTAACGTACCGCGGCTTATTGATGAATGGCAGCTTGCTCCTAAACTGTGGGATGCAATACGTTTTCAGGCTGATCATCGCGGTCTCACAGGTCAGTTCATACTTACAGGTTCTTCAGTGCCTGCTGATACTTCTGAAATAACTCATTCAGGCACCGGCCGGTTCACATGGCTTACAATGAGACCGATGAGCCTGTACGAGTCGGAAGACTCCAGCGGTGATGTGAGTCTAAAGTCACTGTTTGACAGCCATACAGATATTGACGGGCAGTCGCACCTTGATATTGAACGGCTTGCATTTCTTACATGCAGAGGCGGCTGGCCGCAGTCAATCAGAATGCGTGATGAAACAGCACTGGATCAGGCGTTTGATTACTATGATGCCGTAGTTCACTCCGACATAAACCGCGCTGATAATATCGTCAAAAATCCCGAACGCGTAAAACGTCTGATGCGTTCATATGCGCGCAACCAGGGCGGACAGATACCCAACACTGTAATTGCTCAGGATATCGCTGCCAATAAAGAAACTGCTGCACTGTATATCAGTGCTCTGAAAAAAATATTCGTTATAGAGGATATGCCCGCATGGAACCCTAATCTGCGTTCTAAAACAGCAATACGTTCATCGGATACACGTTATTATACAGACCCTTCAATTGCTGCTGCCGCACTTGGTATCGGTCCTCAGGATCTGTTAGATGATCTTAATACTTTCGGGTTTTTATTTGAGACATTATGCATCAGAGATCTCAGGGTTTTTGCAGATGCTCTTAACGGTACTGTCTATCACTATCGTGACAAAAGCGGGCTTGAATGTGATGCCGTGGTTCACCTTAGAAACGGTTCCTACGGCCTTATAGAAATAAAGCTTGGCGGAGAACGTCTGATTGAGGAGGGTGCTTCAAACCTCACAGCCCTGTGCAGAAAACTTGACACCGATAAAATGAAAAAGCCTTCTTTTCTTATGGTTCTTACCGGTACCGGAGATTACGCATACAGGCGCAGTGACGGCATCCTGATTGTACCCATAGGCTGTCTGAAAGACTAGATTATACTTTAACTTCCGAGACAGGAGGCTTTTGCAGCATTACAGCCTCCTGCTCAAGTTTGCAGTCATTTATCAGCATATATTCCACAGCTTCACTGCATATCTCAGCATATTTTCTGTCATCTTCATCCTTATACTTTTCAAGCAGATTTTCAAGCCTTTTTCTATCGCTTTGAGTAAGAGGTTTTGCAAACTCTCTGAACCTTTCCAAAGTATCTTTTCCCATATAAACAGGTTTAAAACCTATCCCGGTCTTTTCTCTTAAGTGATTGACAATATAGAAGCCTCCCGCATCAATATCACCAAAATGAAAATATGAACAGCCCGGATTATCATCATACACCTTTTTCAGGAAATTTCTTCTCGTCCTGTTATGAAACCCGCCCAGGTATATTACAAAATACTCACTGTTATTAAAGTCATGAAAGCTTGTAAGGTTTTCTACTGTTATAACCTTCCTGCCTGTCACGGCAACGCTGCTTAAATCTTTTAAGGTTTCAGAGGAAAGAGCCAGATCTCCCCTTATATTTTTCAGGTCAATATGCTGCCCTCCGAGAACAATTTCAGCGCAGCCTTTAATGTACACATATGTAGGAGTATTTACTATCCCGTTTTCTTCAAGAATATGTTCTTTTTCTTCAGATTCACCATACTGATACAGCATGGACTGAACTTTACTTCTAAGTTCCTCGGCGGTTTTGGAATCATGAAAAAGCTTAATAGAAAAATCCCTTATATAGGTTTCTTCCTCATTTTCAAGCACTGCAGCAGCCATTTCAAGAAACTGCCGGTATTTTTCAATATCTCCATCATAAAATTCAACATTTCTGTTGCGTGCAATTCTTTTTTGCTGTTCTTTAAGATACAGAGTAAGGCTCTGATATCTGCTGTCTGTTCTGTCAGAGAGAATCCTGTCTATAACCGAAAGCAGCGACTCCTGTTTCTGCCTCCTCGGAACCCGTCCAAGCATACTGTAGCATTCACTGATTTTTTCATTTGCAAGAACAGCTTTTTTTATGGTTCCGTTTTTTTCGTATTCCAGCCGGATAACGCCCGCTTCTTCAATTTCCAGAAGAGAATCATTTATCTCCCTGAAAAGATCATATTCGGAGTCATCTGCATATTGGGGGAATTTTTTTGCTACGATTACCGCAAAGTTCTGCGACACCCTGTTTTCCCCAAGATAGCTTCTGCTCCTTTCATATTTGTTCAAAAGTTCATTCAGTACTGTTTTCTGATACCTGTCCATTTCGTATCCCCTGTTACAGATCGTATTCTTCTACAATACTTGCTCTGCCTGCTCTTATTGCTGTCAGTATTGTACCTACCTGTTCACCGATAATTTCGATTTTAGCCGGTGGTGTCGCAAGTATAACCTGCAGATCCAGGCTGTTGAAAAACTCCATCATTGCTTTTATCCTTTCATCATCCATTTTATCAAACGCCTCATCAAGCAGCATCAGTCTCACACTGTTTCCGAATCTGTAAAGCTGATAAAAGGACGCTGCTATTGCAACATAATACGGCACCTGGGTTTCGCTTCCGCTTTTTTCTCCGTATATATCGGAGAACTTCTGAAGAGAGCCGTCTCTTTTTCTTATTTCAATATCATAGTCCAGATATGATCTGTAATCCGTATATTCGGCTACAATTCTGTCACCTTTGTCATCTCTGGTCATAAGTTTATCAAAGAGATCGGAAATCTCTTCTCTGTATTCGGCTTCAAAAGCTGCAGTCCAGAGGCTGTTGCCCTCCTGGTTGTTCTCAGATGTAATCATTTTATACAAGCCTTCTTTCTGCTTGTCAAAAGTGATTTTGAAATGATAGCTGTCATCCCCGTAATATATATTATCAAGTGCCTTGTTGAGATTGCGGAATTCGTTTCTGGCAGCTTCGATATGCTCTTTCATTTTGGAAAGAAAATCACTTCTGAAAATTTCCTCACACTCTTCTTTTGCAGTTTTGAGTTTTTCTTCGTATTTTACAAGCTCAACCGATTTCAGTTTCTGTGCAGCCGAGATATATTCGTCAATTCCTTCTGTTCCCGAAGTAAAGTCGCAGCTGTAGTCATAATTAAATGTATACTGCTGTGCTTTGAGAGAATCTGTAAGCTGCATACGCTCGTTCTGAAACTGACTTCTCTGAGGCGTGAAATTTGATATTATTGTCTCCGGCATCTTTTTCCTGCGGTTATCCGAATATTTTTTCCCGGCCTCTTCATATGCCTTCTCATCATTATCCGCAAGGGCTCTGAGACTGTCTCTTTCGCTGTCATTTCTCGCTTTATATTCTGCAAGCTGCTTCTGCCCGGCTTCAATATCCCACGATGTTTTGCTTCTGTTTTCTCTGAATTTTTCCAGAGCGGCATTTACATCTTCCAGTTCTTTTTCTATCGCCTGCTTCTTTATTTCAAGCTCCAGGAGGGATGGATCTTTTTTTGCCTCCTTAAGCTCCGCTTTAATATTCGCCAGAGATTTTGTCTCTCTTGCCAGATCTGCAGGAGCATTCATATAAAGCTGTATAAGCTCAGGATTGACATCTGCCTCAAGCTTTATTATCTCATCATATATTATGCTGTTTTCTCTGAGTCTGCTTCGCTGTGCATTTTTTTCCTGCAGTTCTGCTTTTATATGCTCTATCTGCATCCTGAAAGCATTCTGACCTATATACGGATTCCTATATAACTTCGGATCCATATTTCTTACAACATAGCCCTGATAAAGCATACAGTCCGCCGTAACAGCAATCCTGTGCTCTTTAAGCTGTTCAACCCTGTCACAGCGCATTACTCTTCCCAGCAGATAGTCAATATATGCTTTTGCATATCTGTTTTCACTTTTTACAACATATGCCAGAGATTTATTGTCCGTCTCCTGACTGACTGTCAGCTTTCCTGTATTGATTATGCCCGCCGAATGTATGTTTTTTCTGTTTCTGTGGTAGCACTGCAGTGCTGCGTCATAGTATTCCGGCTCTACAACAAGATAAAATTTCTGTGTGTTAAGATAGCCCTCAACAGCATTTCTCCACGTTTCATCTGTTATTTCAAGAAGCTCTGAAAGTATATAAACTTTTGATGAGATTCCCCTTGCGCTGAATTCTTTTTCTATGTATTCTTTTAATTTTGCCGTGTTTTCAGGATATGTAAGTATCTGCTTGTGAAGTCTCCTGTTTTTCTCCTGAAGAATCTGAATCTGACTGTCAAGTTCCTTTAATCCGACAGCCAGTTTTGCTCTTTCTTCATGAAGTGACATCATCTCCTGTTTTGAAAAGAGTTTCAGAGCCTCAACGGTTTCATATTTCCTGTCATCATAATGCTCGGATACAAGTGTATTAAGCTGCTCTGCCGACACCGGAGTTCTGCCTGCCTCTTTAAGCTTTTTGAGGAATTTTTCCAGGGCTGCCACCTGAACCTTGAGCTGCCCTGCCCGCACCTGCGCTTCTTTTATGCTGCTTTCTGCTGCTGCAGCCTTATGCTGCAGTTCCTCTAAAAGTCTGCTTGCTTTATTTTCATGGATAGATACATTTACAGCCAGCAGTTTCTCTGAAGCAGCTGCGCTTTCTTTTTCAAGCTGCGTGATTTTAATATTAAGACCTGAAATCATCTGCTCTTTTGCAATTATATCTTTTTCGATGGCAGCAAGTTTTTCTCTGAGCATATCTATTCCCGCTATACGCAAAAGAAAATCATTGACTTTAATATCATAATCTTTTGCTTCTATCCGGTCATAGGTATTTATTATTCCTTCAAGGCATTCAAGCTGCCTGTTGCTTTTTATGAGAAGCTCTTCAAGCTCGCTCAGGGTTTCAATATTTTCTCTAAGCGCCGCAACATCTATTTTTTCTTCGGAAAGTACAAATTTATTTATAAATTCCTTAACATTATCCATAGGTTTGAATGCAAGAGATTTGGGAATTATGTCAAAGAATCTGTCATCGAGATTTCCCATTCTTCTCTTGAATCTGTCTCTTGCAGCATAATTCTGATCTATATACCTGATGCGTCTGCCTCTTACCCTGAATTCTTCTGCAAGAGCAGCTTTTCCATGCACCACAAATGACATATCCTCAAGCCTGCACTCCTCAACATACCACCTGGTTACAACCCTGCTTTCTTCATCAGGTGAAAGCATATGCACACCCATTACAAAATATTTTCCTGTCTTTTCCTCAAAAAACTCCAGCGCCACATTGGCAGGAACTGCATTTTTCCTGAGATATGTCTCTCCGACATTACCTGTTTTACAGCGCACATACCCTTTAAGATCTCTGTTGCCCTTTTCATTTGCCGCAACGTTGAATTTCCTTGTATTTGTAGTCAGCACCAGCTGTATGGCATCAAGAATTGTTGATTTGCCGGCAGTATTCTCTCCGCTTATAAGGGTGGAACCGTGCATTGTAATGCATTCGTTTTCAAAGAAGTGCCAGTTAATCAGCCTCACCCGGCATAATATCTTCTTCTGTTTCTCCATTATCTTTTCCTCCTGTATAGGTCTGCAGTCTTTTTTCTGCCGCCTCATAATATTCATTGATATTCTCAACCGGTATCGCCATTAAAACTGACGGATATATTATTATTCTCGTGTCTGCACTGTTCACATCGCTGTCAAGATTGGTAATAATATTATACTTTCTAAACAGTGATATCATCCGCTTTTCCATGCCCTTATCCATATTGGGCTTGGATTTTATTCTGAGCATGGAGTATTTCTCGCGTATCTCCTCCATTATAACTGTCACTTCCTCCGAAAAAGTTGAAAGCTCTTTCCTTTTTTCAAGATATAAAAGTCTGAGTATCAGCAGGAGTATGCTGTCTGATTTGTTAAGAGAAAGTCTTCCTGTACCAAACTGGTTTACAAGGGCCGCCACGCCCTGATCTTCATTAAGTCTGATATCATAGCCCAGCAGATCAAAATATTCTCTGAACATATTTATATTCTGTCTTACAAATATATAGTCTTTTCTGGTATCTTCTTTTTTCTTCAGCAGAAAGCACTGGTTGAGCAGTCTGTTGGCTGCTGTCCTGAATTTTTCTTTCTGTGCAGCTGATTCATTCAGTATTTCAAACATTTAATTCTACCTCTTGTATATAATAAATTCCGGTATTTCAAATTCTCCCGTCTGTATTCTGCTGTTCAGGCGCTCTATAGTATACTGATTGGCTCTGTTGCCCGCATATATGCTTATATATACAAGCCTTATGACATCTCTCTTTGTCTGTACAGGAATTTCACTGACATTGATTTCATCTCTGTCACCAAGGAGATTTATTACGTATTCATTGATGTTTTTTCTCGAAAACTTCCGCCTGTTGCGTGCCCTGAGCGCTTCTTTGTACAAAGCTCTGCTTTCTTCTGACATAACCATATCGCTCCCGAGCTCATCTACCTGTCCGGTCTTTTTTAATACGGGCATGGTTTTAAGTGATTCAGGAGAAATATAGCTCTGAGGATACAGGGAAAATAAGCCGCGCAGTTCCTCTGCTGTTTCAGGAGAGAACTCTGCTGTCTCATTTTTATTCAGTTCTTCGGCAAGGCCGCTTAATATCCTTGAAAGTTTTCCTTCTGTATTATTGCCTGCCGAAAGCAGAAATCTTGCTCTCATTACTGCATTTCTCTGATACCTTGTATGTTTGCGGTCTATCTCCTCTATAATATCGTCGAGGCTGTAAAAGGCGGATTTGATGTCCAGAATTATATTTACAAGTGCATCATAGGCTTCGTCCTGATCATCATTCTGCTCAATTTCCATGTAGCCTTTCGTCCCTCTTTCCATTATGCTTTCATCTTCCAGTATTTCATCAAGTTTTCTTACAATGGCTGTACGAAAATACGATATATTCTCACTTGTTTTCATTCGCAGATATGCTTTTGAGCCTATATTCTGATGGTATTCAAAGAACAGATCCAGAACCTCTGAAGCATCCATGTCATTTGTCTGTTTTTCCATGTGTCTTTTGATGCTTGCATTCAGTTTTTTGAGTTCTGATATAAGGCGGTCTGTGTTTTCCTTCACACCCTTTATAATCAGTTCATAGGGCCTGCTGTAAAGCTCACTGTTCTGAAGACTTGCATGTATCTGAGAAATAAGTCCCTGATACTCTGTTTCTTCATTTCTGATCAGAGTATTCATGCTTTCTATCACAGGAACAGCATACTCAAAGAGTACAACATTAAGCTGATGATCTGTCTCCTGCTCGTATTCTATCCAGCCGCAGCTTTTGAGCATTGCAACTACACCGTTTGCTTTTTCTCTCGCATCACTTACCAGTGTTTCATCATCACTGAAAGTCATTTCGGTATCATCTGATTCAAAGTATTCCGTAAGCGCCCTTATAACCACTTCACGGCTTACTCCATAGGATATTTCGGCCTTGAATGTATTGAATATAAGCATTATGCAGTCTGCATATTCTCTGCGATATTTGCTTGTGAGAGGCTTGAAAAAATCCTCCGGCAGTATATTAAAAAGATTGTTCATTGTTTTCCCTTCACCTTACAGCTTCCGTATCTGCAATTATACCACAGCTGTTAAGATATACACTACAGTTATTTACAGTTCTTCCTTCCGTATCATCCCATGACTTATGCAGAATCCGTATGATAAAACCCTCCTGCTGCTTCCAAAGACTGCAGTGACAGTATCTCCTTCAACAGACATTACCATTCCTGTACCAAATGATTTGTGTATAATCACATCTCCCGGTTCAAGCTCCATATTCACGGAAGTTTCATATACAGACCTGCCCGGCTGGGTTTTCCTGAGTATCTTTTCCATAAGATATACAAACGGCATATAGCAGTCGCTGTATTTAAGTATCATCAGGCTCTCCTTTGCTCTCGTAAGACCTACATAAAAAAGCCTCCTTTCCTCTTCAGTGTCTGCCTCCGCACCCGGCATAATTCCGTCAATCGCATCTGCAATTATGACATTGTCGTATTCAAGACCCTTTGCCGAATGAATGGTGGACAGTATGACATCCGCACCATAATCAGGCGCTTTGTTTTCAATATCATATTCAAGTTCCTCAAGCATATTGAGAAACTCCCCGGCGCTCATATCCTCTGATGCAAGGCATTTGAGGATGTACATCTTCTCCGCATCTGTGTTTCTTGTGCCGGAAATAAGTGTTTCTACTGTTTCCAGCGCCTCCGGGGCTGACATGGTTTTAAGCATCCTGATATATGAGGCTGTGCTCCTGATGACCCTGCTTCTGCTGCCGTCCTTTACAAGCAGTTCAAGGCAGTTCCATATACCTTCTCTGCTTCTGCCGTTTTCATACATGCCTACTGCTGTCTCTGCCATTTTTTTAGTTATATAGCAGCCTGTTTTAGAGTATGTGTTCATAAACAGCTCTGTGTTTCCCATATCAAAGGAGAGCTTTATCAGATCGGTTACATACCGTACTGTCCTGCCTGTAAAAAATGCTGTTTCCATACCTCTGCAGTTATATGGTACTCCTTCTTTTTTGAGTCTGTATATGTACGGCAGCGCGCTGTCATTGTTTCTGTAAAGTATGGCTGTCTGTCTGCCGCTGTAAATGCTTCTGATATGGTTTATGACTCTGTCATACTGCTGGTGCCTTTTTCCCATATTGTCTGTTATCACGGGCTTTGCTTCCGGCTTTGCAGGCAGCATTTTCTTCTTGTGCCTGTTCCGGTTGTGTTTAATAAACTGTGCGGCTGCTTTTACAATATATCCGTCGGATCTGTAGTCGGTTTCAAGGAGCAGCACCTGCCCGCCTTTGTATGTTTTTTCAAATTCCATCAGAGCCTGCGGGTATGCAGCTCTGAACCCGTATATGCTCTGGTCTTCGTCGCCTGCCATAAACAGTTCATTTCTGCCGCATACAAGCATCTGAATTATATAGTGCTGTATTTTAGATGTGTCCTGCGCCTCATCAACCAGCAGATATCTGTATCTGTTTCTGAAGTATTCACGGACTCTGCTGTTTTTTCTAAGTATACGGAATGCGAACACCAGCTGGTCGTCAAAGTCCATCAGACGGTGTTCACCAAGCCTGCGGCAGTACCTCTCATATATATTCTCTATTGAAATTCTGTCCTCTGTAACTGTTACCGCTCTTATCTCCTCTCTGTTAAGAAGCATATTTTTAATATATGCTATATTCTGCTGTATTTCTCTGATGTCAGCCTCATCAGGCCATTTCCCTATCTGTGATATGTAAATCTCCCTTATAGCTGGAAGACTGTCTTCTATGAGTTCAAAGCTGCTGCCGCCTGTAATATATGTGTAGTACCTGATTATTTCGCTGCAAAGGGAGTTTATGGTCTTAAATGTCACCGAATCTGAATATTCCCCGCCGAAGTATTTTTCAAATCTGGCTTTCATATCCCCTGTCGCCGCATTTGTATATGTCACGGTAAGTATATGCTCAGGCCTGATTCCTTTTACATATATCATATATCCGAGCCTTGCAACAAGTGCTGTGGTTTTGCCGGAGCCGGGCACGGCAAGAAGCAGACAGAGATTGCCGCCTTTAACAGCCTCCGCCTGCTGGTCATCAAGCGTCAGATTGAATTTTTCTATGTACTCTTCAAATGTCATATCGGTAACTCCGCTGCTGATGTATTATTTAACAGGCTGCTCCATATATCCATTTCTGTATTATCTGTCGCTTTTCACAGCTTCTTTTCTGGCCTGTTTTTCGGTTTTTTTAATCGTCTTTAAGTATTCGACTTCGACAGGAGAAAGTGTTGCCTCCTGATATTTTCTGTATTCGGCCTTTGCTTTTTCTGTTGCGGTATAATGCGATATTTTCCCCGAATCAGACAGCAGTTTTCTACCGCCCGAAGACAGTACAGCATCAAGCTGCTCTATATAGTCGCTCATATACATAGGTCTGTGCTCAATTGCATTAATCTCAGCCAGGTCAAAATAACCCGAAACAAGTCTGCTCATTATTTTCAGTTCATCTTCGTCCAGATAATTCTTCGCTATTGTAATATCCTTCATTACAGGCATATCACCCGAAAATGTTTTTAATCCCATAAAAGATTTCTCTGCGTCCGCTCTTTCAAATATTACCTCTGCCGCAGTATGACCATGCGCTGCATAGTGCAGTTTGTTTTGAACAATCCTGAAAAAATGTACGGATTCGCTGCTTCGCGGATCATAGTCGACACTTGTAGCATATAAATCCAGAACCTGCCTGTACAGGACTTTTTCCGATGATCTGATATCTCTTATTCTGTCTAAGAGTTCTTTCCAGTACATTCCTCCACCATTGCCTTTAAGGCGTTCATCGTCCATCGCAAAGCCTTTGATAATATACTCTTTCAATCGTTCTGTTGCCCATTTTCTGAAACTGGTAGCTATTGACGACTTAATCCTGTATCCCAGAGATATAATCATATCAAGGTTATAATGCTTAACAGTATAGGTTTTGCCATCAGCGGCAGTTGTTCGGAAATTCCGAACAACTGAATTTTCTTCAAGCTCCCCTTCTTCAAAAATATGTTTTATATGTTCACTGACATTCGATTTGCTGGACTGGTATAAATCGGCCATCTGCTGCTGCGTAAGCCATACTGTTTCATCCTCCAGTTTAACCTCAATGCCTGCACTTCCGTCTTTGTTTGTATATATGAGAATTTCACTTTCGTTCATCTGTTCATAATCTCCTTAATAAGGTAGTTTATCTGTAAAAGTATATTTGCCCTTGCCATATCCTTTTTGAGGTTTAATAACACCATATTCAAGCATCTTCTTTATCAGAGCCGATGCCGGTGATGCAGTTATGTCAAGAATATTCATCACATCACTTCTTCCAAAAATCCTGTCATTTCCCAGTGCATTCCTGAGCATATGAATATTCTTTTGGGTTTTCCCCGAAACATTCAATGTCCTGTCTGCACTCCCAATGTCCTGTTCTGAAGTTCATTTTTTTCACCAAGCAGCAGATTCTTTAGAAACAGTTCCAGATACTCTGTAGTCTCGTGAACGCCATTAACAAGGTCATTATAGTTTGCACGCACCAGTGCATTTCTGAAATACCATGCGTTTTGTGCAAATATATCATTTGTCACATCAAAGCCCAGTGTTCTCAGATATTTTATAAAAAACACCGCAGTTGTTCTGGTATTTCCTTCACCAAAAACATGAATCTGCCACAATCCGGATACAAATGCTGCAATATGATGTATTATTTCATCCATGGAAAGTCCTTTGTAGCTGTACTTTTTTTCCTGCAGAATATCATACTCTAAGGTTGCCTCAAGTTCTGATGCGCTCCCGTAGGTAACTGTCGCTCCGTCTAATATCCATTCTTTTTTGGTAATGTTGTATTCTCGTATTTCACCTGCATTCTCATATATACCCTGAAACAGTTTTTTATGAACAGTCAGATACTCTTTTGGGGTGAGTGAAAATGATCTCTCTGACAAAAGTTTTGCTATTCTCTGAGAGACTTTATCTGCCTCTTCCACACGACCGTATTCCGGATTTTCTTCATAGTAGGCTTCAAGCAGCTCTCCGGCTTCGTCTATAGTGATTTTGCCTTCAATATTCTGTATTGCAGTTCCTGCAAGATATTCTGAAGTCTTAAGTCCGTCCACATCCTGAAGCCCTATTGCGGTACGCCATGCATAGGCTCTGTCACGCCTGCTGGGCTCTGACTGCTTTATACATTCTCTAAAAGGATCCTGTGAACACATTGCGTTTTCCTCTCTTTATTCTTCAATCTCTGCTCTGGTTATCTTATTATTTCTACAGTTATTAATTCTGAAAGATAATTATCCTGAGCGACATTATAATTCAGATTATGTATTTATCCATCATATCATCTCCATGGTTTATTCGTACCATACTCAGGCACTTTCGCTATTCCATTAGGTCTTAATAACCCTACCCTTCAAAATAGTTATATATACTCTCCTCAACCTCATCCTTCATACTGAATATGATGTTAACAACCGGAAGTTTTCATGCTTTTTAGTTTTCATTTTTAAAACTCTCAATCCTGTTGAGAGTTTTTGACTTCTTCCTCTGCTATATCGTACAATTCAGCCAGTTTCCTCTGCAGAATACTCTTATCTATCAGTTTTGTCTTATACTCAGCAATCATTGTCTGAGATAAACTTCTGCTCAAAGAGTATTCCACAACATCTGTATCTGCATTTTTACATAGAATCATCCCAACACTCGGGTTCTCTTGCGGCTTCTTAACATCTCTGTCCAATGCTTCCAGATAGAAATCCATCTTCCCCATATATTCTGGTTTAAAATCATCAATTTTTAAATCAATCGCGACCAGGCATCGCAGTTCTCTATGATAGAAAAGAAGATCTACATAATAATCATTATTTCCAACTTGAACGTGATACTCTTCATCAACAAAAAGGAAGTCTCTCCCAAATTCAAGCAGAAATTTCTTCATATTTTTCAAAATTGCTTTTTTCAAGTCATACTCTTTATAAGGCTCTGGAAGATCTAGAAATTCCAACATATACATATCTCGAAGCACACCAGTCATATCTTTGCTCTCAATCGCTGATGAAGCCTTACCATTTGATAAAAGCAGACGCTCGTAATATCCACTGTCAATCTGTCTTGCCAGCTCTTTTGCCTTATATTTCTCTTTGGAAGCCAGTTTCAGGTAAAATTCCTTTTCTTCATAGCTTTTGGTTTTGGATATAATATGCATATTATTTGACCATGTATTTTCTCTCAACAGCGTTGAGAGTTCTGGTCTATCTTTATATGTTTCATAAAATTGTTTCATCCTCCATATATTCTGTGATGAATAGCCTCTGATGCCAGGCTCTCTGCTAAGGATATATTCGGACAAGGCTTTAACTGTAGATTTTCCCCAGCCGTTTACTTCGATTTGCTTTGAAACATACTCTCCAATAGCCCAATATAATTCTATGACAGTGGAATTAACCTGGTACTCCGCTTTATGCTTTGCCGAATAGATCATTTCAAGCACATCATCAAATAATCTTGCAATTTCATTTTCATTCATGCCTTATTCTCCCCTCTTCACACATGTATTTTCTCTATTCCATCCAGTTCTTAATAATCCTACCCTTCAAAATAGTTATATATACTCTCCTCAACCTCATCCTTCATACTGAATATGATATTAACCACCGGAAGCTCTTTGCCTTTGTCATTTGTAATTGTCTTTTGAACATACTCCGCAGGCTCCATATCTCCCATATAGTAAAAATCTGTACCTTCACCGTCGCTTTTTTTGACAAACAGCAATATCCTTAATCCGGAAGTTTCATATTCTCTGATTGCTTCAACCTCTTTGTGCTCCAGCGTTACCCGGTTTCTTGTCATCCAGCTGAAACAGCCCGGATTAATAAAAGAATCCTCATATTTGGTACTGCCGGCTATATCGTCATTTTTATGATATGTAACAAATACCGGACATGTATTGTATTTAATCCTGTAGCCGTACATCGTGGATTCTTCGTTTTTGTCCCAGTTAAGTATCCTACATACGTCTTTTCTTGAATATTTGTCATACAGTATAAACCCGCTGCGAAATCTGCTGCTGTCAAAGTCTGTTATCATTTTTTTGACGCAGTATGAAATCATGTCCGAAAGATATGTATTAAGTGGCTCGCTGTTTATCCTGTCAAAGTATGACCTGTCCATAACAAACCTGCTGCCTTCGACAGAAATATTCTGCTTCACATCATATGCCGCTATATCGCCGTCCTTCATAAACTGTCCATTAAGGTTGTTAACTGCAGAAGCTGCTGTATCCATATCAGGTTCATATCCAAATCTGTCATACACAAGTGTTTTGAACTCATTAATATCAGTCTGCTGCTTTGCTTTGAGCAACACCAGTAATGCAGCCTCTTCAAACCTCTTGCAGTTAAGTATTTCAGACGAGTAAAAAGCTAAAAGCTTCCTGTCATCATCCGCCATATCCGGATGGCTTTCGTTATCTATACTTTTTGCAAAATCATAATATGAACTCTTGTTTTTGTATTCTACAAACGCATATGGCTCTCTACCGCCCTGCTCTACAAAGTCTGTCATCATCGGAACTCTTCCGAGACGATATTTCATAAGCTCATATTCTTTTTTGAGCTCTGCCTTGGTTGAAAGATTGGTTTCTTCTATGGCTTTGTATATGCGTTCCTTTGAAATTCTGTCAAAGTTTATGGTCGAGCAGCCCGGTATCGTACTGCTGCCTGTGTTTATGAGCTTGCGAATAGTATCCTTGTTGTATGAACGCTCTCCGTACAAGGCTATCGGCACAAGATAGTTGTTGCTGTAATTTCCTATGAAATCTATTACGGTCAGGTATTCTTTGCCCGGATATTTCCTGAGGCCTCTTCCAAGCTGCTGCACGAATATTATCGCGGACTGAGTCGGCCTTAACATTATAAGCTGGTTTACAGACGGAATATCCACGCCCTCGTTAAAAATATCGACTGTAAATATGTAGTCAAGATACTCATTGCCGTCGCTTTCAAGCAGCTCTATGGCTTTTTCTCTCTGCTCCTCGCTGTCGGCTCCGCTTAGTGCGACGGTCCTGTAGCCTCTGGCATTAAATGCATCTGACAGTTCTTTTGCTTCTTTGTTTCTGCTGCAGAATACAAGGCCCTTCACTCTGCCCTCAGAGCTACTGTAGTATCTTGCATTGTCTATTATATGAGATACCCTCTGCTCACACACCAGACTGTTAAAATCGCTGTTATCATCAAGAATATTGCCATCTACCGATATTTCTGTCACTCCAAAATAGTGAAACGGCACAAGCATATTTTCTTCAAGAGCCCTGTGCAGTCTGATTTCGTAAGCTATATTGTAGTCAAACAAGCTGAATATATCAAAGCCGTCTGTTCTCTCAGGGGTGGCTGTCATTCCAAGCATAAATTCAGGCCTGAAATACTCTATTATTTTTGTATAGGTCGCCGCGCCTGCTCTATGTACTTCGTCTATAATTATGTAATCGAAATAATCCGGTGCAAATTGCTGCAGGTTATCATCCTTTGACATAGTCTGTACCATTGCAAATGTATAGTCATAGTCAAAATGCTTATTGCTGCCTGAAACTACTCCCGCATTTATATCATATCCCAGCACACGCTTAAAGCTCTCCATTGCTGCCCTCGCTATGTTTTCTCTGTGAACAAGGAACAACACTTTTGAGGCTTTGAACTTCCTGACATCAAAAGCAGACAAATAGGTTTTGCCTGTTCCTGTTGCAGATATCAGCAGGGCTTTTTGTTTGCCTTCTTTTCGGAGTGCTTCCAGCTGCCTTAAAGCTTCGTACTGCATTTTGTTTGGATTTATTTTTTTGAGTGCAATTACAGGAGTTTGTTTTTCTATCGTTTTAACCTGTGCATATATTTTTTCGTATTCCTCAATCCATTCTTCCGTAACTTCAGTTGCGTTTGCAAAAGTACGCTCAAATTCCTTAAAAATATTCTGCATTACAGAACCGTTTTCAAGAGAAGATAATTTGAGGTTCCATTCTTTGTTCTCCGCCAACGCTTTTTGAGTGAGGTTACTTGAGCCTATGATAAAAGAATAGCTGTCCTTGTGTCTGAATATATATCCTTTGGCATGAAAATCTTCATCTGTTACTATTTTTAACTGTATATTTTTGAATTTCAAAAGACGTCTGAGTGCTCCGGGTTGGGTAAAATTCTGATACTGTGATGTTATGATTTTGCCTTTGACGCCTTTTTCCTCAAGCTCTTTTAATGTGTTAATCAACGATGCAACACCGCTACCTGTAATAAATGCTACAGAAAAATAAAATTCATCACATGCTATGAGCTCGCTCTCTATGCTTGTAAGAACTTTCATTCCTCTTTTGTAATCATTTACAAGAAGCTTCGGGTTGTATTTCTCGATAGATTTCATATTGCAGTCAATAAAACCGTTGGTCAGACCTGCTGCAAGATTTGTACTGATATCCATTATATTTCTCCCTGATTTACCAATGCCTCAACAACCGGTCTGTCTGCTGCTGCCCAGTCGATTTCGCTAAGGCTGTGCAAATCTTTCCATACAGCGTTTATGTGCTCTTTTAGCACTATATGCCTGTCCTCCATATTACAGATAAAGCAATGCATTCTTATGGCAAAGTCTGGGTAGGTATGCTCTACGGTATAAAAATGCTTCATAGACTCTGCCGGAATATGCACTTCCATTTCCTCTATAAGTTCTCTGTGCAAAGCTTCCGCAGGTGTCTCCCCCTGCTCTATTTTGCCGCCCGGAAATTCGTATTTGTATGACACATAATCATATTTGCCTTTGCTTCTCTGCGCGCATAATATCTCGCCATTATTCACAAGTATAGCGCCTGATACTTCTATTGTTTTCATCCCTGCTGCCTCTTAATTCTTTTTGATAGTTACATTCTACCACGCCCAAGTGTATTTGTGCAAAAAAGTTGCCCTCACATACCCCTGCAGGCTATACTTTGATTCAAATTTTGTGCATCAGAATTATCAGCTCCGCATCTTTCCGGGCAGTTACATAATACACTGCATATTGTCCCTAAAACGGTACATTATTTACAGGTAACAAAATCTGTTTCCGCTCATACTATGAAGTATACTGTTCAGAAAGGGGATTTTAATTTGATTCAGGACGGAATAGAAATAAACAGAACCACGCCAAGGCCGTATGTAGGCATGCCTGTTGAGATTGATGACGAGCCTGCAGACAATACCGAAAAACAAAAACCTGCATGCTGCAGTGATTTTGAAGGCTGCGCACCTGCAATGGCGTATGTGCCATGGCAGGCATGGGAAAAGACATATGAACCGGAAGAAGGGCTGATGAACGGAACTATATTTCCTTGTCTCAACCTGCCTTTCTCAGGAGGGCGATGCAAATGAATGAGCTTTCAAAAAAAGTGGTGACGCTTGCCTTTGTATTAAAAGATACTCAGCTTTATCTTGACACTCACCCACACGATGAGGCAGCGCTTGGTTTCTATGACAAATACAGAAACCTGTTTGAAAAAGCTGCTGCGGAATATGAGCAGCAGTACGGACCGCTTACACCTGCTGGAGTTAATATCAAAGACGGCTGGACATGGGCAACAATGCCATGGCCTTGGGAAACGGGGGAATAATTTATGTGGACTTATGACAGAAAACTCCAGTACCCTATAAATATAAAGAATCCTAATCCTGCGATGGCTAAATTCATCATATCGCAGTATGGCGGACCTGACGGTGAAATAGGCGCTTCCCTGAGATACCTTTCTCAGAGATATTCCATGCCTTACCCGGAGGTTGCTGCAGTACTTACCGACATCGGTACTGAGGAAATAGGACATTTTGAAATGGTGGCGGCTATTGTCCACCAGCTCACCAGAGATATGACAATAGAGCAGATAAAAGAAGCCGGATTTGAAGATTACTTTGTCGATCATACGGCAGGCATATATGCGCAGGCAGCCGCGGGTTTTCCTTTTGATGCGCTGTGCTTTGCCTCAAAAGGCGATGCCATAACAGATCTGACGGAGGATCTTGCTGCAGAGCAGAAGGCACGAACCACCTATGACAATATATTAAGACTTGTTGATGACCCTGATGTCATCGAACCTATTAAGTTCCTCAGAGCAAGAGAGGTTGTTCACTTCCAGAGGTTCGGAGAGGCACTGAGAATTGTTCAGGACAGACTGGACAGCAGGAATTTTTATGCCTTTAATCCCGAATTTGATAACTGCTAAACCGCAGGCTACGGTTCACAGTCAAAAAACAGCGCCCGTATTTTCTATGGGTGCTGTCATTGTGATTTGTTTCAGATACAGAATGCAGCATAGAGAGGAACGATTTTTTTATTGTCCTCAAAGCCGAAGTTTTTGGCAGAGAGCCTGATGGCATAGGCGGGCCTGTAGGTGTCCATATAGACCTTTAAGCTCTTGGCTCTGGTGTTGTCGGCAGATTTAACCTCAATGGGAATAAGCTGCCCGTCACGCTGAATGATAAAATCAATTTCAGCACTGCGCCCGGACTCCCAATAGCAGGTGCGGTAGCCGTTAATGGTAAGCTGCACATTGACATAGTTCTCCGCCATACCGCCCTTGAAATCGTTGATTTCCT
>CAVJEY010000005.1:0-15845 GCA_963648745.1 Christensenellaceae bacterium Phil1
TATACGATAAACTATGACATACGAAACAATCCATACCGCAATGCCACCAAGCACATCAAGGACAGAATGCTGCTTGATGAATACCGTTGACATACATATCAGAACAGCTGTTATCGCGCCTGCTGCCCTGTATTTTTTCAGGCCGCTGCTTCTGAAAAAAACAGCAGCTGCGCCTAATGCCCCTGTAACGTGCATACTAGGAAACACATTGGTATTGGTATCCGCACTGTAAAGCAGGGCTATTATATCCGTAAAAATATTCTCCCTTTCAAATACCGCAGGCCTCAGATCCTGACCGTTGGGAAATATTATATATATGGCAAAGCATATCGCAAAAGCGCATATGAGGTACCATATGTATTTCTTAAACTCCGGTATGTCCTTAAAGAAAAGATAAAGACCCGGAACAATGAGAAACGGATACCACAGGCAGTAAAATATTACAAAGCCCTCAAGAAACGGTATGTAATCGTCAAGAAATATATTGGTTGACCAGTAGCCTGCGTCACCGGATATAAAGGTTTCCAGCAGAAAAAACGCCAGCAGGTATCCGGGCAGAAACAGGAAATACGGAAGAACTTTTTTATTCGTTTTGATATATTCTTTAATCATTGACCTTGTGTTTTCTTTCATACAGATAATATACTGTGGTGGATACGACTACTATACCTGCATCTGCTGCGACAAAGCACCAGAAGGCAGGTGAAAAAATATCTGAAACGGCGTTTCCCAGCAGGGTCTTAATGACTACAAGCGGTATGCAGCCTGCAAGAGTGCCTGCAATATATGTTCTGTACGGTACGGCTACCGCTCCCATATACATACTTACAAGGTCAAAAGGCAGTATGTTGATTATCCTTGTAAAAAACGAGAAAAACAGATCATTTTTGCTGCGTATTTCTCTGAGCTTTAAGACCTTTGGATATTTGTTCACCATATACTCTACGGTTTCCTCTCCCGAAAACCTGCCTATGGCATAAGGCACTGTTGCTGTTATTCCTATCCCTACAAAATTTACGGCTATAGCAAGCGGTGCGGGAAACATTATTCCTCCCAGCACAAACAGGACAAGTGACGGAAACACTATTGTAAGACTCTTGGCCGCAAAAAGGCCCCATAAAAACAGCACTGCCAGAACAGTATTCTGCGGTGAAAAATCAAGAAGCTGATCTGCAGATATGTCTTTGTCCGTAATAAGCAGCACCGCTGCAAAGATAATCATAACAGATATGATTACAGCTCCCGTAATTGTTCTTTTGCGCGGATCAAACAAAATACCTCTCCCCTTCAGAAAATTTTTAATCTACCAGATAATTATAACATACCTTGCTCAAGTATAAACAGACAATTTCTATAGAAATGTCCGGCTGTATATGTTAGAATTAATATAATTCCACTTTGAAAGCGAGGTCTTTTATGTCAAACAGAAAAAGACGTTTTTATACAGTACAAATAGAAAAAAACAAACGCACATGGGACTGTGAAACAGAAACCATGCCTATGCCCGAAGAAGTAATGCTGCTGGTTCCTCAGTTTCCGGGAGATACAGCCAGGGTTACCGTCGAAGAAGGCTCCTATGTGGTTGTCGGCCAGAGAATAGCAGACTCTATGGACTCCATACCCGTTCATTCTCCGGTTTCCGGTACTGTGCAGGAAATTTCAGAGGTAAGAGTCAGAGGCAATGACAGGAGAACCGCTGTCACAATAGTTTCAGACGGCAAACAGAAGATTTCCGAAAAAATCGAAGTTCCCGAAATAGAAACCAAAAAAGCATATATAGACTGCCTCAGGAGAGCCGGCATACTTAACGGTAGAACACCTGCGTATATTGATTTTAACAGAGAAGATACAGATGCCATATATATAAACGGACTTGAATCTGAGCCTGTGGTTACTGCAGGCCACAGGATTATGGTGGAGGATACCGAGGATATAGCAGACGGCATAGCGCTGACTATGAAATATCTTGAGGCAGACAAGGCCGTAGTGTGCATTGCGGCAACAGATACAGAAGCTACAGGAATTATGAGAGAGGCCGCCTACAGGCATCCCGGAATATATATAAAAGCACTCAAAGACAAATATATTCCCGACAACCGGGGTTTGCTCGAATACGAACTGGCAGGTGAGGACTCAGGCGGACAGGTGCTGTTTTCCGATGTGCGGACTATGGCGCAGATCGGCAGCTATTTCAGAACAGGTATGCCTGTGATTTCACAAAAAATCACAGTTGACGGTGATATAATCGCCCAGCCAAAAAATGTTCTTGTTCCCATCGGTGCAAGGATTGCAGCAGTTGCAGACTTTTGCGGCGGCTATACCTCAATACCGCGAAAAATAATAGATGGCGGCACCATGACAGGCAGATGCTTTTCTTCAGACAGACTCCCTGTCTGCAAAGATACAAAGGCAATTGTGGCATTCGAGGGCAAAGACAGCGTGATGCCTGCTGTGGAGCACTGTATCAGATGCGGCAGCTGCTACAGAAACTGTCCGGAAGGACTGACCCCTGTATATATAGCAAAGGCATACGCAAGAGGTGACATCAATAACCTCAGGGTGCTTGATGTCACAAAATGCATAAGCTGCGGCTGTTGCTCATATATATGCCCTGCCAAAATACCTCTGCAGCAGATATGTCTTGAAGCAGGCCAAATGGTAAGGGAGGTCGAAAAAAATGTATAGCAAATATAATAATAACCTGCTGGAAATGCCGGGACCTCATGTACTTGGCGCCAGAACCATAGGCTCTACAATGAGGTGCGTGGCAATAGCGCTGCTCCCCCAGTTTACAGTCAGCTTATATGTGTTCGGAGCAAGATGTATACCTCTTGTTCTTGCAAGCATAGCGGCCTGTATGCTGTTTGAATTCCTGTTCAATCTGGCCAGAAAAAAGAAACAGACCCTAAAAGACTGGAGCGCCGTTATTACCGGAATCATAATAGCATTCAATATGCCTGCGGGAGCGCCCTGCTGGCTGCCTGCGGTTGCCGCTTTCATATCAATAATAATTGTAAAACAGCTGTTTGGCGGTATCGGCAGAAACTATATCAATCCTGCAGTAACCGCAATCGTTGCCCTTAACTTCATTTTCCCTGAGATAATGAGCACATGGCCTGCACCGGCGATAGGAAGCCCCGACATACCTGCGGGGGCGCAGACAGCAGCGACTGCTCTTGAAGTAATGTCCGGAGCAGAGGGTGTAATGCCAAGCAAGTGGGAGCTGTTTCTGGGACTCTGTTCAGGCAATATGGGAGAAGTCAGCGCACTGATGCTTCTGATAGGCGGGCTTTTTCTCATATGGAAAAAAGTCATCTCCCCTATAATTCCTGTATCAATAATAGGCACGGTGATAATATTCTCTCTGCTTGCAGGAGTAAACCCGATGGTGGAGGTATGCTCCGGAGCCGTTGTGCTTGGTGCTTTCTTTATGGCTGCAGACCCTGTTACCTCACCGGTCAAGTCAAGAGGAATGATTTCCTACGGAATAGGCATAGGCGTCATAACCATGATAATCAGGCTGTATGTCCCGGGAATTACAGAGGGAATATATATAGCTATTCTGATTATGAACCTGCTTTCACAGGTTTCAGACAGGATTTTCATAGAAGAAAAATTCAAGAAAAAGAACTGATATCAAAAACACAGCCTTCGCAGTTAACATCGGCTGTGTTTTTAAGTGCGCTGATAAGCTATTTGAATTTCTTTGAAGTAATGCTGCTGTAAGGGCTTTTGGCAATCAGATTGTTATTGCTGTCAGTTACAACAACTCTTACTTTGTAGTAGTAGGTCTTGCCTTTTTTGAGGCCGGTTGCCTTGCAGGTGCTGCCTGTTGTGGTTTTCTTCAATGTGTAGCCTGAGGACTTCTTTGTTGACTGATAGTACCTGTAGCTTACTTTGTATCCCATAGCTTTTATGGCCGCAACAGTATCCTTGCCCTTTGATACTTTGGCAGTAACCCTGATGCTCTTAGTCTGTTTTTTGCTTGATGCAGTGACTTTGATTCCCTTTGCCATATCTTTCTGACCGTCAGGGGTTATGAGAATCCTGCCCTCCCCGTTTACATCTGCATAAGGTGAGTTCTCAGCAGTGATTTCAGGAAGTCCGGTGGTTTTGTTTTCAGGGAACGATTTGATGTAGTTTGCAAGCACCATATAGTCCTGCGCTACATAGTCTATGATGTTCTCTGCCCCTGCAAACATTGCAAAGCCGTCACCGGAATCTCTCAATGTATAGTTATAGCCTGCAAGGTTATAGCTTTTGTTAAGATCTAGAGCTTCATATTTTTTGGTCTTTTTGTTGAGTACCTTTACATCGTAAACTCTGTATGCGCCTGTCGGACTGCCTGTCCATACGCCGTTGTCATCCTTTTGTACTGTTGATTTTATGGCGGTATCTATTTTATATGTGATTCCTGAAGCCTGCAGGAAGCCGCCGGATTCATCAGGACAGTCTTTTGCTCCCCATTCAAGAGCATCCAGCAGCTGTTTGCCTGTAACTCTGATAAGGCAGGCAACATTGCCGAAGGTGTGAATCTTTTTGCAGGAACTGTAACTTAATTCTCCTTTAATCGCTTCGTTTCTTATACCGCCGCCGTTCATAACCGCAACATCTACATCATAGTCAAGATCTTCAAACAGATAATATAGTGCATCTGCCGCAAAATCTCCTGTGTTTGTTTCCTGCTTGCGGACAAGACGTTCACCATTGATGTAATTATCAAAAACAACTGTACTGCTGCCTATAACCTCGCCCAGCCTGGTATCCACATCGGCAATCCATTTGTCCTGTATGGCTTTTACTGCTGCATCCTGTTTGATTCCGCTACCGTCAGTCAAAAGCTCTGAGGTGATTTTGCTGTCTTTAGCTATAGTGATTTTACCTACAGCATTAAAATATGAGCCGGTCTGAGTAAGTATAACTGTTTTGCCGTCCTTATCTTTTACTTCCTTTGACGGAACCGTACTGTGGGAATGACCGTCTATAAACGCATCGAGTCCCGAAACATTTGCTATGGTTTCTTCCGATGTCCAGGGAGATGATGACGGATCATCTCCAAGGTGTCCCAGGGCAATGACATAGTCAGGGTTTTCTTTTTGAGCAGCGTCTATTGCTTTCTGAACATCAGCATAAAGCTCGCTGCCGTCAGATCCGCCGGCTATTCCGTAAATGTATTCACCTTTTTCATTCTGGAAATATGCAGGCGTTGATTTCGTAATCGATTCAGGTGTTGTAATGCCTATTACAGCGATTTTTTTGCCGTTTCTTTCAAATATCCTGCAGCTGTCAAGGACATTGCTGCCTCTCTTGCCGTTCTCCTCATTGTAGAAGTTGCAGGACAGGTATGGTATTTTGCCGTTCTGTGCAACATCGAGCGCGCGAAGCATACCGTAATCAAATTCGTGGTTGCCCAAAGTCGCCGCATCATAGCCTGCAGCCTCCATAAGGCTTAACACTGTTTTACCGTTATCCATTGAACCGTAGGCAGTCCCCTGAATATGATCGCCCGCATCAAGCAGCAGCACATTTGCAGGGTTGCAGCTTTTTTTCAGTGTCGCAAGTTTTGCATAATCAAAGGCTTTGGAACCTTTGTCAATATATGTGTGTACATCGTTTGTGTAAAATATTGTGATTTCATCTGCCGCAGCATCCGCAAATACAGCAGCAGGAGCTGCCATGGCAAGTGTTACACAAAGCGATACGAAAATGCTCAGCATTCGTTTTGCAGATTTTTTCATTTGTCTCCTCCTCGTATAATTTGTCTATATATTC
The DNA here is from genome assembly GCA_963648745.1 of Christensenellaceae bacterium Phil1. Classification (GTDB taxonomy): domain Bacteria; phylum Bacillota; class Clostridia; order Peptostreptococcales; family Anaerovoracaceae; genus UMGS973. Next base: position 5,773 of record CAVJEY010000005.1, read on the forward strand.
TAACATATTCTGAGTGCAGAAAAAAGGCTATAACAGTAACTCTGATATAGCCCTAAACCTATTTTTCTTCTATCATTGCTTCAACTTCACTCATTCTGCCGTTTACAAGCTCCTCAGGAAGTGACACCTGACCGCACTGCGGGCAGCGGGGAACCTTGTATCTGAAGCTTCTGCTAAGATACTTGAACTGCACCTCTATGAGCTGCATTTCCACATTGCATTTATCACATATCAATTTTTCTTCCATTGAATACCGCCTCCAGTTGTATCTGCATCCTGTGAGAATAAACATTGTGTATTATACGGTCGGCTGATTCTTTACCGCTGGTATATTCAACCCATACCGTAATTGCGCCGATTTCATAGTAGGCTTTGTAATGAGCAGTGTCGGGACTGAGCGTTCTTCTGCCTGTTTTTTCGGCGTGCTCAATGACTGCGCAGATATCTTCTTCGAGAATTTTCAGCCTGTTTACTTTATCTGCAACTTCATCGCTCATTATTAACCTGTAGGCCTGTTTTTCGGGTTTTGTGTTCATTTCTTCTCCCCATATTTCTTTGAGCAGAGTTTCTTTGAGTGCTGTCCGGTTTGTCCTTCTCTGCGTAACATCAGGTGATTCCAGAGTGTTTTGCGGGTCTATGTCAAACAGTATATCCAGTATATGGACTGCCTGCTTGCCTCTGTCCTTAAATATATCCCGGCAGTTTGAGCAGTAGACAAGATAAGGACTGTCCGAAAGCTCACTGCGTTTTTGTGTAACATATTCAGTAAATTCCGGAAGCACCATGCTGCCCTGACCTCCAAAGCCGCAGCAGCCATGCCTGTCACCCTTTGGAAGATCTGACGCAGTGATTCCCGCTTTGCCCGCAAGTGTGCGGACAGCCTCCTGCACAGCAGTTTTATCTCTTGCAGAGCAGGGGTCAAATACCGCATATTCAGTGTCCGTGGTAAATGCTGCTTTATCAAATTCCTCAGCCATAATTTCATACAGTGACACTGTCTGTATTTCCGGCAGATATTCGTTGAGATGTCTGCTGCAGGACATACACGCAGTTATGAGGGTTGGGCTGCCTAAGGATTCCCATTCTTTTTTGAGCAGGGCTGTTTCTCTATCGTGAATTTCACTGTTTCCCGCCCAGTCAACGGGTACATTGCAGCAGCGCAGCAGAAGTCCCGTATCGGAATATTTATCAAGAAGCCAGCGGTAGGATTTGAGTACATAGTCAGGATTCAGCGCACCGAGGCTGCAGCCCGGAAAAAACGCATATCTGCAGGAGCTGCTGCCGGGAGCTGTTCTGGTCAATGCGGCATATTCGCCGTTTGCAAACTCCATGTCGCGCAGAAAATACTGCTTGTATGCGGCAGGCACTTTGTCTGCATCATGCATTTTGTGGCGAGCCAGCTTAATCATGCCGCAAAGGTCAATATGCTCCGGACAGGTGTCTGTCATCATATGGCACTCTGTGCATACCGCTATATATTTCCTTGCAGGTGCCTTGTGCACCAGTGAACCTGCAGGCTTGCAGGAAAGCAGTATCTCATCACGCATCTTGGCAGGCCATTTGTCAAAATAGCCGATAAGATCACAGTATGTGGCGCACGCGTCGCACTGGCATCTGATGCAGCGTTCGGCCTCCGCTATACACTGCTCCTCGTTCAGGGCTTCCTGCTCTGCGGATACTGCCGGCGTCACAACCAGCTTGTCCTCATTGGCTACACATTTTGTCGGCTCCGGCGCCTGCGGGTATTCTGTTTTTTTGATTTTGAGGAATACTTCCGCCGAATTTGATATTTCAAGTCCGTCAGCCAGCGCGCCTACAGGGTCTTTGCCGCATACCATACCGCCTGCATATACGGCTGTATCACCTATACGCATAACACCGCCCGCATCCGCGGCTTCGCCCGGAAGCGGCACTCCGAAGGTATCGCCGCCTTTGCCTGTTGCGACATAGATTACATCAAATCCGTCCGGGTTATCCTCTGTAATGCACAAAGGAGATATATCGTCAATCTCCGATTCGAGTTTCAAAGTGTATTTTTCATATGTGAACTGGAGATCAAACTCTGCCATATATATTTCTTCGGGCAGAAGCTGTGCCAAACTGCCTCCTATTTTATCTGTTTTTTCAAATACGGTAACATCATATTTTTTGGAAGCCATCCGAAAAGCAAATCCCATTCCCGAAAGCCCTGCGCCTATTACTGCAATTTTTTTGTTTTTGGCAGGCAGATTGTATCTGTTGGGGGTTTTGCGGGAGGCAAGCTCTATAACCGATTTTTCAAGTCGCCTTATCTGCAGCGGCGCATCTATAATCTGACGTATGCAGGCTTTTTCACAATAGGCAGGGCAAATTTCGCATACTATTGCCGGAAATACCACCTTGTCGCGAATAGACTTGTATGCCGCATTGAAGCGTTTTTTTGTAATTCTCTCCTGCAGATCCAGAATATCCACTCTGAAAGGACAGGCATCCGCGCACATGGGAATATCGTGTTCTCTGCACGCATCAAACTGATCATAATAGCTTTGCATATGCACTCCTTGGGTATACAGGTATTAACCTGATTGATTCTAGTAATAATATAACACAGGACACTACAGAAAATCCATAGTGTCCTCGTAAAATGCTTTGTGTAATATCCGGATAATGTATCAGATAATACTATTTGAAGTGTTCATCCTTCCACTTGATGCCTTCATCACCTAATGAATGGAATTCAAGTTCCTCAGGCTTTGACGGATCCATAGGGTTGTTTCTGATATCGTCAAGTGCATCGTAAAGGTCTGAGCCTAAGAAGTAAGGTTCAGGCTTGTTAGGGTTAGGTTCACCCTTGGCAAGCGCATCAATACCTGCTTTAACCTTTGCCGGTGTAGCAGGGATTTCGTAAATTCTTACGCCCACTGCATTGTTGATAGCATTGATTACTGCCATATGGTCTGATGACTGGAACGCTTCGGAAGCTCCTGATGAACCGAAAGGTCCTCTAGGGTCATGTCCGCCGACATCAATAGCAACAAGCTTGTCCGGAACGTCCTTGATATAAGGAACGCCTGCGCCGAACATATTGCTGTGCTTCTTGAGATCTTCATAGTTTTCGCTGAGTGCGAAACCGATTGAGTGTGAAATACCACCGAAGATCTGTCCTTCAACAGCCTGAATATTTCCCGGCTTACCGATCCAGTAAACGCAGGTCATACCTGTGCAGGTTGTTTTACCTGTAGCTACTTCTACATCAACCTCTGCAAGATACAGAGCGTAAGTGTATGTATAGGTAGGGTTGCCTGATCCGTTATTAGGGTCAAGATCGTAGAAGTAATCGTATTCGTCAACTGTTGCCCAGTCTCCGTCATATCTTGTAGGAAGTCCTTCTGCGATCATTTCGTCATAAGTTCTGTAGGTTCCGTCAGGTTTTCTCATTGCATCTGCAATGTTCTTAGCTGCAACGATACTTGCTTTACCGTTTGCATAATGTGATCTTGAACCTGCGGATTCGCCTGTGTTAGGGCAGTACTTGGAGTCATCCTGGATAAGCTTGATATCGTCAGGAGTAATCTCAGGGAAGTAAGGCTTCAGTGCTTCAAGAGTACAGATTAATGAACCCTGGTCGCCGCCCTGGCCCTGATCCTGCCATGTGTCGTATTTTCTGAATTTAGGTCTGTCGCCAGGCATTAATTCAAGAGCAACGTGAGATTCGTCAACAGCGCCGAGTCCTACGTTGTATCCGCCCCATGCGATACCTACGCCTTTTTTGATTTCGTCTGTTGATTCAGCCTTGGCCTTTGCAACTGCAGCGTCATAGTGAGGCTTCAGTTTGTCCATCATTTCTTCCATCGGATAATGCAAGAACGGATACTGGTTAAGGTTAGTATCTCCAGGACGGGCAATATTTCTGTATCTGAATTCAAACGGATCTATTCCGGCTTTTTCGGCCAGCATATCTACCAGTGCTTCTGAGCATGTGAATGCCTGAGGAGCGCCGTAGCCTCTGTATGCAGTACCCCATGAGTGGTTGGTAAACGCAACTCTTGCAAGTCCTGCTACGTTTGGCATATAGTAAGGGTAGAACATAAATCTTAAAATCTTAGTAAGTTTGTCATCACCAAGCTCTGCGAACGGACCGTGGTCAAGACCTGCATCGAATTCGCCGGCAACAAATTTACCGTTTTCGTCGCAGGCAACTCTGCCGTTGAAGTAAGTCGGTGAACGCTTACCGGAAACAGCTACGAACTGCTGGTAATCCATTGACAGTGAGCAAGGCATACCTGTAACCTTGGTAGCGATACCTATCATTGAGTAAGTGTGTGCACTCATTGCCCAGCCAAATGAACCGCCTGTAGGGTTTTCGATAACTCTGAGGTTTTCAACAGGGATACCGATAGCTTCTGCCATATCGTCTCTGTCGAAGTATAATGTCATTGTCTTGCAGTGTACGCAGAGGTTGCCGTCTTCGTCATAGTAAGCCTGTGATACGTCGCCTTCAATTGAAAGGTGAGGCTCTCTTGATGAGAAGAATGAACCTTCTACTGAGTAAGCAGCGTTGTCGATAAGTTCAGGAACGTGCTCGTCGTCACCTTTTAATACAGGCTGCTGTGAGTAGATGTTAGGAGCGTAAGTGTCCGGCATCCAGTCGTGAATCTGCTCTGCATCAGGAGTTACCGCTTCAAGATAGCTCATGTATTCAGGCAGCGGTTCGAGTTCAACCTTAACCGCTTTTGCGGCTTCCTTTGCGTGCTCTCTTGTGTCGGCACAAACCATGGCAACAACATCACCGTAGTAGAGAATCTTGTCTTCTGCAAGAATATGGTGAGCCTGCTGCAGGTCAACTGTTCTTGCCGAGAAGCCGTAAGTCATAAGCTTGTTGGCATCTTTTACGTCTTCCCATGTTATTACTTTTACAACGCCCGGCATTTTTTCAGCTTCGCTGTAGTCAATGTTCTTGATAACAGCATGGCTGTACTGTCTAGGCTGTACCAGTTCAACTTTGAGTGTTTCTGCAGGCATATGAAGCTCTACATCATCACCGTAATCGCAAACGCCGCAGGCCTTGGCCATAGCATTAGGTCTGATGAGCGGTTTGCCATAGAAGTTTCCAATATCCTTTGTCCAGTCATAAGTGATATCCTTGACTGTTTTTTCGCCTCTCAGTATCGCAGCTGCCTCCATAACTGCGTCTACAATATGCTTGTATCCTGTACATCTGCATACGTTTCTGTGTTTCTGGAACCAGTCTCTGATATCTTCTCTTGTAGGATCTGGATTTTCCTGAAGAAGCTGATATGCCGAAACTATGAATCCCGGTACGCAGAAACCGCACTGTACTGCACCGAGGTGAACCCATGCATCCTGCAGAGGATGAGGGTGAAGCACTGTACCGATACCTTCGATAGTAATAACTTCGCTGTACTCAGTAACCTTTGAGATTTTTCTGGTGCAGGAACGAATTACTTTGCCGTCCAGAATAACTGAACATGCACCGCATACACCTGTGCCGCAGCCTACTTTTGTACCTGTAAGACCAAGTCTTCTGAGTACTGTAGCCAGCGTGTCCTTTGAAGGATCACAGATGAATGTACGGTCAGCGCCATTGATTTTCAATGTCATTTTCATAAATTGTTTCATACGTTTGCCTCCGTAATGTTCTAAAATAGGGAAACCTCGAGTCTTTCCCCAGCTTATTCTCTAATTTTAGCAAGTTTTGAGGCTATAGGCAACATATATTTTGGTTGAAATATGATACATATTTGCTGTTTTTGCTGCAGTCCTCAAATAACAGGGCTTTACGCCATACAAACAGACCTCCGGTACTGTGTCAGGACATACTTAAACACTATCTTGCCGGCATACCGGCACAGGCTTCAAAGCAGAATTTGCGCCGATAATGATAAAAATAATCGCCTCGGCTCCGACGGCTCCGGCGATTATCTGTTATTTATGCGATTTTGGTTTATGTAATCTTATATTTATGGGTTAATTTGTCTTGCGTCCTACCAGATATAAAATTATTCCCACAGCTATACATATGATACCTATAATCATGGTTACGCTCTGCATCATTGCGAAATCCGAGAACAGTCCGCTGCCGTAGGTATCCAGATAATATTCAGCAGCCCATGAGCCTTCATACCAGTTGATAAATACCCTGGCAAAGATTGCAAAGACTCCGATTCCCAGATACAGGCCTCCCAGTTTTTTTACATCTCCGAAACCCAGATGCGTCTTAGGATTTATCGGATACATCTCAGGATCATCTATTGCCGATCCCTTGAATTTCCACTTGGCCAGCACGTATATTATCGGAACAAACAGTACCCAGATCATGCCTCCAAGGAAATAATCCATGCCGTTAACAAGCGTTGACAGTATACAGATTCCAAGCACAAGGACGCTGCATACAGTGTGCATTGTCTTGCCGCCCGGGAACTTGAAAGGAATTTCTTCCGCAGGAATTGTTCTCTTGAGCTTCATGCAGGCAATTACCGTCAGGGTTACAACCATTACCATAAAGAATACATCAACTACAACAAGGAATGTAAAACTGAACGGTATCAGCGCCAGAGTAACCATTGCTACAAAGATAAGGCCTACATAAGGAACACCTCTCTTTTTGGTCAGGCTGGCAACAAATTTCGGTCCGAAGTGTTCATCGGCCAGCATGAGGACGCATCTTGATCCTGTCGTCAGGCATACATTGAATATGGAAGCCTGGCCTATGATTGCAATAATCATAAAACCTACTCCTGCTGCAGGACCTACAAACTGTACAAGAACTGCCGAGTATCCGACTCCGTTAGGTTCGGTTGTCCAGTCTGCCCATTCGCCTACAGAACCAAGTCCTGCGATTGTAGGCAGAATGTATGTCAGCGCAATCAGCGGAACAACTATCATCAGCGCTTTAGGAATAATCTTGTGTGCGCCTTCAATCTCCCCTGCAATTACCGACAGCTCGTCAAACCCCGAATACATCCAGATTGCGATTGCCAGGCCTGCGCCGATATGCCCGAATGCATTGTCATATTCATCAGAGAAGAACGGCTCCACAGGGCTCTGATTCATATTCATGAAGCCCACCACCGTAACTGCCGCAAATGCAATTACAATCAGTATTGAGAGAATCGTGCTTACAATGCTTACGTCCTTGACACCGAGTACGTTGATGGTGAAAAATATCAGCACCATTGCAACTTTGAGTATAAAACTCATGGTATCCGACAGCGGGACAATTTTGCCCAGATAACCGATTGCCAGAACAACATAAACGGTATTGCATACAAGTGACCAGATTACATTGCAGAATACCATAATGGCAAACCAGAATTCACCCAAAGCCTCTTTGACCCACATCAAATTGCCGCCTTCAACAGGTCTTGCCGAACCCATTTCCGCACAGATCAGCGAATACGGCACTGCCCATATTATCGGAAGTACCAGCAGCAGCACAATTGTAAGCCCCGGCCCGCATTCAGGAATCATTTCTTCAATTCCGAAGGCTCCGGCACAGCATATAGCGTAGAACATCCCTACGACAGACATTACTCCCACCTTGCTCTGCACGACATCCTTCACGCCATGTCTTGCTTCTAACTTTTCCATCGTTTTTCTCCTTCAGATGACAGCGGGGTCATATATGCTGTCTTCCCCAGCTATAACTCTTTTTTTACCAGTTCAACTTTAATATCAAGTTCGTCTGCGCACTGCAGATAGTAATCAACCTGTGCTTCACTGAGCATATCCGATGAAATAAGGCCTGTCTGTTCGTATTTGTCTTCAACAAACAGTCTTGAGAACAGATATCCGCCCTGTCCTGTAATATACTGCTCGCATGTAAGTCCAAATCTCTCGAAACATTCATAGATTCCCGGTGTGAAGATATGCGCCTCAACCTGCAGATCTTTTCCGTCTTTTTTGCCTATTACTTCTGCAACGGTTGCGCCTGCTTCGGATTTGATACCTTCGTCCAGTATTTCCTGCATTTCTTCACGATATTTAGGTGCTGCAGGTATATGCGCCAGTATGGTTTCAAACGGTATTACCTCACGGCCGTTAATGATTTCTTTTTCTTTTGAAAGAAGTCCCGCTCTCTTGAGAGGATATGCAAAATCAATACCTACTCCGCCATATTTGAAATATGCATTTTTACAGCCTTTGAAGTATGTATCTGCATTATACCCTATATAAACCGGTTCGTCATGCGAATGTTCAACGCACATTGCAACTTTGCCTTCCATTTCAGGATATTCTCTGTAGAACGGATCGCTGAATCCCTCTGTTACAACAAACTCTCCGTTAATCCATGCCACACCGTCTTCACTCATGTCTCTTAATGCAACATCCGGTGACCACCAGAACGGCATAAATCTTTTGGCTTCAAGACCTTCATATACAATCAGATTAACTGTATCACATGAATCCAGTTCTCTTACGGCACGTCTTGCCGCAACCAGAATCAGTCCCGGAGCCGAGCCTGTTCCTATGATTGCCAGTCTGCCGTTGGCTTTGAATTTTTCTCCGTACTCTTTGTACATAACGCCGATGTCTTTAATCCATGTTTCCTGACTGTCATCGATTTCCGGATCTGTAAGCTCTCCGGCTGCGAAGTCCTGATAGTTTGTCTTGGCTTCAACCGCTGCGTCCAGTACATTCTTTGCAAAGGCGTAAGGCAGTGCATTAAGAATGAGATCTACGCCTTCGGCTGCTTTTACGATAGCTGCCACATCTTTTGCGTTGATCTGCATACCAACACCTTTTTTCATTGAGGCAACCAGTTCTTCAACCGCCTTCTTGTCATAATCTGCGCATATTACTTTTTCTACAGCAGGATGCTGATCCAGTCTTCTTGCTGCTGCTGTTCCCTGAGCGCCTGAGCCCAGTACTAAAACTTTCTTACCCATCATTTCCTCCTTAAATGAATCATTGGGTCGTTACTTGAATGACTCATTTATAAATCCTTCCGGCAGCAGCAAATGTCATGTTAGGCAACTTGGTGTGCCATGCATATTTGCCGTTGCGGAAACTTAACTGATTCTGTTTTGTATGTATATCTTAGCTGTTATGCGAAAAGTTTTCAATTGCTCATTTTTCTAAATTTTCAGATTTACTAAAACAATTTTGTCCTTGACACAAACGCTTTGAAAATTCTAATAAAAAGCAATGACTTTTTATCTATAGTACTTATTAATTATGTCAAGACCTCTTATTTATCGGTCAAACCAACTGACTGCCTTTCAAATGGAGCTTTGGCAGACAGACGCACATTAGTGAAACTACTAAAACAAAGGTGTTGACACCACATACGATACCACATATAATATAGATAGGGGGAATACCAAATGTCAAAATGGGATAAACTGATTATACGCATATGCAATTTATCGAAAACCTTCGGTTTGATGAACTGCGAAAGGTATTGGAAAGTTACGGATATGAAATGTATGCACCGAGAAGTGGAAGCAGCCATTATACTTTCAGAAAAAAAGGCTGTATGCCAATCACAATACCGAAGCATGAACCAATCAGGAAAGTATATGTGGAAATGGTAAGGCAGATTGTAGAAAGTGAGGCGAAGAATGATGAAGACGCTGAATGATTACATGGCAATGTCCTATCGTATGGAAATTGTGGAAGACAAAGATGAAGGGGGCTTTGTGGTTTCTTATCCGGATTTGCCGGGATGCATTACCTGTGGAGAAACAGTAGAGAGTGCAGTATCAAATGCTTTGGATGCAAAAAAAACATGGCTTGAAGCAGCATTAGAAGAAGGTGTGGAGATACATGAGCCAGACAGTCTGGAAAACTATTCCGGTCAATTTAAGTTGAGAATCCCAAGAAGCCTGCACAGATTACTGGCAGAACATTCCCGGAAAGAAGGGATCAGTATGAACCAGTATTGTGTGTACCTTCTTTCCAGAAATGATACAGTGTTCTCAAAATAACAGACGTTTATATAATCACCGGTGCTGTGTGACTTTGTGATTGCCTAACCTGTAAAATTTTATTGCACCCGCATCAAAATAATGATACTATATATACAAAGAGCGTAACCTTTCGGTTCGTTAATAATATGGTTTTATAATAAT
>CAVJEY010000005.1:15884-37635 GCA_963648745.1 Christensenellaceae bacterium Phil1
GGTTATCCATCTGAACCATCAATCCCATAATCATCAATACGATGACTAACAATTGGTATTCAGACATCTCTGCCTCCAAAAATACTGAACCGCTTCAGCACGCTCTATGTATTCTGCTATGTATATTTTACAAAACATATGTTCTCGTGTCAATGTTCTTTTTTTGAAAAAAGAAACAGAGGTCTGACATAACAAACCTCTGCAATATTACTTTTTAATTTACAGTCCCAGTCCGAAGTTTTCTTTGACTCTTGCCATTGTCTTTTTGGCGATGACATCAGCTCTCTCTGCTCCGTCCTTCAGAACCTCTGTCAGATACTCCGAATGTCTTATTTCTTCGTATCTTTCCTTCACCGGTTTAAGCGCTTCTATTGTAACCTGCACCAGATCCTTTTTGAAATCGCCGTATCCTTTGCCCTCGTATTTTGCCTCAAGCTCCGAAACAGGAATTTCAGTAAGCGCACTGTAGATGCTCAGAAGATTGCTGACTCCCGGCTTGTTTTCGATGTCATATTTAATAACACCGTCAGAATCCGTAGTAGCCTTCATTATTGATTTTTTAATCTTCGCATCATCGTCAAGCAGTGAAATTCTGCTGTGTATATTCTCAGCGCTCTTGCTCATCTTCGATGTAGGATCATCAAGAGCCATTATTCTTGCGCCGGCCTTCATAAATCTGCCGTCCGGAACAACAAAAGTCTTGCCGTAGTGATGATTTACCCTTATAGCCAGATCTCTCGTAAGCTCTATATGCTGCTTCTGATCCTGCCCCACAGGTACAACGTCAGTATCATAAAGCAGAATATCCGCCGCCATCAGAACAGGGTAGGTGAGGAGTCCTGCTCCAACCGATTCTTTGCCCTGACTCTTTGCCTTGAACTGAGTCATCCTGAAAAGCTCCCCCGTGTTTGCACAGCAGTTGAGAATCCAGCCAAGCTCAGCATGGCCTGACACATCCGACTGCACAAATACTATTGATTTTTTGGGGTCAACACCTATTGCAAGATAAAGAGCCGCCACATCCAGTATATGCTCTTTGAGTTCTTTTGGGTTTTGAGGCACTGTAATTGCGTGTTCATCAACAATACAGTAAATACATTCGTGATCCTCCTGCAGATCCACAAACTGCTTCAAAGCTCCAAGATAGTTGCCCAGATGAATATTACCTGTCGGCTGTACGCCTGAAAATACTCTTTTCATTTCTATCGCCTTTCTGTTACACTAATGTAAGCTGTTCTTCGCTTTTTTCTTTTTCTTCCCCGGTGTCAGGCTTTTCCTGCTCATCCTCTCTTATTACCTTGGCCATAGTAATCAGTTTGGTGTCCTCATCGACCTTCATAATCTTAACACCCTGAGTTGCTCTGCCAAGCATTGAAATATCGCAGGCTTTAACTCTTATGATTATTCCGTCGGAATTGATAAGAAGCACTTCATCGTCCTCATCAACAACCATAGCTCCTATAAGAGGGCCTGTCTTTTTGAATTTGCCCTTGTCATAAGTCAGAAGTCCCTTGCCGCCTCTTACCTGTATCTTGTAATCCTTAGCCTTAGTCCTCTTGCCGTATCCGTTTTCGGTAACAACAAGCACCTCCTGATCTTTTTCAACAAGCTCCATGGCAACAACCTCATCGTCACCCTCAAGCTTGATGGCTCTGACGCCGCCTGCAATTCTGCCCATAGGTCTTACATCCTCTTCTGAGAAGCATATGCATTTACCCATCCTGGTAACAATAATCACATTGTTTGTGCCTGTAGTCTCCTTGATACCGATAAGCTCATCACCATCTTTGAGGTTCATTGCGATAAGCCCTGTTTTTCTGTTGGTATCGAAGTTTGACAATGCCGTTTTTTTGATTATACCATGCTTGGTTACGGCTATCAGGTATTTATCCTCGGCAAACTCCTGAATAGGAATTACCGCGGTTATTCTCTCTCTCTGCATCAGATTCAGGAAGTTTACTGCAGGGGTTCCTTTGGCGGTTCTGGTTGCCTCCGGAATCTCATATGCCTTAATCTTGTGCGCTTTACCTGTGTTTGTAAAGAACATCAGATAATCAAGAGTGGAAGTCATAATCAGGTCTTTTACAAAGTCGTTTTCTCTGGTGGTAAGTCCTGTGATTCCCTTGCCTCCGCGCTTTTGAGTCTTGTATGTGTCGGCAGGGATTCTCTTAATATATCCAAGGTGCGTAAGTGTCACTGCAACCTGTTCTTCCTCAATAAGATCCTCCTCGTCCATGTCAGCCGCATCGGCAACGATTTTGGTTCTTCTCTTGTCGTTGTATTTTTCTTTGATTTCAAGAAGCTCGTCTCTGATTACTCCCATCAGCATATCCTCATCTGAAAGCAGCTGTCTGTAATATGCTATTTTTTTCATCAGCTCTGCATATTCTGCTTCTATTTTTTCTCTTTCCAGACCTTGCAGCCTTGCCAGTCTCATATCGAGAATAGCCTGCGCCTGTATGTCTGTAAGAGTGAATTTTTCCATCAGTTTTTCTTTGGCGTCATTGTAGCTTGAACGTATTGTAGCTATTATCTCATCAATATTGTCAAGCGCAATTCTCAGACCTTCGAGTATGTGAGCTCTTGCCTCCGCCTTGTTCAGGTCAAACTGAGTCCTTCTTGTAACCACGTTTTTCTGATGCTTCAGATATTCGTCAAGCATCTGATACAGAGTAAGCAGCTTCGGCTCTCCGTTTACTATGGCAAGCATTATCATACTGAAGCTTTCCTGAAGCTGAGTATGCTTGTAAAGCTTGTTGAGCATAATCTGAGGATTTACATCACGTTTAAGCTCTATTACTATGCGTATGCCTTCTCTGTTTGACTGGTCGCTTATATCGGAAATTCCCTCCAGTTTTTTCTCTTTGACAAGGTCTGCGATTTTTTCAATCATTCTTGCCTTGTTCACCTGATAAGGTATTTCTGTAACTATAATCTGGTGTTTGCCTCTGTTTGATTCTTCGATTTCGGCTTTGGATCTGATTATAACTTTGCCCTGACCTGTCCTGTAGGCCTGCTTGGCATTGTTTTTGCCCATGATAATGCCGCCGGTAGGAAAATCCGGACCCTTTACGATTTTAATAAGGTCCTCATTGGTGCATTCCTTGTCCTCAATCATTTTGACAGCAGCGTCAATAACCTCTCCGAGGTTGTGCGGAGGAATTGAGGTTGCCATACCTACGGCTATACCGTTTGACCCGTTTACCAGCAGGTTTGGGAATCTGCACGGAAGCACTGTAGGCTCTTTTTCCTCGCCGTCAAAGTTCGGAATAAAGTCAACTGTATCCTTATCTATTTCTCTGAGCATTTCAAGCGCAAACGGTGTCATTCTTGCTTCAGTATAACGCATTGCCGCTGCCTGATATCCGTCAACAGAACCGAAGTTACCGTGACCGTCCACCAGTCTGTAGCGTATGTTAAACGGCTGCGCAAGTCTTACCATTGCATCATATATGGAGCTGTCACCGTGAGGGTGATATTTACCCATTACTTCGCCGACTATACGGGCTGATTTTTTGTGGGGCTTGTCCGGTGTCACTCCCAGCTCGTCCATACCAAAGAGTATTCTTCTGTGAACCGGTTTAAGTCCGTCTCTTACATCCGGAAGAGCTCTTCCGACAATTACACTCATCGCATAATCAATATATGAGTTTTTCATCTCATCATATATCTCATGCTGCAGCATTTTTTGATCTTCCAATAAATTTGCCATATGCTCCTCCTTTCTTAGATATCTATGTTCTTAACGTATTTGGCGTTTTCTTCGATGAATTTTTTTCTAGGCGCAACCTTGTCGCCCATAAGTGTTGAGAAAATCTCGTCGGCTCTGGTTGCATCATCAATTGTAATCTGAATCAGAGTACGATGCTCAAATGACATTGTTGTATCATAAAGCTGCTCGGCATCCATTTCACCAAGACCCTTGTATCTCTGAATATTGATTTTGCCCTTGCCGTTTATTTTGTCAAGCAGCGCCTCCTGCTCCCTGTCGGAGTAGGTATAGTAAACTTCCTTGCCCTGCTTAACCTGAAACAGCGGCGGCTGCGCGGCATATACATATCCCTGTCTGATAAGCTCCGGCATATATCTGTAGAAGAATGTCAGAAGCAGAGTTCTGATATGCGCTCCGTCAACATCAGCATCTGTCATTATTATGATTTTGTGATATCTGAGTTTGTCTATATCAAAATCATTGCCTATATTGCAGCCGAAGGCTGTTATCATATTCTTGATTTCATCTGAATTCAGAATCTTGTCAAGCCTTGCTTTTTCTACGTTCAGAATCTTACCGCGAAGCGGCAGTATTGCCTGACGTGTCCTGTCTCTTCCGTCAATGGCGCTGCCTCCCGCCGAATCTCCCTCGACAAGAAATATCTCTGAAACCGCAGGGTCTTTTGATGAGCAGTCTGCCAGCTTGCCCGGAAGCGAATTTGAATCAAGTACCGATTTACGTCTTGTAAGCTCTCTGGCTTTTCTGGCTGCTTCTCTTGCTCTTGCAGCTCTCAGGCATTTTTCCATTATTATTTTGGCCTGCGCAGGGTTTTCTTCAAGAAAAGCCATCAGGTTTTCGTTTGTTGAAGTTTCAACAAAGCCTCTCATCTCTGTATTTCCAAGCTTTGCCTTTGTCTGACCTTCAAATTCAGGCTCGGCAAGCTTTACGGAAACGATAGCCGTAAGGCCTTCTCTTACATCCTCACCCGACAGAGCCTGATCGCTGTCTTTGAGAAATTTGTTTTTTCTTGCATAGTCATTAAATACTCTTGTGAGCGCCGACTTGAAACCAATCAGATGAGTACCGCCCTCAACAGTGTTGATGTTGTTGGCATAAGATAAAATCATCTCGTTGTATCTGTCGGTATACTGCATTGCAACTTCTGCTTCGCACACATCGGCTTTCTGGACTTCAAAATATATTATATCCTTATGGAGCGCTTCTTTGTTCTGGTTCATATGCTTTACGAACTCTTTGATACCGCCCTCATAATGAAATTCTTCTTTTTTGGTTTTGTTTTCTCTTTTGTCCTCAAGAGTTATTTTGATGCCTTTGTTGAGAAATGCTGTTTCTCTCAATCTGTGCTGGAGAGTATCGTAATCGTACTCTGTCGTTTCGGAAAAAATCTCAGCATCGGGCCAGAATGTGGTCTTTGAACCTGTTTTTTTGGTATCGCCTATAACTTCCAGCTTTGTCACAGTCTTGCCCTGTTCATAGCTTTGTCTGTATATTTTGCCGTCTCTTTTGACCTCAACCTCCATCCTTGTGGAAAGGGCGTTGACAACTGATGCGCCTACGCCGTGAAGTCCTCCCGAAACCTTGTATCCTCCTCCGCCGAATTTACCGCCGGCATGAAGGACGGTGTGTATTACCTCAACTGCAGGTATTCCAAGCTTGGGGTGCTTGTCTACAGGCATCCCTCGGCCGTTATCTTCAACTGTTATTGAGTTATCCCTGTTTATAGTAACATTTATTTCCGTACAGTATCCTGCAAGAGCCTCGTCCACACTGTTGTCTACTATTTCGTATACAAGATGGTGAAGCCCCTTGGGACCTGTACTGCCTATATACATACCGGGTCTTTTTCTGACAGGCTCCAGTCCTTCAAGAACCTGTATCTGCTCGGCATCGTAATTCTTATTTTGTTTTTTTGCCATTAAAACAGCCACCTCATTTTTATAAAATTATACTTGTTTATCATAACATAAAATCACTCTTTTTACAAGGTTTTAGCCTTATTTTGAGTTTTAAATCATAAATAATTAAAAACCTCGCTGTAACGCGAGATTTTTAGTATTAAAAGTTATAAAAAGTAATCTACATATATTGTATTTATCTGTCGATTTTACCGTTTTTGATGCGGTATGTGATACCGTCCGGAAAACTTCCTGCAACCTCCTCTGAAATTTCGGTTGTGGTTATAAATATCTGCACGCTGTTCAGGCAGTTTACAAGGTACGACTGTCTGTTTCTGTCAAGCTCGGACAAAACATCATCAAGCAGAAGCACTGCATCTTCTCCGGTCATTTCTCTGATGAGTTTTATTTCGGCAAGCTTCAGAGAAAGAGCTGCTGTACGCTGCTGCCCCTGAGAACCGAAATGCCTTATATCCACACCGTTGATGCAGATTTTAAGGTCGTCTTTGTGAGGTCCTCTTGAAGTGGATCTCTGCTGCAGATCTTTTTCGAGAGTTTTCTCTGTTTCTGCCATAAATATTTCCATCAGGTTTTCGCTGTATGGTATATTCGCCTCGTATTCTACGGTAAGAGTTTCTTTGCCTGAAGTGATGCCGCTGTGAATATCGCTGCTCACTTCTTCTATTTTTTTGACAAAATCTTTTCTTTTTTTTATTATTTCAGCGCCGTATTCGGCCAGCTTGTAATCCCATATTTCCAGTATATCTGTCTGTATACTTTCCTCTTTGAGATAAGCATTTCTCTGCTTCAGCACTTTTTTGTAGTTATACAGGTTTTCATAGTATGAGGGTCTCAGCTTGCTCAATTCTCTGTCTATGAATTTTCTTCTGCGATCAGGTGAATCCTTTACAAGCTTTAGGTCCTCAGGTGAAAATATTACAACATATACCTTTTCGAGAAGGTCTGTCATTTTGCTTATTTTCACTCCGTCGCATGAAATGTATTTACTGTCAGGCTTTATAAGCATTGAAAAGGGCTGTTCTCCGTCATCAGCTTCTATAACAGCATCTATTCTGGCATAATTTCTGTCAAAGGTTATGATTTCTCTGTCTTTGCGTGTGCGGAATGATTTTGCAAACGACATCATATAGATTGCTTCTATCAGATTTGTCTTGCCCTGCGCATTGTCACCAATCAGAATATTTACACCCGGATGAAATTCTGCCGAAAGATTGTCATAGTTTCTGAAGTTTTCAAGCTTTAAGGATTTAATATACATTGTTTTACCTGTACCGGAATTATATTCTGACGCCCTTGCCCTTGCCTGTGATATGCTCTATGTCTATTCTGACCATTCTCATGGCAGCTTTTGCCTTGTTGAAATATTCAATACCGCCTTCATAATAGTCGTTTGAGTATTTTTTTATAATAGGAATATGGCTTTCAAGCATTTCTTCAGGATCTTCTACAAACGATGCTTTGCCGAAAACCACAACGCTGGCAAAGTCATTGCCGTAGGCTTCCGGAATAACATCATCCTGCGCTATAACTGTAAAGCATACCTTTGGGTTTCTTTTTATTGCATCCACTTTGTAGCCTTCTTTTGCACAGTGAAAATATATTTTACCATCACTGTATGCGTAGCTTATCGGAACTCCGTAAGGATATCCGTCATCTCCTGCAACAGACAGTACACCGCTGGTACAGGTGTTAAGTATTTTTTCTGTCAGCTCATCTGAAAGCTGTCTTTCTTTTTTTCTCATTTCTCTGAACATATAATCACCTCTTTTTTTTATTATAAATGATCCGTCGGATCGTTTTTTTTTGTAAACCAGCCAGCTTATCAGAAGGCTGTCTGTTAATAAGATATGCAATAAAGCTTTTTCTGAATGCATCTTTTTATCTTTCGTTTTTGTATCTCAGGGATTTCAAAACAAAATATACTATCAAAGCCATCAGTATTATCATCAGAAAAAGCATTAATATATTAATTTTCATTTTTTCTCCAATACCAATACACTTACTCTTTAATTCAATGAAATTCTTACAGGCAGCACCAGATATTCATAAAAATCTCCTTCCACAGGTTTAATAAGCGCAGGAGTTATGCTGGTGTTAAGCTCTATTTTTACATATTCATCATCTATCGCTTTGAGCGCATCCAGCATATATTTTGAATTGAAGCCTATTTCAAGGTCTTCACCCTGTTTTTCCATTATTATTTCTTCTTTTACATTACCTTCTTCTGATTTAGAAGTAAGAGTAAGAAGATTATTTTTAATGGTTACTCTGATTAAATTGTTTTTGCCTTCTTTGGCAAGAAGTGAAGCTCTCTCTATACTTTCAATAAATTCAGATCTGCTGATTATAACCGTGGTGCCGCAAGTCTTTGGCAGAATATCTCTGTATCTGATAAATTCACCTTCAAGCAGCCTCAGGATTATATGTGTATCATCGACCATGATGAATGCTTTTTTTTGTCCGATGGATATCTGAATATCTTCCTCTCCGTCTGATTCCGATATTATTTTGTTTATTTCATTCAGTATTTTGGCAGAGATAATAATATTTCTGTTTTCGGCATTTTTCATAGCCTCTCTGTTTACAGCCATTCTGAATCCGTCGAGAGCAACCATATTGATACAGTTTTCTTCTATTTCCATCAGAACTCCTGTAAGAACTCCTCTTGATTCGTCATTGGTTGCTGCAAATGCTGTTCCTGATATCATATTTTTGAAAATTTCTCTGTCAAGAGATATTGTACTCGTATTTTTCTCATCATCATTGAGGTTAGGAAACTCATCTGAAGGAAATCCTATTATCTTAAATTCAGATTTTGAAGTTTTAATGCATATGTTTCCGCTTTCTTCTTCCTCTATTAATATTTCTTCATTTGGAAGTTTTCTTATTATGTCACCAAACAGCTTTGCAGGTATTACCGCAGAACCTTCCTCCGTAACATTTACATTCATTATTTTTTCGATGCTTAAATCAAGATCCGATGCCGAAAGTATCAGCATATTTTCAATAGTTCTTAACATTATACCTTTTAGAACAGGTACTGTTGTTTTTGTGCTTACTGCTTTTGAAACAATATTCAGCGCTTTTGAAAGCTTCTGCTGGTTGCAAGTGAATTTCATTTTATCCTCCAAAATTATATTATTGTAACATATGAAACAGGAGTTTTATTTCCTAAGAATGCTTCTTTTTTTTAATATATATCAGTAGTAATAGTAGTAGGGGCTGTGGATTTGTGGATAAGCACTCAAAAGCCCTGCAAATTCAATAAAAATTATTATTAAATTTCTGTTAATAACTTGTTTTTTGGTGTAGCTTTGCGTGTGGAAAACTATTCTTCTTTGATTATTGAGATGAGTTCATTTACAATCTGTCTGGTTTCATCGTTGAATTTGATTTCATCTCTTATTTTTTCGTATCCGTGAAGAACTGTAGTGTGATCTCTTCCTCCGAAATATTCACCTATCTTAGGAAATGAAAGATCTGTCATCTCTCTGCAAAGGTACATTGCTATCTGCCTTGGGAATGCTATTGCTCTTGCGCGCTTGGAGCTTTCCATGTCTGTGAGTTTCAGGCTGAATTTTTTGCAGACCTTTTTTTTGATAAAGTCCGGTGTCACTCCGGAATCGCTGTTTGAAAGAATATCTTTTAATATATCCTTTGCAAATTTTATGTTTATTTCCTCCTGCATCAGCGTCGAAAAGCTTATTATTCTGTTCAGAGCGCCCTCAAGCTCTCTGACATTGAATTTGATTTTTTCGGCTATCATGCTTATTACATCCTGAACATCATCAGTGAGTTTAATACCTTCAAGTTCTGCTTTTCTCTGAAGTATTGCAACTCTTGTTTCGTAATCCGGTGCCTGTATGTCGGCTATGATATTCCATTCAAAGCGCGAGCGCAGTCTTTCGTCAAGATTTACAAGCTTGTTAGGCGCTCTGTCACTTGATATTACTATCTG
This sequence comes from Christensenellaceae bacterium Phil1, assembly GCA_963648745.1. Lineage (GTDB taxonomy): Bacteria > Bacillota > Clostridia > Peptostreptococcales > Anaerovoracaceae > UMGS973. The sequence goes on from CAVJEY010000005.1 coordinate 25,492, forward strand.
TCTGTTGTTTTCGTAAAGAGTGTTAAAGGTGTGAAAAAGTTCTATTTCCGTTGAGTCCTTACCCTCTATAAACTGTATATCGTCTATGAGAAGCACATCCTGATTTCTGTATTTTTCTTTGAATTCCTTGGTTTTTTTCTTGTTGTTTTTGGTATCCCTGATGGCATCTATAAGCTCGTTTGTAAACATTTCCGAGGAAACATACAAAACCTTGAGGCCAGGATGGTTTTCCATTATGTAGCAGCCTATGGCGTGCATAAGATGTGTTTTGCCAAGGCCTGAGCCTCCGTATATGAACAGAGGATTGTAGGCTTTTGAAGGTGACTCTGCAACAGCCACCGCTGCAGCGTGAGCATATTTGTTGTGATCGCCCACGACGAATGTATCAAATGTATATCTTGGATTGAAATAAAATTCTTCTGTATATTCTTTGTTTTCTTTTTTTGGTTTGGGAGTATCTGTAGGTATATTAAAAGAAACCTTGAGAGGTTCGCCGAATACTTCCTGTATGTTGGTTTCGAGAAGCTTGAGATATCTTTCGTTTATTACCTTTACGAGAAGTGCATTGAATACTTCAAAGTATATTATCTTGTTTGTTTCATCTACGGAATTAAAGACCAGCGGCTTAAACCATGTGTCATAGCTTATTGATGTCAGATCCGCTTTGATTTTTTCGAGGGTCCTGTTCCATTTTTCCAGTTGTTTCTTGTTGTCCATTTTCATATCTCCAAAATTACTGTATATATCATATCAAAAAAGTTATCCACAGACAATTGCTTTTTTTAATAAAGCGAAAAAACTTGTTTTATAATATTTATACACAGGTTGTGGAAAATCTTGTGAACAATATCAACACGCAGAATATGAGGATTTTCAGGCATAAAAAAAGTAATTTATAAACAAATGCGTTGACATCGGCTCATGTTGATTATATAATGTAAAAGCGTATCTATGCCTTTGGAATTTAGATGGCATAAATTAAAAATTTTCAATTCAGGAGGAAAATACAATGAAACAGACTTATCAGCCTAAAAAAAGACAGAGAAAAAAGGAACACGGATTCAGAAAAAGAATGAAAACAAAGAACGGTAGAAACGTACTTAAAAGAAGAAGAGCAAGAGGAAGAAAAGTTTTATCAGCATAATAAAGCTTTGAAATTATTTATTAAAGGGCGTTTGTTTGATTTATGCTAAAAAAAGATGTTTTAAGAGGAGCTGAGAATTTTAATAACGTTTACAAAAAAGGCAAATCTGTCGGTGACAGATATATTGTGCTTTTTTATAAAAAAAACGGCCTTCCTTACAACAGAACTGCATTTCTGGCAAGCAAAAAAGTCGGAAACAGTGTAGCAAGAAACAGAGCAGCCAGACTTATGAGAGAAAGCTGCAGACAGATAAAGCAGGATTTCAAAACAGGCTATGACATTATATTTATAGCCAGAAACACTATTAATGGCAGGAAATGTCAGGAAGTGATGAAATCAGTGAAGTCTGCTGTCAGAAGATCCGGAATCATAAAAAAATGAAACAGATTTTAATTTTTTTGATAAGGGGATATCAGAAATTCATATCACCCCTGTTTTCTGCCAGATGCAGATTTTATCCGACATGTTCGGCATATTTCATTCAGGCTTTGGAGAAATACGGATTTTTCAAAGGGAGCTTTCTTGGAACCAAAAGGATTTTAAGATGTCATCCTTTAAGTCCCGGCGGCTATGACCCTTTGAAATAACGGAGGAATTTAATGGGCGTAATTGCAAAACCGATAGGTGCACTATTACAATTGATTTACGATTTCGTCGGAGTATATGGTATTGCTATTATAATACTTACCGTAATAGTTAAGGCCTGCCTGTATCCGCTGTATGCAATGCAGACAAAAAGTACGGCATCGATGGCAGATATACAGCCGAAAGTAAAGGAAATCCAGAAAAAATACGCAAACGACCAGCAGATGATGAATCTCAAAATACAGGAGCTTTACAAGGAAGAAAAATTCAACCCTATGGCCGGATGTCTTCCTATGCTTATTCAGTTCCCTATAATCATGGGACTGTTTGCACTCCTCAGAGATCCGCTGAAATTCATGGGTACCGATAATGACATTCTGTTTGCGGTACATGATGCGTTTTTATGGATGACCGACCTTACTCAGCCGGACAAATGGATACTTCCGCTTGCTGCGGGCGTGGCGACATTTATATCATTTACAATGACTCAGGCTCTTACCGGAAGCAGCGCGGCAGGAGGAGCTGCGGCTCAGACCAATGCAATGATGAAGGGTATGAAATACATATTCCCTGTAATGATTGTGTGGATGGCAAGAACATATCCTGCAGGCTTATCAATCTATTGGTTCATAAGCCAGATAATACAGATTTTCATTAATCTGCGTTTGAATGCCATAAGAAAAAAATTAAGAGCAGACAAAGAAAATAAAAATAAGAGAAAATAGTACGTTACTATTTTACCGGAGGAAAAATTAATATGGACTTTTCAGAAAAATGGGGAACAGATATTGACGAAGCCGTGAAACTGGCTTTGGCGGATCTGAAGCTTACTATAGATGAAGTCGATGTCACAGTATTAGAAGAACCTTCAAGAGGATTCTTTGGAATAGGCTCAAAGCTTGCAAAGGTAAGAGTTGAACCAAAGAAAAAACCGGAACCGGTTAAAAATACGGAGCCGGCCAAAAAAGAAGAAACCAAAAAAGAACCAAAGAAGGAAATCAGACAGGAAACTGTAAAAGAGGTCAGAAAACCTGCTGCAAAAGAAAAATTTGAAGTAACACAGAGACCTGATAATTTAGAGGACATCGAAGATTGTGAAGCTCTGACTTTCCTCAGAAACGTTACAGAGCAGATGAATTTAAAACTGGACATAAAAGCTCAGGGTAATGATGACAGCCTTTATCTTGATATAACAGGTAATGATTCAGGAACCATTATAGGTAAGAGAGGACAGACTTTAGATTCAATACAGTATCTTACAAGTCTTGTAGTAAACAAAAACAAAGAAAAATACATTCGCGTTATAGTTGATGCCGAAAACTACAGGGCAAAAAGAGAAAAAACTTTGGAGCAGCTTGCAAACAGACTGGCTGACAAGGTTATAAAGACAAGGAAGAGTGTCAGACTTGAACCTATGAATCCTTATGAGAGAAAGGTTATTCATGCAACTCTTCAGAGTAACCCGGGTATAATTACCAGAAGTGAAGGCGAGGAGCCGTACAGAAGGGTTATAATTGAACTTAAACGTTAAAAACGGCCCGCATATTTGCGGGCTTTAATCTTTTGTCGGGAGAAACTCAAAATGGAAGAAACTATTGCTGCTGTTGCAACAGCCTACGGTGAAGGCGGAATAGGAATAATAAGAATAAGCGGTGAAAACGCTCTTGATATTCTGAATCAGGTATTTGTTCCTTTCAAAAAAAACAAAATAAAAGAAAGAAGGCTCACATACGGCCATATCAAAGACAAAAATGAAACAGTAGATGAGGTAATGGCGGTATATATGAAGGCTCCTCATACATACACAAGAGAAGATGTGGTGGAGATAAACTGTCACGGCAGCATAGTGGCTCTGCGCAAAACTCTTGCGCTGGTACTTTCAAAAGGAGCCAGAATTGCAGAGCCGGGTGAGTTTACAAAACGCGCTTTTTTGAACGGCAGGCTTGATTTATCACAGGCGGAGGCAGTGATAGACCTTATTAAAGCCGGAACAGACAAAAGCTTTGATGTTGCAATGAAGCAGCTTGACGGAAGCTTTTCGGAGGAAATCAGAAATATAAGAAAAGAGCTTGTTGATATTCTTGTTAATGTTACGGTAAATATAGACTACCCCGATGAGGATATAGAGCAGCTTACATATGATAAATTAAAAACCGATCTGCAGGCAGTCAAAAATTCTCTGGAAAAAATAATCAGCACAGCCGGCAGAGGCAGGATAATCAGAGAAGGACTCAATGTAGCCATAATAGGCAGACCGAATGTAGGCAAATCATCCCTTATGAACGCGCTTCTCAAAGAAACAAGAGCAATAGTTACCGAAATACCGGGAACCACCAGAGATACAATACAGGAGCAGATGAGTATCAGAGGTATTCCGGTGCTTCTGACAGATACGGCGGGAATCAGAGAAACAGATGATACCATCGAAAAAATAGGTATCGAAAAAAGCAAAGAGTCCTTTAACAGGGCAGACCTTGTGATATTTATAATTGACGGTTCGGAAAACTTGTCGTCAGAGGACAGAAATCTGATGGAATATGCCGATAACCGTCCGTGCATAACCCTCATAAACAAAACAGACAGGGGTATTGCAGTAAATGAAGAAGAAATAAAAAAAGAAATCCCTCAGGCGCAGGTGATATATACATCTGTTCTTAACGGTGAGGGAATTACGGAAATAGAAGAAGCCATTGAAAATATGGTATACGGCGGTCAGGCAAAGCAGCAGGACAGCCTTATGGTTACAAATGTCAGACATGAGGAGCTTCTCAGGCAGGCGGATTCTGCCATAGGCGATGCTCTTGAAATGACTGATATGATGCAGCCTCTTGAGTTTATTGAAGTTGATATTAACAGAAGCTATGAGCTTCTTGGAGAAATAATCGGAGAGACAGTTGCAGATGACATCATAAATGAAGTCTTTGCGAGATTCTGTCTTGGTAAATAGGAGCTTGTTATAATGGAAAAAATATTCATGGGAGAATATGATGTAATTGTTGTCGGAGCAGGTCATGCAGGCTGTGAAGCGGGGCTTGCCGCGGCAAGAATGGGAAACAGGACACTTGTACTGTCCATAAATCTTGAAGCAGTTGCAATGATGGCCTGCAATCCTTCCATCGGAGGCACAGGCAAGGGTCATCTTGTCAGAGAAATAGATGCTCTCGGCGGAGAAATGGGCAAAAATATAGACAAGACCTTCATACAGAGCAAGATGTTAAATACTGCAAAGGGGCAGGCGGTTTATTCTCTCAGAGCGCAGGCAGATAAGCACAAATATCATCAGGAGATGAAAAAAACTCTTGAAGCGCAGGAAAATCTGGAGCTCAAACAGGCCGAAGTTGTCAGCCTTGAAGTTGAGGACGGCAGAGTATGCGGAGTTGTAACAAGGACCAATATACTGTACAAGGCAAAAGCCGTAATTCTGGCAACAGGAACTTTCCTTGCCGGCAAAATTTTTATAGGCTCGGCAGTGTATTCAAGCGGCCCCAACGGACTTGCGCCGTCAGTTGAGCTTGCGGAGAATTTGAGAGCGCTGGGACTTCCAATGAGAAGATTCAAGACAGGTACTCCTGCAAGAGCTCTGTCCAAAAGCCTTGACTATTCAAAAATGGCAGAGCAGAAGGGTGATGCAAAAATCCAGCCGTTCTCATTTATGAATGATAATATCGACAAAGAGCAGGTTTCATGCTGGCTTACATATACCAACAGTGAAACCCATGATATAATCAGAGCAAACTTTTCGAGGTCAGCTCTGTTCGGAGGGCAGATAGAGGGCATAGGTCCAAGATACTGTCCGTCAATAGAGGATAAGGTAAACAGATTCAAAGACAAGGCAAGGCACCAGCTGTTTATAGAGCCGGAGGGACTTGATACGGAGGAAATGTATATACAGGGAATGTCATCGTCACTTCCCGAAGATGTGCAGTATGATTTTTACAGAACAATTCCGGGGCTTGAAAACTTAGAAATAGCAAGACCGGCATATGCGATAGAATATGACTGCATAGATCCGCTGGATATAAAACTGAATCTCGAAAACAGACATATCAGAAATCTTTTTTGCGCCGGACAGTTTAACGGCAGCTCCGGATATGAGGAAGCTGCGGCGCAGGGGCTGATGGCGGGGATCAATGCATCGCTGTTAATAAATGGTAAAGAGCCGTTTATACTGGACAGATCCGAGGCCTATATTGGCGTTCTAATCGACGATCTGGTGACTAAAGGTACTATGGAGCCTTACAGAATTATGACCAGCAGAGCGGAATATAGACTGCTTCTGAGGCAGGACAATGCTGATTTGAGACTGACAGAGCGCTCATATAGGATAGGATTGGCAACACAGGAGAGATACGACAAAGTTATAAATAAAAAGAAACTGGTCAAGGAAGAAAAAGAAAGACTAAAAAACACCAAGGCAGCTCCTGTCGATATAAATCCGCTGCTGGAGCAGTGGGACACTAGCAAGGTGGACGGGAGCATCAGTCTGCTGGAGCTTCTCAAAAGACCTCAGGTTTCCTATGAGGGACTTGCTGCGGTGGACAAATCAAGACCTGCACTGCCTCAGCATATAGTTGACCATCTGGAGGTGCAGATTAAATATGAAGGATATATCAGAAAGCAGCTTCAGCAGATTGAAAAATTCAAAAGACTTGAGGACAAAAAACTGAGTGAGAATATCGATTACTCCGGCATAGAGGGTCTGAGAATCGAAGCAAAAGAAAAGCTTGACAGATTCAAACCGGTTTCAATAGGGCAGGCGTCAAGAATTTCGGGAGTGTCTCCTGCCGACATAAATGTACTTTTGATATATCTTGAAAAACACAGAAGGAGAAACAATGGAGCTTCTAATTAAAATCCTCAGGGAGTATGATATTGAACTTACTCCCGGGCAGACACAGCAGTATGCCGAATATATGGAGCGTATACTTGAATATAACCGGCATATAAATCTGACTTCAATTACAGACAGAGATGAATTCATAAAAAAACACTATGAAGACTCGATACTCGGCGCCCTTAATGATGAATTCAGGGCAGGGGAGCGAGTGATAGACGTAGGCACAGGCGCGGGATTTCCCGGAGTGCCGCTTGCAATTCTTTTTCCCGACAAGGAATTCGTACTGCTTGATTCACTGAACAAAAGGCTCAAAATAGTAAGCGAAATATGCCAGGATGCAGGTATAAACAACGTCAGAGTCCTTCACGCCAGAGCGGAGGATGCCGGCAGAAACAAAGAGTACAGAGAACAGTTTGACATATGCGTATCGAGAGCAGTTGCGGATCTGTCAGTGCTTTCGGAGCTTTGTCTGCCTTTTGTTGCAGAGGGCGGATATTTTCTTTCATACAAGGGGCCTGACTGTGAGGAAGAGCTGAAAAAAGCTGGCAGGGCAATCAGAACCCTCGGAGGCAGAGTGGCGAAAGTCAGCAATATATGCAGTGCCGACACTGAATTTAATCATAATATAATATTTATTGAAAAAATAAAAAACACGCCGGCGCAATATCCGAGAAAAGCGGGAACGCCATCGAAAAACCCTATTAAATAGCGAAAATAGGGTTCTTTTGTTATACGAAAAATATTTTATTTCCCCTGCGGTATGATAATATCTAATAAAAGGTATACTGAAGAAAAAACAGGGGGAATAATATGATTACAAGAAAAGTGAGTGATGTTTCCATTAGTCTGATAAAGGCAAATCCGGGACAGCCCAGAAAAATCTTCGAGGAAGAAGATCTGCTGGAGCTTAAAAATTCAATACAGGAATACGGTGTGCTGCAGCCTGTAATCCTCAAAAAGAACAAAGACGGCACATACGGAATAATAGCGGGGGAGAGAAGATTCAGAGCGGCGGGGCTTGCAGGCCTTGAAAAAATTCCTGCGATAATTAAAAACGCCGACGAAAAAGACGCGGCATTTATTGCGCTTGTTGAAAACATACAGAGAGAAAACCTGAGCTTTATAGAGGAGGCATATGCATACCGCAACCTTATAGATGAGTACAATCTTTCGCAGGGGGAGATTGCGCAGCGGGTGGGCAAAACCCAGTCAACAATATCAAACAAGATAAGAATACTGAACCTGCCTTCCGATATACAGAAGGTGCTGATTGAAAACAGACTGACAGAAAGACACGCAAGAGCGCTGCTCAAAATACAGGATGCGGAGCTGCAGAGACAGGTGCTCAAAAGAATAGTTACATACAATCTGAATGTCAGACAGAGTGAAAGACTTGTGGAGGAGGCTCTTAAAAAAAGAGAAACCGACAGAAATCGAAAAAACAGAAAAAGCTGTATGAACTACAAAATCTATATAAATTCCATCAGGAAGCTGTTTACGCAGATTTCGGAAATAGAAAAAGATGCGCAGTTACTGCAGGAGGACAGAGAGGACTTTGTTGAAGTCAGGATACTTATTCCAAAGAAAGAAAAACAGACTTTGCGGAGAGTAGGCAGCTGACGGCGGAGAGATGTTTCACGTGAAACATCTCTCTTGAAACCGTAAAAATGTTTCACGTGAAACAATATTGCAGAGAGAAAAGATGCTGTTCATATCTTTTCTCTTTTTTGATGAAATAAATATATAAAATAAGTAGTAAAAAAATATGTATTAGTGTATAATAAATTAACAACAAAAAAAGGAGGCTCAATTTTGGGTAAAGCGATAGCAATATTTAATCAGAAAGGCGGCGTAGGCAAGACAACCACCAATATTAATCTTGCTGCCTGTCTGGCACTTAAAGGCAAAAAAGTACTTATACTTGACATAGATCCACAGGGCAACACAACAAGCGGTATCGGGATTTCAAAAAAAACGCTGCAGGGAAGCACCTATGACGTCCTGATAGAAAACGATGCCGATCCGAGAGATTTCATACTCAGCACCAGAGTCAAAGGTATGGATATAATACCTGCAAGCGTGGAGCTGGCAGGAGCAGAGGTGGAGCTTGTAGCAAAAAAGAGCAGAGAAAAACGCCTCAAAAAAGCAATAGACAAAATCAAGGACAGCTATGACTATATTTTCATAGACTGCCCTCCGTCACTGGGACTTCTTACAATCAATTCACTTACGGCGGTAGACAGCGTCCTTATACCTATTCAGTGTGAATTCTATGCGCTGGAGGGGGTAAGCCAGCTTATGAGCACTATAGAGCTTGTCAGAAAAAATATGAATCCGAATCTGAAAATACAGGGTGTAATACTTAGTATGTTTGACGGCAGAACAAACCTGTCAATTCAGGTTGTTCAGGAAGTCAAAAAATACTTCAAAGACAAGGTGTATGCAACGGTAATTCCGCGAAACATCAGGCTTGCAGAGGCTCCAAGCTACGGTATGCCTATCACGGAATATGATCCGAGATCCACAGGTGCAGCGGCATATACCGAATTTGCAGAGGAATTTTTAGCTCTTGAGGAGGAAGAATAATATGGCGGCACCAAAGAAAAAAGGCCTTGGCAGAGGGCTGGAGGCGTTGTTCGAGGAAATATCTGTTGAAATACCTGAAGAAAAAGAAACTGTAAAAAAGGAGAAAAAAACAGATAAAACAGACGGCGAAAGCGGAGTGCTGTATGTGGATATAAATGACATTAAACCTAATGCACACCAGCCACGTAAAACCTTTGATGAGGATAAGCTGGAGGAGCTTGCGGCATCAATCAGGGAGCACGGCATAATACAGCCTGTGGTTCTGCGCAGTACAGACGGCGGATATGAGATAGTTGCAGGTGAGCGCAGATGGCGTGCGGCAAGAAAAGCGGGAATCAAAAAAATCCCCTGTGTTATTAAAGAACTCACAGATGAGCAGAATATGCTTGTTGCCATAATCGAGAATATGCAGAGAGAGGATCTGAATCCTATCGAAGAAGCTGAAGGGCTGAGCAGAATGATAGAGGTTTACGGACTTACTCAGGAGCAGGTTTCAAAGGGAGTAGGCAAAAGCAGACCGTATATTACCAACGCATTAAGACTTCTCAAGCTTTCGGATGACGTGCGTGAGATGACAAGAGAGGGCAGGCTTACGGCAGGTCATGCAAGAGCGCTGGCAGGAATCAAAGATGAGGCCAGGCAAAAAAAACTGGCGCTGAAAGCTGTAAAAGAAGGTCTTTCTGTGCGCAGCATAGAGAAGCTGGCAGGAGAGCCTGACAAAAAGAAACCAAAGGCCAAGGCCGGAAAAAATGCGGATGTTATGCGTATTGAAGCAGAGCTCAAGGATAGCCTTGGGACAAAGGTTACCCTCAGCAGTACAGGCAAAAAAGGCAAAATTGAAATAGAATATTATTCAAGAGATGAGCTCGAAAGACTTATAGAGCTGCTGAAATCACTGGGATAAAACATACTTTGAGGACGATGAGTTTAACCGGCACTTGTCGTTCTTTTTATGTTTCAAAGAAAGAGCCCTGAATGTCAGAAGAAAAAATAAAATACGGTATGGTTTCAAGTACAGGTGATAATGATAAAGGTGAGCCTTTGAATAGTAAAAAACACCGATAAAGGAGTTTTATATGGCGGTTTTAGAAATAACTTTTTTGAAATCGCTATATAAAACTTGAAAAGAGGTATTAATAACTATATAATAAGAGAAAACAAGATGATTATATGAGGAGGGATAGAATGCTGTGTCAGTTTTCCTTTAAAAACTTCAAATCATATAAAGAAACAACAACCTTTGACTTTCGGGCAACATCTGTTTCGGAGTTTTCAGATTCTCTGATTGTCAGTGAAAAAGGCGATGCGCTTCTTCCGGCAGGTGTTGTATATGGTCCTAACGGAGGCGGTAAAACCAATCTTTTATCAGCTCTTTCATGCCTGATTTCCACAGTGGTAAAGCCTGTTTATGAGCTGGGAAAGACAAGGGAGAAGATTATTATTCAGCAGAGTGTAAATGCTGTTCCTTTTCTGTTTGATGAAATCTCCGGAGAAATGCCGACTGAATTTGAAGTTTTTTTCAGACAGGGGAAAAATGAATATCGCTACAATCTGTCTGTGTACAGTGAGGAAGTTATAGAGGAATCGCTGTATTGGAAGGCTGTCGGAGGCAAAAGACCGGGTATGGCTTTTGAACGTGAAAAATCCAAAATCAGACTGGGCGCCAGCATTAATAAAGCCGGTATTAGCCGATCCGTAAATCCAAAGATGCCATATCTGTCTTTTCTGGCAATTAATTATGATATACCGGTGATTGCAGAGGTTCAGAAATGGTTTGAGTCATGTATTGTCAGAAATTATGCAAATCCGGTTGCAGACAGGCAGCTTATGCTTTTAAATGATGAAGTGTATCGCAGGAGAATTATACAGGCGCTTAATGATGTTGATATAGATATGTCAGGATGGCGGTATGATGAAAGCAATAATGAACTTTACACACAACGTATGATTGACGGAAAGCTGTATGAACTGAAGTTTAGTGATGAATCGGACGGAACTAAAAAAATGATAGCGGCATTGCCTGTGATTTTGCTGGCGATTCAGGAAGGACGTCTCCTTATAATAGATGAACTGGATGCAAAGCTGCATCCTAAATTGCTTCGTTATGTGATTTCACTTTTTAAAAATACAAAAGTGAACAAAAAAGGAGCGCAGCTGCTGTTTACGTCTCATGATATGACAACAATGAAGAATACGGTTTTCAGGCGTGATGAAATATGGTTCGCTGCAGAAAACAGGAATCATGAGAGTGAAATCTACTCGCTATATGAAATCCGAAGAGAGGATAATGAACGTGTAAACAGTACTGCGGCATATAATAAGCAGTACATGGAAGGCCGATATGGCGCTGACCCGTATCTTACAAATATGCTGGCGGGAGGCGAATGGTAATGAGCCTGAAACCTCCGAAAAAAAGCGATATGAGAAAGAAATGGATGGAGCCGAGAAGGGACAGAAATATCCTGATTTGTCCTGAATATCATCTTATAGTAACAGAAGGCACAAAAACGGAGCCACAGTATTTTGCGGCAATCAGAGATATCATAAACAGGCAGTACAGAGATAAAATCCAGCTTGATATTTATGGAGAAGGTGATAATACTCTCAGTCTTTTGGACAAAGCAGCAAATCGTGTCAGAAATAATCCAAATGGCTACAAACATGTCTGGATTGTCTATGATACAGATGACTTCCCGGCAGACTATATAAATAAAACCGGTGAGATGTGTGTCAGATTATCTACGGACGAAACTCTGTATCATGCTATTTGGTCCAATCAGTGCATAGAACTGTGGTTTCTGCTGCACTTTAGGTTCCTTCAGTCGGATTTGCACAGGAAAGAATACTGGCCAAAGCTTTCTGAAGAAATAAAAAGCATTAATCAGGGTAAATATTCAAAGGGCAGACCGGATATGTTTCAGATTTTACTTCCTTTTATGGATTCTGCCATTGCAAATGCAGAAAGGCTGGCTGTGCAAAACAAAGGTAAGAC
>CAVJEY010000005.1:37720-39031 GCA_963648745.1 Christensenellaceae bacterium Phil1
AAAAATGCAAATAGCTGAGAGCCGTTATTAGCCATAGGGGAAACTGTTTGAGCAAGGTGAAATCAGATACTAAAAGAAGCTATAACAGCTTCGATTAGTATCTGTATCTGTAAGGTAATATATTCTCAAGCGCCTTCATAAGGCTTTCAAAATCTGCGGGAGTCAGTGCCTGAGGTCCGTCGCACAGCGCTTCCTGAGGATTTGTGTGAACCTCCACCATAATACCGTCAGCACCTGCTGCGGCTGCTGCCATACTCATCGGTGCAACAAGGCTTCTTTTGCCTGTGCCGTGGCTTGGGTCGATGAAAACCGGCAGGTGTGTCATCTCTTTTAGAAGCGGTATGGCCGAAATATCCAGAGTGTTCCTTGAGGCTGTCTCAAAGGTGCGGATTCCGCGTTCACAAAGTATTATGCGTGAATTGCCGCAGGACATAATGTATTCCGCACTCATCAAAAGGTCTGTAAGTGTTGCAAAGTAGCCTCTTTTGAGCATAACAGGCCTGCCTGAAATGCCAAGCTCTTTGAGAAGCTCGAAGTTCTGCATATTGCGCGAGCCTACCTGTAGTATGTCAGCATCTGCAAGAAGCGGAAGCTGGCGCGGATCCATAATCTCTGTTATGACAGGAATATTGTGTTTTTTCTTCTCGTTTGTAAGGTAGTGCATTGCTTCTTCGCCAAGTCCCTGAAATGAATACGGTGAAGAACGGGGCTTGAATACGCCGCCTCTTAATATATGCGCGCCGCTTCGTATAACCTCGCTTGCAGTATCTGAAAGCATTTTTTCGGACTCTATAGTGCAGGGGCCTGCAATGACAGTGAAGCTGCCGCCACCGACAGTAACATCGCCTACAGTAAAGACTGTATCCTCAGGGTGAGCCTTTCTGTCTGCAAGTCTGTAGGGGCTGCTTATTCTATGCACTCTGTCAACTATGTCAGATGAGCTGATTACACTTGTGTCCAAAGACCATGTGTCACCGCTCAGAACAAGGACATCGCCTGACTTTTGCACAGATATATTTTTACCGGCAAGCAGAGATATTAAATTCTCTGTTTTTTCGGGGGATGAATTTTTCTTTAGAACAACAATCATTTTTATCTCCATTCGCAATAAATCATATAGATTTTAACATATGGGCAGATATTTGTAAACAGAGGCCGATTAACAGACATGGCAATTGCGTGAAACACAAACACAAGCATAACCGAGGAGGAAACGGTATACCTTATACGTGGTATTCGGTTTCCTGCTCTTTGCGCTGCAATGTTTATATAAAAATTCCTTAGTAAAGATAATTTATATATCCAAAGCAA
>CAVJEY010000006.1:0-34345 GCA_963648745.1 Christensenellaceae bacterium Phil1
CTTTCCATCAATCTGCTTACGCAGATTGGGACAAGCCCATTAACATATTATTATTAATACTCGACTGATGCTCTATCAGCAGTACAAATTTACCGTCCATAACAAATGAAATATCATTTTTCATAGTCTTGAATATAACATCCTCGATTGTGGTTATATCCACACTGTCCTCTTCCGTATAGTCTGTATCAAATATTGCATTATACAGTTCTATAAGTTTGTCTTTTTCACTGAACAGCATACGAAACACGCTGTCCTTATATTTTCTGTTAATCTCTGTCATAGTTACTCCTTTCGGTTTCCTTAGTTAATATATTTTGTAATAATATGACTGTGTAGCTTGTGTCTATATATTACTCCTGCAGAGATAACCTGTCAATACTTTTTTTGTTATATTTTAGGTTCTGTATTTTCATTTTCCCAAAACAATGTAAAAATTACATCAAGATCGCACCTTTTTTACGTCATTTTCAAGATTCCCGCCCCTGCTACATATCCCTGTACCTGTTGCAATCACTGCACTAAAGGCACTCTTTGGATATACAAATTACCTTTACCAAGGAATTTTTATATAAACATTGCAGAGCAAAAAACAGGAAACCGAATACCCTGAGTACACTGTCTCACGTTCAGTTGTCTTCAGGGTTTTCACGCGATTGCCCTGTGTTCTCCTTCCCCTCCCTTGACACCTTTCTTTTTTTTCTGTAAAATGTACTCATAATCCTGACACAAAGTTTCCGCACTGCGGATTCTGCCTGAAAGGTGCAATATATTGACTACAGGTATATCTGCATTCTTTTGGGGTGCAGATATTTTTAATACTCAGGAGGCTTTAATGGAAACAAGAGTTGCCGTTATGGGCATAATCGTTGAAAACCCTGATTCCGCTTCGTATCTTAATTCACTGCTGCACGAATACGGACACTATATAATCGGGAGGATGGGGATTCCCTACAAAGAGAGAAATATCAATATAATATCTGTTGCCATAGACGCTCCGCCAAATATCATTTCCGCTCTTTCGGGCAAAATAGGGAATATAGGCGGCATCAGCGTCAAGACGGCTTATTCAAATGTGGTGTCCGATGAATAACAATCTTAAACTGCTTGCAGACAGACTTGCTGCAGAGCATACACTTGAAAAAAACGAATACAAAACGCTTATCGAGGGCTTTTCTGAGGATATTGCAGCATATACCGCTTCAAAAGCCGACAGAATCAGGCAGGGCGTTTACGGCAAAGACGTATATATCAGAGGGCTGATAGAGGTAAGCAATATCTGCGCAAACGACTGCTTTTACTGCGGCATCCGCAGAGGAAATACCCGGTGCGCAAGATACCGCCTGTCACTTGAAACAGTTCTTGAATGCTGCCGCAGGGGCTATGAGCTTGGCTTTCGCACATTTGTCCTGCAGGGCGGCGAGGACGGATTTTTTACCGCGGATAATATATGCAGCTATGTCCGCAGCATCAAAAACAGCTTCCCTGACTGCGCCGTGACTCTTTCTCTTGGCGAATATTCGGCAGATGAATACATGGCCATGTATGAGGCCGGGGCAGACCGCTATCTGCTTCGCCACGAAACCGCAGACAGAGCTCACTATGAGAAGCTCCACCCTGCATCAATGTCATTTGAAAAACGAATGACATGCCTTGAAAATCTGAAAGCCGCCGGTTTTCAGACAGGCTGCGGATTTATGGTCGGCTCTCCGTATCAGACTTCTGACACACTGGCAGAGGACCTTAAATTCATAGAGGAATTTTCACCTCACATGTGCGGTATAGGGCCGTTTATCCCTCACAGGGACACGCCTTTTGCAGACAGACCCGCAGGCACGGCAGAGCTTACAGTCTATCTGCTTTCTCTGATACGCCTTATCAGGCCCGACATACTGCTTCCGGCAACAACAGCCCTCGGAACCATCGATGCCACAGGGCGCGAAAAAGGCATCCTTGCAGGCGCAAACGTTGTAATGCCCAATCTTTCACCTGTTTCCGAAAGGAAAAAATATATGCTTTACAACGGCAAAATATGTATGGACGAGGAGGCTGCCGAAAACCTCTCCGCCCTGAAAAAAAGAATTTCGGCCATAGGCTATCGCATTGTCACAGACAGAGGCGATTTCAAAAATATAATCTAAACGGGAAGTTAACTCTGACCGCAGGAAAGGAACACTTATGACAATCTACAATCCAAAATCACTCAAAGCCGATGAATTCATCAGCCACGAGGAAATACTTGAAACTCTGAAATATGCAGAGGAAAACAAAAACAACATCGAACTTATCGACAGTATTTTAGATAAGGCAAGACCCCGTAAAACAGCGGACGGAACAGTCTGTCAGGGACTTACCCACAGAGAGGCCTCCGTACTTCTTGCCTGCGACATCCCCGAAAAAATCGAAGAAATGTACAGGCTGGCAGAGGAAATCAAGCTTGCCTTTTACGGCAACCGTATTGTAATGTTTGCACCTCTTTATCTTTCAAACTACTGTGTGAACGGCTGCGTATACTGCCCTTATCATATGAAAAACAGGCACATCAGCAGAATCAAGCTGACACAGGAGGATATAAAGCGGGAAGTCATAGCGCTTCAGGATATGGGACACAAGCGTCTTGCCATCGAAGCGGGAGAGGATCCTGTAAACAACCCTATCGAATATATACTTGAATGTATTGATACAATCTACAGCATTAAGCACAAAAACGGGGCTATCCGCAGAGTAAATGTCAATATCGCTGCAACCACCGTTGAAAACTACCGCAAATTAAAAGATGCCGGCATAGGCACATACATACTGTTTCAGGAAACCTATCACAAAGAAAGCTATCTGAGGCTGCATCCGACAGGACCAAAGCATGACTACGACTATCATACAGAGGCCATGGACAGAGCTATGGAAGGCGGCATAGACGATGTGGGGCTTGGCGTTTTATTCGGTCTTGAAATGTACAAATATGAATTCGCAGGTCTGCTGATGCACGCAGAGCATCTTGAAGCCGTACACGGAGTCGGCCCTCATACCATCAGCGTGCCGCGTATCAAACGTGCAGACGATATAGATCCCGCCGCTTTTGACAACAGCATAAGCGATGAGCTGTTTGAAAAAATAATAGCCTGCATCAGAATAGCCGTACCGTACACAGGAATGATAATTTCCACAAGAGAGGGCGAAAAGGTTCGCGAAAAAGCGCTTTCAATAGGAATCTCCCAGATAAGCGGAGGCTCCCGCACATCGGTGGGCGGCTATACCGAGGAAGAAAGACCTCATGATTCAGAGCAGTTTGACGTATCGGATCAGAGAACTCTCGACGAAGTTGTAAACTGGCTTATGAAGCTTGGATATATTCCGTCGTTTTGCACAGCGTGCTACCGTGAGGGCAGAACAGGCGACAGATTCATGTCACTTTGCAAAAACGGACAGATTCTGAACTGCTGTCACCCTAACGCTCTTATGACACTGACAGAATATCTTACCGACTATGCAGGTGATGACACCAGAAAAACAGGCTTTGCCCTGATCGAAAAAGAGCTTGAAAAAATACCCGCACCAAAAGTAAAGGCTATTGCAAAGGAAAACGTCGATGCCATCAGGGCTTCCAACAGACGTGATTTCCGTTTCTGATAAGGAGAATATTATGAGTCTTAACAGACAGGTATCGGCAGAAAGACTGCATATAGGGTTTTTCGGAATGAGAAACGCAGGCAAATCAAGCCTTGTCAACGCCATTACAGGTCAGGCGCTGTCGGTTGTTTCGGATGTCAGGGGAACTACAACAGACCCTGTCAGAAAAGCAATGGAGCTGCTGCCTTTAGGTCCTGTTGTAATTATCGACACACCCGGCATCGATGATGAGGGGAATCTGGGAAAACTGAGAGTTGAAAAAGCGCTGTCCGTACTTAACAGAACCGATATAGCTGTTCTTGTCACCGATGCGACCCGCGATCTTTTACCCGAGGAGCTTGAGCTTGTCAGAAAGTTTAAGGAGAGGAATATACCCTGTATAACGGTATATAACAAGGCGGATCTTCTTGACAGCATCCCTGCGTCAGACAAAAACTCAATATATGTCAGCGCCCTTGAAAATAGAAATATATATGAGCTCAAAGAACTGATCGCATCTCTGGCAAAGGAGCAGAAAACAGACAAAAGAGTGATAGCGGATCTGATAAAACCATATGATATCATCGTACTTGTCGTGCCTTTAGACAGCGCTGCTCCAAAAGGCAGACTGATACTGCCTCAGCAGCAGACCATAAGAGATATTTTAGACACAGGAGCATGCTGCATGGTTACAAGGGAAACAGAGCTTGAAAAAACTCTTTCATCGCTTTCCCGAAGGCCAAAGCTGGTGGTTACGGATTCTCAGGTATTCGGATTCGTTAACAAAACGGTTCCGAAAGATATAATGCTTACATCGTTTTCAATACTGTTTGCAAATTACAAGGGCGATTTAAGACAGGCAGTAAAAGGCGCCGCCATGCTGGACAGGCTCAAAGACGGCGATACGGTTCTTATCTCGGAAGGCTGCACCCACCACAGGCAGTGTGAGGATATAGGGACTGTCAAAATGCCTGCATGGATAAAAAATCATACAGGCAAAAAGCTGAACTTTGCCTTCACCTCAGGCGGCGATTTTCCGTCTGATCTGTCACAGTATGCTCTGGTCGTTCACTGCGGCGGCTGCATGCTCAACGAAAAGGAAATGAAATACCGCATAGACTGCTGCAAAGAAAACGGCATACCTGTTACAAACTACGGTATTGCAATCGCTCATATGCATGGCATCCTGAAGCGCTCACTGGAGCCGTTTCCCGATATATTAAATGAACTCAAATAATTAACAAACCTTGTTCAGGAACTCTCCCGGACAAGGTTTATTACTGTGTATTCTATTTCTGTCTGCTGCAGCTGCTGCAGTTTTTGTAATTGCCGCATCCGCTGCAGGTACCGCAGGTTTTTTTGTTTTTTATCATATGTCTTATGGCCGCTGCCAGTGCTGCCGCTATGAGAATCAGAACTGTAACTGTAGGTAAATTCATATCATCACCGCCTTTGTCTACAGAATCAGGCTTCCGGCAAAATACACGGCCCACGCGCATATCCATGCAACCGCGCACTGGCATATAACCACGCCGACTGCCCATTTTGCGCCAAGCTCTCTTTTGATTGAGGTTATAGCTGCAACGCAAGGCGTATAAAGCAGACAGAATACCAGCAGTGCCGCCGCCGCAAGCGGTGTAATCAGCGATACTATGTCCGTGCTGCCCATCAGAACCGTAAGTGTTGCAACTACGCTTTCCTTTGCCATAAATCCCGTAATAAGGGCGGTTGATATTCTCCAGTCTCCAAAGCCGAGAGGTGCAAATACCGGCGCAATGAATCCCGCCAGTGCAGCAAGCAGGCTGTCTTGTGAATCTGTAACGACATTGAGTCTGCTGTCAAAGGTCTGCAGACACCAGATTACAATAGTTGCCACAAATATAACGGTAAATGCTCTCTGCAGGAAGTCCTTGGCTTTTTCCCACAGCAGCTGACCTACGTTTTTAGCTCCCGGAAAACGGTAGTTTGGAAGTTCCATAACAAACGGAACAGGCTCTCCCCTGAACATAACCCTGCGTGTAAGGAGCGCAAACAGCACTCCGACCAGAATACCCGTAAAATACAGTATAATCATCACCAGTGCGCTTTTGCCCGGGAAAAATGCCGCTGAGAAAAATCCGTATATCGGCAGTTTGGCCGAACAGCTCATAAACGGCGTCAGCAGTATTGTCATTTTGCGGTCTCTCTCAGAAGGCAGTGTCCTGCTGGCCATAACTCCCGGAACCGTACAGCCGAATCCTATCAGCATGGGAACTATGCTTCTTCCCGACAGCCCTATTTTGCGCAGCAGCTTGTCCATTACAAACGCCACTCTTGCCATATATCCGCTGTCCTCCAGTATCGAAAGGAAGAAAAACAGCGTAACTATCACAGGCAGGAACGCAAGCACGCTTCCAACTCCCTTGAAAACTCCGTCTATAACAAGGGAGCGCACCACAGGATTTATCTCATAGGCTTCAAGGCCGCGGTCAGCAAGCGCTGTAAGCCAGCCAAGTCCTCCGTCAAGCAGCTCCGAAAGGAATGCACCTATGACTCCGAATGTGAGCCAGAACACAAGTCCCATTATACATATAAATGCAGGGATTGCTGTGTATCTGCCTGTAAGCACTCTGTCTATCTTAACGCTGCGCGTGTGTTCTTTGCTCTCCTTTGGTCTGACTACTGTAGCCTCACATACTCTATGTATAAACGAAACTCTCATGTCGGCTATGGCCGCAGCCTGATCGAGCCCTCGTTCTTCTTCCATCTGACGTATGATATGTCCGAGCATGCCTTTTTCGTTGTCGTCGAGTTTGAGCTGCTCCAGTATCATATTGTCGCCCTCTGCAAGCTTGCTGGCCGCAAACCGGAGAGGAATCTGCGCCGCTCTGGCATGGTCCTCAATCAGGTGCATTATTCCGTGCAGGCATCTGTGGACCGCGCCGCCGTGCTCATTGGGGCTGCAGAAATCAGTGCGCCCCGGTTTTTCCTGATATTTTGCAACATGTATTGCGTGATCCACAAGCTCGCTTATGCCTTCGTTTTTGGCAGCGGAGACAGGCACCACAGGAATCCCCAGTGTCTGTTCCATCTCATTAACAAGAACAGAGCCGCCGTTTTCCCTGACCTCATCCATCATATTAAGAGCAAGTACCATCGGTATGTCAAGCTCCATAAGCTGCATTGTCAGATAAAGGTTTCTCTCTATATTTGAGGCATCCACTATATTTATGATGCCTTTTGGCCTGTCCTCCATCAGAAACTGTCTTGTTACAATTTCTTCACTGGTATAAGGCGACATTGAATATATTCCCGGAAGGTCTGTAACAAGTGTATTGCTGTGCCCTTTTATTACTCCGTCTTTTCTGTCAACCGTAACTCCCGGGAAGTTGCCTACATGCTGGTTTGAGCCGGTCAGCTGATTAAACAGTGTGGTCTTGCCGCAGTTCTGGTTGCCCACCAGTGCAAAGGTTATGGTTTCGCCCTCCGGCAGAGGCATGCCGTCGGTTTTGACGTGGTATATGCCTCCTTCTCCAAGTCCCGGATGACTTGCCTCTGATTTTTTGCTGTGCGGGGTTTTGCTTTCTGCCGCACTGTCGTCAGAATCCGCAATGCTTTCGATTTCTATTTTCTCAGCATCGGCAACTCTGAGTGTAAGCTCATATCCGTGTATTCTGAATTCCATCGGGTCGCCCATAGGCGCAAGCTTCATAAGCTTTATCTCCGCACCCGGCACAACGCCCATGTCCAGAAAATGCTGCCTGAGAGCGCCCTGCCCTCCGACTGCTGTTATTCTGGCGCTTTTTCCTATTTCAAGATCTTTTAATACCATTTGTTTCTCCTGCAGTTTTCTGATTACTGCTACGTATATTTCAAAAGTCTGTCTGCAAAAAAATACAGGGGCGTACAACGCCCCTCTCAATCATATTATACAGGGTATACACAGTTTTCTTCGTCAAGAAGATCGTGGTCTATCTGATACAGCTTTGCTTCTCTTTTTTTGAAGAAAGTTTCGGCAGGCTGCGGGAATAATGCTTTCGTGAGTACATCCTCTTCCTGATGTATCCATTTGGCGCATTCTTTTTTCATCTGATCAAGCTCAGGTTCAAGAAGGTCTGCCGGTCTGCAGGTAACCTGCTTCTCGCCTTTGAGGATCTTGTCAACAACCTCCTGTTTGATAGGAACTGTTGTCTTGCCGTACATGCCTTTTACCAGATCCTTTGCTTCCTTTGGAACCATCTTGTATCTTTCACCCATAACGACGTTGAGCACAGCCTGTGTTCCCACAATCTGTGAGCTTGGTGTTACAAGAGGCGGATATCCGAAATCTTCTCTTACTCTAGGCACTTCTTTCAGTACCTCTTCAAACTTGTCCATGGCGTTGGCCTGTTTGAGCTGTGATACCAGATTTGAAAGCATACCTCCCGGAACCTGATATTTGAGTGTATTGATGTCAACACCCATCAGCTTAGGATCCATAAGTCCGTTGGCAATGTATTTCTCTCTGATAGGCTTGAAATACTCTGATGCTTCGTTGAGAAGGTCAAGGTTAAGGCCAAGGTCATATTCAGTGTCCTTGAATGCAAATGCTATAGGTTCTGTAGGAGGCTGTGATGTGCCTTCTGCAAACGGTGAAAGCGCAGTGTCTATCATATCGGCACCTGCTTCTATCGCCTTCATATATGTCAGGCTGCCAAGTCCGCTTGTTGCGTGTGTATGAATCTCAAGAGGAATTGATATAGCTGCCTTGATGTCTTTGACAAGCTTGTATGTGTTGTACGGGTCAAGCAGTCCGGCCATGTCTTTGATACATACGGAATCAGCTCCCATCTGCTCTATTTCTTTTGCAAGATTTACGAAAATCTCATTTGTATGAATAGGGCTGATTGTGTATGACATTGTGCCCTGTGCGTGCGCTCCGCATTTTTTGGTTGCTTTTATCGCTCTTTCGATGTTTCTCATATCATTCAGTGCATCGAAAATTCTGATTACATCTATACCGTTTGATACTGCCTTGTCAACGAACTCATCGACAACGTCATCGGCATAATGTCTGTAGCCCAGCAGGTTCTGGCCTCTTAAAAGCATCTGAAGCTTTGTGTTTTTAACTTTTTTTCTGATGATTCTGAGTCTGTCCCAAGGGTCCTCGTCAAGGAATCTGATACATGCGTCATAAGTTGCGCCGCCCCACATCTCGAGAGCGTTATATCCGATATTATCTAAGGTTTCCAGAACAGGAAGCATTTCTTCGGTAGTCATTCTTGTTGCGATCAGACTCTGATGACCATCTCTTAATACAGTTTCTGTAACTCCTACTTTTGCCATATTTCTCTCCTTACTGCAGCCTGAAACAACTGCTGTTTATCTTCAATATTCTAATTATATACGAAATCCCGAATAAATCTACTGGTATTTTCAATGTATACATAATTTTTTAGACATTTTTCAGACAGGTCAGAGTTCTTTTTCAAACATCTGCCTGCAAAGCTCCGTTTTAGAGGGGATACTGTCCTCAAATACTATTGTGCCTCTGTCTGTCCCGGGGTTTTCAAGTCCCGCGGCTTTGAGTCTGCGCTTCAGCTGTTTTGCGGTGCCGAGGCTCCCGTCGATTATTCTGACATCGTCACCTGCAATTTTTTGTATTGTTTTTTTGGCAAACGGATAGTGGGTGCAGCCCAGCACTATATAGTCTATCTTCTCCCCAAGATAGGGCATCAGAAGCTCAAGTATATATTTTTCAAGCTTCTCTCCCTCGGTATTGCCGTCTTCTATCAGATCCGCAAGTCCCGGACACGGCAGCGGATATACGGTGCCCTCGTCTGCATATTTGGCCATAAGGCTCTGAAATTTCTTTTCTCTGATGGTCATGGGAGTTGCCATAACCACAACGGTATGCCTTTCGTCTCCCGAAACCGCAGGCTTGAGCGCCGGCTCTATTCCTATCACCGGAATATCTCTGTATCTGTCCCTGAGGAGTCTGATTGCCGCGCTGGTTGCCGTATTGCAGGCCACCACCAGAGCTTTGATTCCCCTGGAATAAAGATACTCCGCTCTGTCCATTACAATCCGCTGTATCTGCGAAAGCTCCTTGGTGCCGTAAGGCGCATTTACGGAATCTCCGAAAAATATGCAGTCCTCGTTTGGCATCAGCTTCACTATTTCTTTTAATACGCTTATGCCTCCGATGCCCGAATCCATTACGGCCACCGGAAGTCTGCTTCTGTCATCGTTCATATATTCCTAAAAACCCCTGCTTACCCTCTGCGCTATCCATTCTAATATGCCCGGTGTTGACACATACAGGAATATACACATCTCGATTGCATAAGCAACCTCTTCCTCCGATCCTATCCTGTATCTGTCTGTGAAAGGTATATCATCATCGAAGTCATCTTCAAAGTCGTTGTCCCCTCCAAATGTGAGGAAGTATTTGTCAAAACCTTCGCCGCTTATGAGCCTGAGATATTTCTCCGCAGTCCGGTAGCTGTCTTTTTTGTAATACAGTGCAATAAGCGGCAGAAGCATATGCACCGAGCACTCGTTGTACTCCCTGTAGAGCCTCATTGCCGAAAGCTCATCCTCAAAATGCGCATAAATCCCCATAAGTATATACCTGACACCCAGATTGTCACTTTTGTTCAGGCAAAGCATATCCTCGCACTCCTCTTTTGCTTTTTTTATCTTGCCTGCAGAAACAAGAAGTTTAAGATGCTCGTACCTGGCTCTCATATACGGTCTTGTTTCAAGTATTCCCCAGAATTCTCCCATGCAGTCGTCATCAAAATACCCTTCTTCTCTCAGGTGTTTCTCCGTTTTGCTTATGATTTTTTCAAGCTTCTTTTTGAATTTTTCAAAATCATCGCCACACTGAATATCTGCAATCAGCATCTCGGCGTCTGTGCAGTATTCATCAAGTTCCAGCGCTTTTTTGGCATATCTGACCGCTTCTTTTTCTGTAGGAGCATCAAAAGCCATATCAAGATAGTCCCATGCTGTCTGAGGCTCCATATCATTATAGCTTTGCATATTTTCGTTATATTGCGCTATAAATTCCTGCATTGCCGCGTTAGCCTGCTCCTCGCTTTCAAATTTGTTTTCTTCCATAAACTTCTGCATTTCTCTGAAAATTTTTTCTGATGATCTGCTCATAATTCCCTCCTCTGTATGATGCTACAGTCTGTTGTATTTGACACTGCTGCCTCTGCTCCTGTCTGCAGGGTATTTTTCCCCGTTCTTTCTGATTTTGCGCAGAAGCTCTGTTTTCAGGTCGGCATCTATTGCGTCTGCAAGCATTATGCAGTACAGCATAACGTCTGCAATCTCATCGCACAGCGCCTCCCTGTCATATTCGCTGTTCCACTGAAAACACTCCAGAAGCTCGCCTGCCTCTATTGATATGGATTTGGCAAGGTTTTCGGGTGTGTGAAATCTGCCCCAGCTTCGTTCTTCATTGAATTTCCTGAGTATATCTCTTATTTCTTCCATTAAGTAAACGCCTTTCTGTGTCTGTTATGGTATAAGTATATATCATATTCCTACATATATAAAGGGGAATTTATCCGTTTATGCATAAATTCACGCTTATACACATTTTATTCACTATTTTTTTGTATTTATGCGGTATTTGCCGGTTTTTTTTAATATTTATTCATAATTTTTTATGAAAAGCTATTGACATATGTTAAAAACAGTAGTAAAATCGAATATGTTCGTTACACTTAATAAATATTCAGCGAATATTATTATACATCTATAAACGATAAGAAAGGAATTTAGTTATGAAAAAGTTATTGGCAGTAGTTTTAACCGTTGCAATGGTTTTTGCATTTACAGCATGCGGCGGCGGTTCATCAGAAGATGAAAACAGTTTATCAACAGTAGAAACAGGCGTGCTTCATATGGCAACAAACGCAGCTTTCCCTCCATACGAGATGACTGACGACGAAGGCGGATTTGAAGGCATCGACGTTGAAATCGCAGAGAAGATTGCAGAGAAGCTCGGTCTTGAGCTTCAGGTTGATGATATGGATTTCTCATCAGTGCTTACATCAGTACAGGGCGGCAAGGCTGACATCGCCATGGCAGGTCTTACAGTAACACCTGAAAGACAGGAAAACGTTGACTTCACAGAATCATATGCAACAGGCGTACAGGTTGTTATCGTTCCTGAGGATTCAGACATCAAGACTGTTGACGATCTTGCAGACGACAAGATGATCGGAACACAGGAAGGCACTACAGGTTACATCTACTGCTCAGATACTCCTGAAAACGGCGGATACGGCGAAGATCACGTAATCGCTTACACAAACGGAGCTACTGCTATTCAGGCTCTGCTTGCAGGCAAGGTTAATGCGGTTGTTATCGACAGCCAGCCGGCCAAGGAATTTGTGGCTGCAAACGACGGCCTTAAGATTCTTGAAACAGAATACGTTACAGAGGACTATGCAATAGGTATTTCAAAGGACAACCCTGAACTTCTTGAAGCTGTAAACAACGCTCTCAAGGAACTCATCGATGACGGCACAGTGCAGGAAATCCTGGACAAATATATCAAGGCTGAATAAACATTGGCGTTAACAAGGGGTGGCTGATGCCATCCCCTTTTTCATTGAAAGTTCAAAAGAAATGTGAGGTGAACAAATATGTTTTCAGGTCTTGAAGCGCAATTTGCCCAGAGCTTTATCGAAGGCAACAGGTGGTTCGCTTATCTGAAGGGACTAGGAATATCATTTGAAGTAACGCTTGGGGCTTTATGCCTTGGCGTGGTTCTCGGCATACTTGTTGCAGTGATTCGTACATCACACGACCAGCAGGCTCCGGGGCACAGAAACATACTGCTTGGCATACTCAATGCCATATGCAAGATATATACAACCGTAATCAGAGGAACGCCAATGATGGTGCAGCTGCTGATTATGGGTTTTATAGTATTTGCATCAAGCAGAAATCTTGTTATGATTGCGGTTATTACCATGGGTATAAACTCGGGAGCATATGTTTCCGAAATCATACGTTCAGGTATCATGTCAATAGACAAGGGCCAGATGGAAGCCGGCAGATCTCTGGGTATGGGATATGTGCCTGTTATGAGGCATATAATTATTCCTCAGGCCATCAAAAACATACTGCCTGCACTGGGTAACGAGCTTATCACTCTGTTCAAGGATACTTCACTGGTAACTGTTATCGGTCTTGCCGATCTGACCAAGGTTGCCATACAGGTACAGGCAAAAACATATCAGGCATTTATGCCGTTTATAGGTATCGCTGTTGTATACCTTACAATAGTACTTATTCTTACATGGCTGCTTGGCATACTCGAAAGGAGGCTGCGTCAAAGTGATAGACATTAAAAATCTTTCAAAAGCCTTTGGAGACAACCTTGTCCTTGACAACATCTCCGAACATATCTACCCCGGCGAAAAGCTGGTTATAATCGGGCCGTCAGGTTCTGGCAAATCGACATTTTTAAGATGCCTGAATATGCTTGAACGCCCCAACAAGGGCACCATCACATTTGACGGTATAAATATTACGGAAACTTCTGTTGATATAAACAAGGTAAGGCAGCAGATGGGAATGGTATTCCAGCATTTTAATCTGTTCCCCAATATGACAGTAAGAAAAAACATAACTCTTGCTCCTGTGCAGACAGGGTTTATGAAGCAGGCTGAGGCAGACAAAGAAGCTGACAGGCTTTTGGAACGTGTAGGCCTTATGGACAAGGCAAACGCTTATCCCGCATCACTTTCGGGAGGACAGAAGCAGCGTATAGCAATAGTAAGAGCTATGGCCATGCATCCTAAGGTAATGCTCTTTGATGAGCCTACATCAGCTCTCGACCCCGAAATGGTAGGCGAGGTTCTGGATGTTATGAAGCAGCTTGCCAAGGAGGGTATGACAATGGCTGTCGTAACTCACGAAATGGGCTTTGCAAGAGAAGTCGGAAGCCGTGTTGTGTTTATGGATGACGGTCATATCATAGAGGAGAACACTCCTGAGGAGTTTTTCAGCAACCCGCAGTCCGAAAGACTTAAAACATTCCTGAAAAAGGTACTCTAAAAGCGTGGTCACCCACGCTTTTTTACTGCCTTATTTCGGTTTCTTGACTTGTGGCCAAATTAAGGGTACAATATAGTCGCATACAAAGGAGGTTATATTATGCAGATTATTCCCATGCGTGCACTGAAAGATACAGTTGATATAGAACGCCGCTGTTCTGAAGAAAACGGGCCCGTATTTGTCACAAAAAACGGTTATGGACGTCTCGTGGTTATGGATATTGAATACTACGAAAAAACCTTGCGCAAAATATACGAAGCCAAAATGTTAATAGAAGGAATTGAAGATGCCAGAGAGGGACGTGTTTCAGACGGTAAGGCTGTTATTGACAATATAAGGAGTAAGTATGGACTCTAAATATTCTTATCTGTTTTCAGAAAAGGCAGAGGCTGATCTAAATGATATTATCCGGTATATCGCAGTCACACTGTCAAATCCTGCTGCAGCCTCTGATTTTATCGACAGGCTGCTTGCGGTTATTGACGATGCCTGTCTGTTCCCTCAAAGCGGTATGCTCTCTGAGACGGAATTTATTCCCGATATGGGCATAAGAAAAAAGCCCGCAGGAAACTATATTGTATATTATCTGCCCGATGAGACAAACGGGAGAATAACAGTTCTCAGAATACTTTACAGCAGACGTAATCTGAGCGAGATTATGGCTGAAATCAATACATATTAAAAGCGTGGTCACCCACGCTTTTTTGCTGACTTATCTGAGTGTATTTATAAATCCCGGATTGGTTATCAGAGGTCTTGAAAATCCGAACAGGTTCACTTTGCTGCTTTTGCTTATTTCCTCAAGCTGAGAAAGCTCTCTTAGCCCTCCCGTCAGTATTACAGGTCTGTCAATAAGCTCCGCAAGCCTGACTGCAGCTTCCCTGTAATAGGCTCTGTCTGTTTCCGGATGGAATTTCCACCTGTTGCCGCTTACTTCGATGGCATCAATTCCTATCCTTGCGGCCTCTCTGCCCATCTCAAGGAAATCTTCCATGGTAATGCCTCCCGGCACTTCATCGGAAGAATTGATTTTTATCCATACAGGAAATTCCGCGCCGACAGCCTCTCTGACAGCCGTATATACATCTGATATTATGCGAAATCTGTTTAATGCACTGCCGCCGTATTCATCGGTTCTTTTGTTGAATATCGGTGTTATCCACTGCGACAGCTGGTATCCGTGAGCTGCGTGTATCTGCACTCCGTCAAAGCCTGCAGACTTTGCTCTTGCTGCGGCTTTTGCAAACAGCACTGCCATATCCGCTATGTCAGGCCTGCTCATTTCCTTTGGTGTAATCCCGGAGTCAGGATGCGTAACTGCCGACGGACCGATAATTTTAGCGTTATCAGGGTCAGCCTGTCTGAATGACGAGCCGTGAACAAGCTGCATTATTATCCTGCTGCCGCCTCTGTGAGCCGCCTCTGTCACCTGTTTATACCTGCCGGCAAGCTCATCTGAGTATATGCCAAGCTGGTTATCTGCAGGCTTTTCGTAGTCTGCAATATAGGTGTAGCTTGTTATGATTGTACCTATGCCGCCCTCTGCCAGCTCTCTGTATATCCTCGTTATCTCCTCATTGGGAGAACCGTCCGGATCAGCCTTGCCCTCATATGTGGCAGATCTTAAAAAATGGTTTCTTACTTTGAGATTGCCTATATATGTCGTATCAAACAGGTTCATATTTTCTCCTTTTCTTCAAGGTATGACGTGCAGTTCGGACATCTTACAGCGTCAACTGAAATCTGACTTTTGCAGAAAGGACATTCTTTTGTAAGCGGTTTTTCCTCGTCTTCCTTTTTGCCAAGTGACGATATGCGGTTCATTGCCCTGATTATCAGGAACAGTACAAATGCCACCAGCAGGAAGTTTATAACCGCCATTATGAAGTTGCCGTATGCAAAGGTTGCTCCAAGCACTGAAACACTGAGGTCTGAGAAATTGATTCTTACCAGAAGTCCCAGAAGCGGTGAGAGCAGGTCGTCAACAAGTGATGTGACTATAGCCGTAAATGCGGCACCTACAATAATACCTACGGCCATATCCATTACATTGCCTCTCATTGCAAATTTCTTAAATTCTTCAAAGAATGCTTTCATCTCGCTATTCCTCCGCCTCTATCTCCTGTATTTTGTCAAGGCATTTTTTGCATACGATATATCCGACGGTCATATCTATCGCATACAATGCCAGATATACGCCTGTGACAAACTTTGCGTGTTTTTTGTAGTTCCAGTCTGTAAAAAAGTTTTTCATAATATATTCTCCCCGCATTATCAGTACTCATTATGATACCCAAATCCGTAAAATCTGCTCTCTGACTTATAGAAAAACATGGTTGAAACCTTCGAGCCTGAAGATGCGCTGTCATCAAAGGTCACATCAACATAATATTTACTGCCGTTTTCTAAAGTTATGACATTCCACATATGCTGCTGATATTCTCTGCCTCCTGCGCTTTCGGTCGCAACACCACTCACGGTACTGCAGTCAACGCCTGCTCTTTGCATAAGCATGGCATAAAGCAGTGCAAAACTCTGGCATACTCCTTTTTTGTTTTTGAGCAGACCGTAAAAATCATAGCTTGCAGCATATTTTAACGGATATTTAACAGCCGCATAATCATATGAATAGTTCTTAACCATATAGTCATGTATCGCTCTTGCTTTTTCTTTGGTTGTCATCCCCGATTTGACTGTTTCCTGCACTATAGCGTTCATCTGACTGCTGTATTTTACAGCCTCTTCTCCTACCTTTGATTCAAGTTCAGGGTTCTCATCAAGTACCGTAACTTTGTATTTCAATGTATAGCTGATGGTCACCGTCACATCTGCATTACCATCCGCAGCAACATTACCCTTGACATTCTGGGTTCCTGTCATTCCGCTGCTCCAGTCAGCTGCATAATATACAAACACATCGTACAGTTTTTTTGAGCATGAAAATTTAATCTCTGTTTCAAGATTTTCGCATGCATCCATATACATTGAATAAAGATCATCGGGATCCGTAACAGTCATTCCTCTGCTGTATTTTGTACTGTTTCTCTCAAATGACGTGGCTATAAGGTCTTTGGTGTCAGGTGTTTCATCATTTACACTGTCCGAATCAAAAATGCCCTCTGCAATTTCTTTTTTGCCGGTAAAGTTCTTAGATATCTGAAGCTGCATGCCGCCTTTTTCATTTACAAAATCTCCGCCTGTAATGCTGAGATCTGTTTTGTTCTGCACACACATGGCTGCAGCCGCTTTAACCTTTGTTACAGCTTTACCTCCTGTCATTTCAAACACGACGCTGCCTGAAACCGGGCATATATCAACAGCTGTGCTTCCTTTGCCTGTAAATATGCCGCCACTGACAGTGCATTTACCCACATTCACAGCTATAGCCTGTTTTGTCCCCGTAAATGTGCCTCCCGAAATTTTGGCTGATGTTTTGGCAGAGCCTGTCATATACATTGCAATTCCGTTCGAGCCTGTTGCTTTAACGCTGCCGCCCGTAACGCTGACAGTCCCGCCGTTCTGGTAAATTCCGTATGACTTGCCCTGCAGGGTTCCCGAGCCGACTTTAAGACTGCCTTTGCCGCAGCCTGCAGCATCGCCGCTGCTGTTTGTATTATACAGCTTCCCACCCGATGCCGATGATTTAACAGTCAGGCTGCCGCCGTTTACATAGATAAGGCTTGTCTTGCTGCTGCCTTTAATTATATGACCGTTCAGATCCAGCGTCTTGGTGCCGCTTTTAACCGTAATCTGTTTTTTGATGCCGCTGATATCCGATGTCAGCTTGTAGGTTGCACTCTTTGAGCCTGTGAGAGCTTTGGTAAGTCCCGCCGCAGAGGAAATTTTCACTACTGATGCGGCATCCGCCGTAAGCGCTGCCTGCGGCAGACACAGAGCCGTCACAAGACAAAGTGTCAGCGCAATTATAAATGCCGGTTTTCTGATTTTCATAAGCTTTACCGCCTTTCACTGAATGAAAATTTTTATTGTTACGTTACGATTATAATAGCAGATGCCCCTGCATAATGCAAGGGCACCTCATATAAATCAGCCTTTCAGATCTCCGGCCGCTTTTATTTTGACTCTGTTGGTATTGCCCGCGTAATAGGCAAGCGGTACATCCTCAACTTCAATGATTTCAACGGTATCTCTTATGGCTCCTGCCGAAACGGCCATTTCCGCCGCTTCTTTTTTGGCCTGCTCAAGCGCCTGCTCACGAGGAATCTCATCATAATTTATAAGCTTCTCGTATGTGCCGCTTACCTTTGATATGACAGAGCCTATGGCGTTGGCACAGCCAAAATGCTCAGGCTTGACAACAGAGGCCGCTCCCTGCAGACTGTCAGGCAGCACTATCGAACCTCCGCCTACGAGAATAACATCTATGTCACTGTTTGAAATCTTCATTGCATCAATTGACTCCTCGACCATTTCACGCATTGCATTCAGTGCTTTATCGGCAAGCTCAGGAGGTATGTCGGAAACAAGAGATGCATCCCCCACATCTGCCATGCCAAGTCTTACAGCTATGTCAGTTGCGGTAAGCGTATCGCCTCCGAATACAAGGGCTTTTTCCGTAATCCGATAGCCCACGCTGTCAGGACCCACTGTTACACTGCCGTCCTCTCCTGTGCGCACTATCGAACCTCCGCCAAGTCCTATTGATATGACATCGGGCATTCTGAAATTGGTCCTTACGCCGCCTATTGTAACAGCAACGCTTGACTCTCTGGGAAATCCGTTCTGTATTACTCCAAGGTCTGTTGTCGTACCGCCCACATCTATAACCACGGCATCTTTGAGGCTGCTCAGATAGCTTGCGCCTCTGATGGAGTTTGTCGGCCCGCAGGCCACTGTAAGTATAGGGTATTTCCTCGCGTGCTCCATAGTCATAAGTGTGCCGTCATTCTGTGAAAGATAAATATCGGCATTTGTAATACCCTCATCGGCAAGGCTTTTTGCAAATCCGTCTGTAAATTTTTCGGCCACCTTCCAGAGCGCCGCATTCAGTATCGTGGCGTTTTCACGCTCTATGAGACCCATAGAGCCTATTTCTCCGGATACCGATATATGCACGTCGTCACCCATCACCTCTCTGCAAAGCTTTGCCGCGCGTTTTTCGTGGTCATCACGCACTGTCGAAAAAACAGATGATATTGCAATGGATTTAACGCCTTTTGATTTCATTTCAAGGAAAAATTCTTTTGCAGCCGCTTCATCAAGCGGTGCAAGCTCCTTGCCGTCATATTCACTGCCGCCGCCGATTATTATGTTTCCCGCAGCTATTTTTCTGATGTCATCCGCCCAGTCAACCATAGGCATAATCCCCGTTGTCGCAGGGGCGCCTATTCTCATAATGCCGATTTCCGCAAGGTTTTTGCGCTCTACAATGGCATTGGTGCATTGCGTTGTTCCCAGCATTGCCTGTTTTATCATACCTCTGTCGACACCTGTTATCTCTAAGATATCACGAATCGCACCGATTATTCCGTCATAGATATCCTCTGACGTGGGATGCTTTATATCCGCAACTATATTCAGATTTTCGTCTATAAGTACGGCGTCCGTATTTGTTCCGCCTACGTCTATCCCCAGTTTATACATTATTTCCATCCTCCTTTGCAGCGTTCTTCTAACGGAATATAGTCTGTGTCACAGCCAAAGTATCTTGGTCCCACAAGTTCAAGACCTTTTTCGGTACGCCACATTTCAAAGCATTCAAGGCCTACCGCCAGAACACGCTTGCCGTATTTCAGAGCATCTGTCGTAATCGGAATAAATGTATCCGTATCCACAAGACATATCAGATCCGGCGTTGTTGCCACTATTTCTCCGTCTACTGTTGCCGTAAGATTTTCGTTCTGAAACTCCACAAAAGCCTGATGTCCCCTGCATTCTCCTATGCCCTCCAGCACAACCTTGCCGAAGTTGAATGCGCCTTTTGTTTCACGAAGCACATCTGTGATTTTGCCCTTGAACAGCTTATATGCGCCTGAAAACTCAAGGAAATATTCCTCAGGAGTCCTGTCACTGCTGTTTTTGACATTCCTGATAGCCTCACCCAGCATCTGGCTTCTTGTAACGATATTTTTAACAGCGTATTTTTTCAGCTGTGCTCCGCTCATAGGATAAAGCGACACCGATACCGAGCCTCCGCAGCTCATGGTAACCGCCCTTGCCAGCTCCTCTGTCCATTTGTTTGTAATTGTTTCAAATATGACGCTGTTGCCTTTTTCGTCCGTAAGAGCCATCGGTGTTGCGCTCATTCCGCCGATTGTAAATGTAACCATCTGAAGCTCCGGAAAAGCTCTGCCCATACCGTCTGCATCAACCAGCGGCAGTCCCAGTCTCGCACAGGCCGCAATAGGCAGCATTGAATTGACACCGCCTGCCTCAATCGGCAGAAACGCATATATTTTCTTGCCGAAAAACCTTGAAACCATATCATAAAGAGTCTGATATTCACTGCCTCCTATGCCTTTTTCGGCAAGCACGGTGGGCGCTCCCATCATTGCAATGGGAACAACC
Source organism: Christensenellaceae bacterium Phil1 (assembly GCA_963648745.1). Classification (GTDB taxonomy): domain Bacteria; phylum Bacillota; class Clostridia; order Peptostreptococcales; family Anaerovoracaceae; genus UMGS973. Next base: position 20,179 of record CAVJEY010000006.1, read on the forward strand.
AGCGCATCATCGGGAATTTCATCAGGGTCAAGCAGACTCACCTCACCGCACTCTCTGACTGCGCCCATTGCAACCAGCTTTCCCACATACGGGTCGCCGCCGCCGCCTGCGCCAAGCAGAGCCGCGCCCAATGCTATATCTTCGATTTCTTTAATACCTATTTTACGCACCTTTGTCTCCTCCTTTTATCTGGCTGCCGCAGTAGCCTCTTCAATCGTCATTTCGCCCCTGCCTGCCATCGCTGTTTTGCCGAGCGCTCTGTAAAGAACAATATATATTACAAACGCAATTATTACTCCGTCAAGAGCAGGACTGAACACCGTAATAATTCCAAGGGTTTCAAGCAGTGCAAATCCGCCTCCGCACACCCATGCTGTAATTCCTATCCAGTTGATGCCTCTTACCGGCTTCCATATATTTTTGTTCCCCCTGCAGATTATCCAGTAATCGCTTATAACTATTCCCATAATAGGCGGAACAACCGCGCCGATTATGCTTATATATGTATTGAGTATATCGGCAAGTCCCATTATTGCCAGTATTATGCCGATAACGCCAACCGCCATTGTAACCTTGGGGCGATCCTTGTCCTTGATTGAAAACATCTTGCATACCGCAAGCCCCGACATATATGCGTTGCCTGTATTGGTTGTCCATGTTGCAAGTATGAGCACAAGCATTGCAACAACCGGAAGCCCAAGCCCCGCAAACATATTCGTAACGTCATAGCTGCCGCTGCCCAGAGCCATTATCGCGCCTATCATAATCATAAACACCGCTGCCGGAAGTACTCCCAGCACCGTAGCCCTGACAACATCACCTCTTGATCTGCAGTATCTTGTGTAGTCTGAGTTGCAGGTTGCGCCAAGTGCAAACAGTCCGATAACCGTTGATATTGCAGCAGGGATACTCATTACATTGCTTCCCACCGCTCCTGATATTTCACTCCAGCCTGCAGTATTGATTGAGTGTATGCAGCCGTATCCGCACAGTATTACCAGCAGAGGCACTGCAATATAGTTTAATACCGCCATCCATCTGACACCGTATACTGCTGTTATGAACATGACAGCTCCCCATATCACGCACGAAAGCCAGAACGGAAATACAACTCCCATAGTTTCCATCAGTGTGTTAAATGCCAGCGCACAGGTTGCTGTCTGAACCGCAAACCAGCCCGTTTCGGCTATGAATATTACAAGCGCCATTGAAAAATTCGCACCTGTCATGCCAAAGGCATGGGTTGATGTCATTGTCGCGTTAAGTCCCAGATCACTTCCTATCATGCCGCCAAGTGCCATCAGCAGACAGCATACCGCAAAGCCTGTCACCGTCACGGCAAATATGGAGCCTATAGTCAGGTTTTCGGCAAATATGCCTCCTACCATCAGCATAGGTATGCATATCATTGTACCTATCCATATGAAGGCGACACTGCCCCATGACCTCCTTTCATCGCTTCCTATCTGCGACAGACCTTTATCGTTATTTCCGTTTGATCTGACTTTGTTTTCTGCCATAATAAAACCTCCGTTTCCGCTTATTCATAATATATCTGATTTTATACCCTGAAGTCTGCTGTTGGAATTGTCATTAAGGCATAAAAAATACCCATCTCATTGTCCCAAAGGACAAAGAGATGGGTAATGTCTTGTTCTATTTCAGCAGCCTGCTGACTGCAAGCGCCTGATACAGAGGAATACTGTCAGGCATTTTGTTTGGCCTGAAGCCCAATTCATCGGAAATAACCCGGAGCCTGTATTTAATTGTATTCTTGTGCAGATACATAAGCTCTGCCGTCCTTGTAACACTCGAATCGGTGTCAAGAAGGTATATGGCAAGGGTTTCGGGTACATTCCAGTCACAGCCTGCCGACTGAAGCTTCCTGAGACACGCAGATGCCGCATCGACAGAGTCCTCACCGCTGTCTGCAAGCTGATGACAGGAGGCTGCAAATTCAATGTCGCCTATACTGAACCATTTTCTCAGCGGATATATTTTTGCCGCATCAGATATATACTTTCTGTGCTTCATATAGGCATTTCGCACATCTGCGGTGTTTTCAAGGCTGCCGCAGCGCGACACCGTTATATTCTCACCCGAGGCTTCTGTCTCTTTTATTATCGCCTTCGCTGTTTTTTCCGCCTGCATTTCGGAATACGGCGTGCTTGAAAACAGCAGCAGCTCATCTTCATATATGTCCGCAAAAACAATATCTGCACATTCCCGCAGGCATTCACATATGTCTCCCTTGTGTTCTCTGAGAAACTCTGTACTGTCTGCGCTGCTTCCTCTTAAAATCCAAAGCTCGTGTATGCTGGCAATGTCTATTTTGAAAATATCCGAAAGCCTGCGCATTTTTATCGGATCATCCTGAATTATAGCGCGTATAAGCTCTCTTATCGCTATGGTGCCGTGCTCCCTGCCCCATATGTTAATGCATATGCGCACCACATCTGCAATCTGCTCTTTGATTCTCCTGTTAAGCTGCGCTCCCTCTTTGATAACAAACAGGTGCATCATATCACTGCCGTCAGGATATATCTCAAAATGACAGATGCTGCTGTCAGACAAAAAATCGCACCGGGTTTCTCCCTCTGTTTTGGCGTACTTCTTCAGATATTTCAGGTTGCCGTCAAGTGTTTCTCTCATAATCTGAGGCCATGGCGCAATGTTGAGCGCATTCACAGCCGAATCGGTAAGCACCACCGATGACAGAACCCTGTCGCTTAACATTCTCAGCACCGTATCAACGCTTCTCTGATGCTCCGGAAGTCTCGAAACCCTTGCAAGAATATCAGATACTATAGAATCGCTCTTTGCCCTGTCATTGAATATATATTCGTTGACGTCACTTATAACCTCGCTGTATCTGAGGGTTTTGAAAGGAGGCATTCTGATAAGCACAAAATCCAGCTCATCGGCAATATCAATCAGTTTCCGGTCAACCTCACGAAGATATATGCCCACATAAAACAGGATAAGACCCACCTCGCCGCCCTCGGCAAGCCTCCTTATATTTGCGCACTGACACTCGATATCCTCAAGGCAGTTGAGAAATCCTGTTATTACAATCTCACTTCCGAAGAACTCTCCCTGCCCGAAAACTCCGTCAACAAGCTGAGCCGGGTCTGTAGCCTCAAGCACCGAAATAGAAGAAACTATTTTGTTAAGGCCTCTGTGGCCTCCTATGACCTCCGCCTGTCTTAGAGAAGGCAGTTTTAATAAATCGGAAACCGTAATACTCATAACAATTCTCCCGTTCGTTTTGCGACTCTATATTTTCCACTGATATTTTTTAATGTCAACATGGTTTTCGTCTTTTAGCTCCACGCCTTCATCCAGAAGCAGCTGTTTTTGCATATCCCAGCCCGGAACAAGCCTGCCTGCATGGTTTACTACTCTGTGGCACGGATAATCTCCGTAAAACTCCGCCATGGATAAAACCCTGCCCACAAGCCTTGAATTTTTTTCTCTGCCCGTAAGCCTTGCAATCTGTCCGTAGGTTGCGACATTTCCCTCGGGAATTTCCTCAACCGCAGAGAGTATTTCGTAAATCAGGTCATCATTAAGAATTCTGCTCATATCACGTAATTATTTAGACAGCACATCTACAAGCTCCAGCATATACGGGTCTATGTCTCTTGTAATCTCAAGAGCCTCCGAAAGAGGCACCGCTGTAATTTTGTTGCCGACAATACCTATGGCTCTGCTGTCCTCATCATCATACAAAAGCTCTGCCGCTTTTGCGCCTGTCATTGTTGCAAGTATTCTGTCGTCAGATGTGGGGCTGCCGCCGCGCTGCAGATAGGAAAGCACCACCATTCTGGTTTCCCTGCCTGTGATTTCGGATATTCTGTCAGCCACCTCCTGCGATGAAAGCTTAGAACCCTCAGCCTTGATGATTATGCTGTGCTTCTTGCCTCTGGCTCTGCCTTCAAGTATCTTCCTGCACACATCGCCTATATCGTAATCTCTTTCGGGAATCATAACAAACTCCGCGCCTCCCGCAAGGCCTGCATGAAGCGCAATATCTCCGCAGTTCCTGCCCATAACCTCAACGATGGTTGTCCTGCCGTGAGAAGATGATGTATCTCTCAGTTTTGATATGTCATCAATTACCGTATTTACTGCCGTATCAAAGCCTATGGTATAGTCTGTATAGCCCAGATCGTTGTCAATGGTACCGGGTATTCCCATGATTTTAATGTCTCTCCTGTCAAGCTCAAGAGCGCCTGTAAGCGAGCCGTTGCCGCCTATAACGGCAAGACCTTCTATACCGAAAGCATTGAGAACAGACAAAGCCTTGTCCTGTCCTTTTGAGGTCATAAATCTCTCGCTTCTTGCAGTTCCGAGCACTGTGCCGCCTCTGTGTATAATCCCGCCGACAGAAGCTCTGTCCATCTCCCTTATATCGCCGTCAATCAGACCCTCATAGCCTCTGCTGATGCCGTAAACCGTCATTCCTCTGTCAATACCGCATCTTACGACAGCTCTTATTGCAGCGTTCATTCCCGGAGAATCTCCGCCGCTTGTCAGCACTCCTATTTTTTTCATCTCTATACCTCCTTGAAGTTTTCTCTGCCTACAATCTGTATCACCGCATTCCTGAATTCTTCGGAAACCTCTACCCACATATCAGGCCTTGCTCTGTAGGTTTTACCGTTGGAATATATGATTACAGGGGTGTCGCCTCTGTGTTTTGCCATTTCTTCATTCACTCTGGCAAGACCATGCTCTGCCGTCTGCGGTATTCTTATTTTTACCGTACTTCCGGCCTCCGCCGCCGCTTTGAGGTCTATAACGGTATCTGCAAGCACCTTGGGTGCCTCATCCTCTTTGAAATTCAGTCTGCCTTTTACCGCAACTATGTTGTCCTCATTGAGACAGCCTGCGCACTTCTCATATACATTAGGGAACACGATAACCTCAAATGAGCCGTACATATCCTCGATGTCAAGGAATGCCATACGCTTGTTGTTTTTGGTTGTAAGCATTTTTTTGCCCGAAATGATGCCTGCCATGGTGACTTTCATTCCGTCTGCGATATTGCCTGTCTGAGCTTCATCGCTGTCAAGACTGTCGCTTGTATGTGTCACCAGTTTTTCTATGCGCTCTTTGTATTCATCGAGCGGATGCCATGTCAGATACACTCCCAGCATTTCTTTTTCCATTGCCGCAAGTATCTCCCTTGGGAAATTAGCAACATCAGGCATTCTGCCTGTAAGGTTCTGAACCGACATCTCCTCTGCATTCATCTGAAAAAGCGACATCTGCCCCGCTATGTTTTTTCTGGCGGTGTTTTGCGCCGACTCTATGGCGCTTTCGTATACGGCAAGAAGCTGGGCTCTGTTTTCGCTGATGCAGTCCATGGCTCCGGCTTTAATCAGCGACTCTATGGCTTTTTTGTTAATATCGTGTATGTTGAGGTTTTCTATGAATTTATATATGTCAGCTGCTCTGCCTTTTTCTTCTCTGGCTCTGATTATCTCTCTGATTACACCCTCTCCGACATTTTTAATCGCCATCATACCGAACCTTATTTTGCCGTTTTCGACTGTGAATTTCACATGGCTGTCAAGCACGCTCGGAGGCAGCACTTCAATGCCCATCTCGGCGCAGTTTTTCATGTATTTTGCAATATGCCGCGGCTCTCCCATAACGCTTGTCATAAGCGCAGCCATAAATTCTACGGGGTAATGGGTCTTGAGGTATGCCGTTTCGTAGCCTACCACAGCATATGCCGCCGCATGGGACTTGTTAAACGCATACTGCGCAAACGTAACCATCTGGCTGTAGATTTCCTCCGCAGCCTTTTCGGATACACCGTTTCTGACGCAGCCAAGTATATCGACGCTTCCGTCTTCGTTATCTCTGCCGTATATGAAGTTCTGCTTTTCTTCAAGCATTACGTCCATTTTTTTCTTACCCATAGCGCGCCTTACAAGGTCGGAGCGGCCGTAGGTATAGCCTGCCAGATCTCTTACTATCTGCATTACCTGCTCCTGATATACAAGGCAGCCGTAGGTTACGGACAGTATCGGTTCAAGCTTCTGATCTATATAACTGATGTTTTCGGGATTTTTTTTGTTTTCTATATATGTGGGGATGGAGCCCATAGGCCCCGGTCTGTAAAGAGATATTCCCGCAACAATATCCTCAAAGCAGTCCGGTCTTAAGTTTTTCATAAACTGTGTCATGCCTGCCGATTCAAGCTGGAACACTCCCTGCGTGTTGCCCGATGCTATCAGTTCATATACCGCAGGATCGTCATAGTCCATGCGTGAAAAATCTATATCTATCCCGTGATTTGCTTTGATCATCTCCAGCGCATCCCTTATAACCGTAAGGTTACGAAGCCCCAGAAAGTCCATTTTGAGAAGCCCCAGCTCCTCTATTGTCGTCATCGGGAACTGTGTTGATATGCCTTTTTCGGCAAGGTACAGGGGTACATATTCATTGATGCTTTTTTTGGATATAACAACGCCTGCCGCATGGGTTGATGCGTGTCTTGGCATACCCTCAAGCGCTCTTGACATATCAAGCACCTTTGCAACTGTAGGGTTTGTTTCATACATATTTTTGAGTTCCGGATTAAGCTCCATAGCCTTGTCAATGGTTATCCTGAGGTCAAACGGTATTGCCTTGGCTATGGCATCGGTTTCACTGTAGCTGACATTAAGAGCTCTGCCCACGTCTCTGACCGCCGCCTTTGCCTTCATGGTTCCGAAGGTTATTATCTGCGCAACCTTGTCCTCACCGTATTTTGATATGACATAATCTATAACCTCATGCCTTCTCTCATAGCAGAAGTCTATGTCAATATCCGGCATGCTTACTCTTTCGGGATTTAAGAATCTCTCAAAGATAAGGCCGTATTTGACAGGGTCTATATCTGTGATTTTAAGTACATAGGATACAATACTGCCTGCCGCCGAGCCTCTGCCCGGTCCCACCATTATGCCGTTTTCCCTGGCATAATTGATGAAATCCCATACTATCAGGAAGTATTCCACATATCCCATCTGATTTATAACAGACAGCTCATAGTCAAGCCTTGCTCTAAGCTCCTCCGCCTTATCTCCATATCTGTCTCTGAGTCCGGCATCGCACAGCTCATCAAGGTACTCGCTTGCCGTTTTGCCGCCGGGCACATCAAATTCAGGCAGATGCAGCTCTCCGAAGGTAAATTCCACATTGCATCTTTCGGCTATTATTTCCGTATTGTCACAGGCGCCCTCCACTCCTGCAAACAGACTTCGCATTTCTTTTTCGCTTTTGAGATAAAACTCGTCATTTGGAAATTTCATTCTGTCAGGATCGTCAACTGTAGACAGTGTCTGTATGCACAAAAGCACATCCTGAGCCCTGGCATCCTCCTGATTGACATAATGCACATCGTTTGTTGCTACCATGGGAACATCAAGCTCCTGTGACAGTCTTTTGATGTCCGAAAGTATTGCAGCCTCCTCCTCAAGACCCTGATTCTGAACCTCAAGGTAGAAATTGTCCCTGCCGAATATGTCTATGAGTTCAAGAGCTTCATTTCTGGCTGCATCGTAGTTTCTGTTCATAAGAAATCTCTGTATGTTGCCCGCAAGGCATCCTGAAAGAGCAATAATTCCCTCGCTGTATCTGCGAAGCAGGCTCTTGTCCACTCTCGGCTTGTAGTAAAAGCCTCTGGTATAGCTTTCGGAAACTATTTTGATCAGGTTGTGGTATCCTGTATCGTCTTTGGCAAGCAGCACAAGATGACCCTGATGCTTGTCTTTTTCGGCGTCCTTGTCATCCATGGTTCTAGCCGCAGTATAAACCTCACAGCCTATTATCGGTTTTATTCCGTTTTTGATACATTCTCTGTAAAATTCGATCACACCGAACATCACGCCATGGTCTGTAATGGCAAGTGATGTCATTCCAAGCTCCCCTGCCTTTGCCACAACGTCTTTGATTCTTGCAGCTCCGTCAAGCAGGCTGTATTCGGTATGCACATGAAGATGAGTAAATCCCATATCTGTTCCTCTGTTAAATAATCTGTTTTTGAGCCAGCTTAAATGCTGTATATCCTATTGCGATTCCTATAAGCGCACCTCCGATTATATCGGTAGGGAAATGCACATAAAGATACAGTCTTGAAAAAGCTATAAGCGCCGCCATAGGCACTGCTCCGTATGCAAATTTCCTGTTTTCGAGTGTAAGCACCGTCGCACACGCAGCCGATGAAAGCGTATGACCCGACGGGAACGAATAATCACCCGGTACTCCTGTAAGCATATGAAAGTCCTCGTTTATCCAGCAGGGCCTTGGTCTTGCAATAATGTTTTTCAGAAACAGATTGCCTATAAGGACTCCCGCTATGAGGCTTATCACCATAACAATGCCGCATTTTCTGTATTTTTTGGTGCACATCATCACAAACGCAACCGCAAGCCATATGAGCCCTTTGCTTCCCAGTTTTGTGATCACCGGCATCACACTGTCTAAAAATCTGCACGACAGCGCATCATGCAGCCAGTCAAGCACTGCAAAATCGATAGTAGTTATATAATCCATAAATCCCTTTGAAATACTCCTTTATGGCTGTATGCAGACCTTTTCCAGTCTGGTCTGTATTTCATCTAAAGGCAGCCTTTCGAGTTCGCATACACCTATATCTCTTGGTATAACTATCACAACAAAATCTCCGCCTTTTTTCTTGTCTGCGGCAGCATAAGGCGCAAGCTCCTCTGCCGTAAAGTCAATGGCTTCCATATCAAAGCCGCAGTTTGTGAAGGTGTCCTTTAATCTCTGAGCGCAAGGCGTATCGAAAATCTGCGCCATTGCAACTATTCCCGATGCCACCGCATCTCCATGCGAAATCGAATATCCGCTTGCGGCTTCTATCGCATTACCTATTGTATGCCCCAGATTGAGCATTTTGCGTATATGCTGGTCATACAGATCTTTTTCGACATATTCTTTTTTGAGCTCGATGCATTTGCCTATAATATCCTCCATATCGTCTCTGTCCACACCGTTTTCAAACAGTGAGAACAGCTGGTTTCCCGATATTATGCCGTATTTGATTGCCTCTGCAAGTCCGTCTCTGAACAGCTCGTCAGGCAATGTGTCAAGGGTATCAACATCACACAGCACAAGGCTTGGCATCCAGAAGGTTCCAACCATGTCTCTGCCTGCTGACGTATTGATTCCGTTTTTGCCGCCTATTGCCGCATCTGTCATGGCAAGCAGGCTGGTGGGTATCTGCACAAACTCTATGCCTCTCATATAGGTTGAAGCGGCAAAGCCTGCTATATCTCCCGCAACACCGCCGCCAAGTGCAACTATAAGGTCGGTTCTGTCAAATTCGTTTTCGGACAGCACCTGATATATCCTGTCTATCAGATCCATGTTCTTGCTCTGCTCTCCTGAAGCAAATACGAATCTGGCCTGTTCAAAGCCTTCTTCTTCGAGGCTTGCCGCAACTGTATCTCCGTACAGCTCATCTACTTCTTCATCTGTAATGATAAGAACGCTGCATGGTCCATGCGCCCATTTTATATATTTGCCGCAGTCCCTGAGCAGATCTCTGCCTACTGCTATTTTGTGCGGTCTTAATACATTCATATCTATTGTAAGCATATGTTCTCTCCTTATTTTTAATATACCAGTATTATTGTAACACAAAGCGGCACCGAAAGACAGAAAAAAAGACAGCTCCGAAACGAAGCCGCCCTTTCATAAATAAAGGAAAGTGAAAATGAAATTGTATTTTGTCTACAGTAACTATTATACATATGTATTTGTCATCTTTGCGTACTGAATGTGAAGAATTTGTAAAGAGTGAAGAAAGCAGACGGTTTTCCGCCTACTTTCCGCTGATTTTTTCTGATTTTTTGCCAAATCCGAGATACTCTTTGTTGTAAAGCCCCGGCACCTCGCCTTTTTGCATATCGTCTGCCGAATATACAAATTCATAATCAGGACTTCTGTTAAAACTGCCTGCGCCTGTAGGAGCATTTATTCTCTGGCTGTTGTCCAGTTCTTTTTTTGTATTTTTCATATACATCACCTCAGACTTATTATCTGCATAACAGCCCTGATTATATGCTGTATATTATGGAAAAAAACTATAGTCCCTGATATTATTCATAAAAGCTTTTATTTATCAAAGGTTTAACATTATCAGGTATTGTTTTACGCTTGTCCTCAACCAGTAGTGTATCATACCGGTCTGCACTTGCATCTTTAGAAAAAATAAAATCAACTATTTCTGCTTCTTTGCTTCTTTTTACAGATGACTCCTCTACACGCAAAGACATTGGTACAAAAAAGTCATCAATTTTATTTCCTCTGTTGTCTGTGTTTTCTGTTAAGCCCAAAGTAAATTCTAAGTTTGTAACACTCAGCTTATATATAACAGTCACTGTCTGCATATTTTTTAGAACACATACCATATCATTTATTAATTCCGGCAATCTTTTCAAACAGGGAAGCTTCTTTTTAGCATTTGCATATGTATGCCTGTCATCAAAATAAAACTGTTAATTGGTAAGTATTGCTCTTTTAGCATTTTTATAAAACCCTTTTGCAGATAATTTTGTTCCTACACCTGTCAAATGAAGAAAATGATCTGTAGGAAAATACATTTCAAAATATTCATCTCCATATACATACAGATATCTTTTACCTGCCATATTATTGCTATACACAGTTGCCGACTCTATAATATCCCGCCGTATTGCATTTTTCTTATCTGTTTTTGTTGCCATTTATACCTCATATGTAAATAGGAGTGTGGTTAAATCACACTCCCGCAAAATTTACTTAAAAAGAGTTTTATGCTGGTTGTCAGCCTCGATACCCAGTTAAGATACCTGTAGTGACGTGGAAATCATTAAGTCCTCCACGTGGACTGCAGCTTTATCCAAGCTGTCAGGCTCGATTTCCTGCTCAGAAATCTAACTAGATGGAATTTTAACCTGCTCCATCTGCAGCACAACTTTTACCGATGCTCTTACATCGAGAACATTGCTGCTCTTACTTATAGTATACTCTATTTCTCCAAAAAATCAACCTAATATATTTATTGCAGTGAAGCCTTACACGGCTAAGGTCGCGAGTGCGCAACCCCTCTCAGTACATTTTTAATCAGTTTACAAAATAATTTAATTCAGTCCCTCTCCGCGGCTCAGCTGTATCTCCGCATCTTCAAATTCCATAGGTTCAAGCTCGATAGGCGGTATGCCCGCAAGCATTGTCAGATTTGTCAGCAGGCTGTTCCAGTGAGGGTTCAGCTCTGCCACTGTTTCGGTATGAAGCTGCCTTCTGATGTCATCTGTAAGCACATCGGCCTTGTATGAAAAAATACCTATTGTATGAATCCTGATTTCAAGCTGTGTATGCTCATCATCATCGATCTGTATCTCTGCATCGCCGTAGCACATTCTTGCGTCCTCGTCAAAATCCAGCCTGTAGTTAACACTTATTTCAAGCTCCAGATCCTTTTCTTCATTCACATTTTTTTTGTAGCTTAATTCTATTACTTCATCATCAATGTGTTTTAATCCTCTCATTGCAGTCCTCCGTATTTTTATTGCTAACAGCTACATTATAATTAATTCTCTATGCTTTTTCAACAGGAGTTTGGTTTTCTTTGCAGGGAACTCTTGCCGACGGCACATATTTTGATGCCGGATCTACATGAATCTGCTGGTCGTCAAAAAATATATCCGCGCCAAATGATGCAAGCACCCTGCTTTTTTCTATGCCTCCGAGGAAAAACGCCTCGTCAACCCTGACATCCCACGCCCTAAGCGTCCTGATGACTCTTTCGTGAGCCGGAGCGCATCTTGCTGTGACAAGAGCCGTCCTGATAGGCGCGCTGTCCGCCTCAAACTGACCCTGTATGTAGGATATTGTCTTGAGAAATCTGGCAAACGGCCCCTCGGGCAAAGGTTTCATCGCATTTGCACGCTCATGCTCTGCAAATGCTTCAAGACCTTTTTCTTTGTATATTTTTTCGGCCTCATCTGAAAATATAACCGCATCCCCGTCAAAAGCAATTTTAATTACATCTATCTCATGCTCGTCATATACCGCCGGACAGATAAGACCTGCAGCTATACCCGCATTGATTGCATCCTGAACATCCTCTTCATTGGCAGAAAGAAAAAGATCCGTATCAAAAGCGTCAAGATAAGGCTCTATACGGCTGCCTCCCGCAAGAGCCGCTCTTGTAATATCAAGTCCGTAATGCTCTATGGAATTAAATATTCTCAGGCTGGTATCCGCGCTGTTTCTTGACATTATGATTATCTCTGCAACCTTGCTGTCCCCTGCTTTGAGATTCTGCAGCGCTTTTACCAGCTTAAAACCGGTGCCGGGTTTGAGTATGTCGTTTTCGTGTTCTCTCTGATATATGGAATAGGCTTCAAGCCCCTCCTCCTCAAAAACTCTGTTTTCTTCTTCGAGATCAAACAGCGCTCTTGATGATATTCCTATTACAAGTCTTTTTTCTAGGCTGTAAGACATAACTGTTCCTCCGCAAAAATATCCCTGATTTCAAAATCAAGCTGTATTTCCTCTGCCGATACAGGTTTCATTTCAAACACATCAACTCTGTTTATCATATATTTGAAAAAATACAGCGACCCGTCCATACCGTTCTCTGCCTTGAGCATTGATATTCTGCATCTGATGATACCGCTTTTTCTGTCATAATCGTAGATTATTTTTGCAGCGGTACCCCCGCAGTGCTCAATCAGCTTGCCAACATGACCTATTATATCACAAAAATATTCAAATTTCTGCGTCTTGGCAAGACCTGCCTTCTGTAAAAGCTCCTCGGCCAGTGATGCATCCGTAAAAACTCTGCCGTTTAATACTATTTCAACATAATCCATAATCACACCTCGCTTTCTTTTGACCATATCATACACCGCACCGTGTACGTTTTTTGGTGCAAAAAAGAAAAGCAGGCTTTTTCCCTGTTCGTAGCACTTTAGTATTGTGCAATATATTCAGAATTTTCTTATTTAATCAAAAAGTGCGACAGACTTTAATACCATTTCACGATTATATTTTCTTTCATGATGAAATATACTGTCTGTAACAGAAATCATATATTTACATACAGGAAGGAGTATCTCTATGTCAAAGAAATTTGCTGAACTGGAAGTAAACAAATCATTCAAATTCGCTCAGCCCGCAGGCGGCAAAGAAGAAGGTGTATTCAAGAAGATCGAAGAAACAAACAGAAAAGGCAAAACTGTTAATGCCAAAAACCCTCTGAAAGAGAAATTCATTGCGGTTGATGCAGGCAGAGAGGTTATTGAACTGTAAAGCCTCACCTCAAAAGGGACCCTCGCCCTGCAGAGTTTTGTCTGAGGCAGACGGTCCCTTTACTTTTGAAATTTCATTATTCCTGTTTTGCTACAACCGCAAAGAACTCCAGAGTCTCATCACCTGTGTTTGCAAGGCTGTGAGTATGTCCGCTTCTGCAGTACTGGCACATACCGGGCCTCATTGCCGTTTCAGCACCGTCAACAGTTCCTGTGCCGCTGCCACTCAGGATATATATTATCTCACTTGTACCGTTGTGCAGATGTTCTCCTATCGAAGCTCCCGGTTCAAGTGATGCTGTAAAAATTCTGCCTGCATCATCAGTATACATACGGGTGCTCATCTGCTTCATGCCGCCAAAAAATTCTGGCAGTATCTGTTCTTTTATCTCATCAAAATTTATAACCATACTGTTTCTCTCCTTCATAAACTGTAAATATCATTTAGTCTATCTTACTCCTATCTGGTATCCCAATCAAGACAAACCTGTTTATACGTTGATATTTGAATAAGATTACAAAAATAATTAACGCCCGAATCCGTTGAAATTCCAACGTTTCCAGGCATTATGCACATGGAGCTGATGAGGGGGCTTGAACCCCTGACCTGCGCGTTACGAATGCGCTGCTCTACCATCTGAGCTACATCAGCATACCCATATATATTATACAGTTTTTCGGCATAATATCAACCAGAATTTATTCAGTTTCACCATTTTCAATTCTGGCGGCCATCTCCGAGAGATATTCCCATCTTTCCAGCTTTTCAGCAAGCTGCATATCAAGGTCATTTTTTTGTTCTGATAATACAGACAGCTTTTCAAAATCCGAAGAATATTTAAGCA
>CAVJEY010000007.1:0-33806 GCA_963648745.1 Christensenellaceae bacterium Phil1
GCCGGCAGCTTTGCCCTATTGAATAATTTACATATCCATTGTAACCCCCCCCCATTGGTTTTGTCAAGAACTTTTAGCGTAATTCCGTAAAAAAAAATAAAAATCTATGCTAATCTGTATTTCCCTAATGCTAAAAAAACAGCATTTTGCTGTCTTTTCGTTAAAACCTTGCTTATGGAAATTTATACCACCTGCCTTTCTCACACATATTTTCTCATGTATTTAAGCGCATTTTTTTCAAGCCTCGATACCTGAGCCTGACTTATGGCAATTTCCTCTGCCACCTCCATCTGGGTTTTGCCTTCAAAAAATCTCATCTCAAGTATGTGGCGCTCTCTTGGACTGAGTTTTTTCATTGCCTCTGACAGTGACAGGTTTTCTATCCATCTCGCATCTGTGTTTTTGAGGTCTCTGACCTGATCCATCACATATATGGCATCTCCGTCATCGTGAAATACCGGCTCAAACAGCGATACCGGCTCCTGTATGGAATCAAGCGCCAGCACCACCTCCTCCTGCGGAAGTTCCAGCTCCTTTGATATTTCCGCCATGGTAGGCTCTCTCTGAAGGTTTCTTGCCAGCGTTTCTCTTGCAGTCAGCGCCTTGTATGCCGTATCTCTAAGAGACCTTGAAACTCTGATGGAATTATTGTCTCTAAGATAGCGCCTTATCTCCCCTATAATCATGGGGACGGCATAGGTCGAAAACCTGACGCCGTGGCTTGTGTCGAAGTTGTCTAAAGCTTTGATAAGTCCGATGCAGCCCACCTGAAACAGATCGTCGGGATTCTCTCCTCTGCTTTTGAATCTCTGGATTATACTGAGAACGAGCCTGAGATTGCCTTTGATAAACTCCTCTCTTGTCTGCATATCCCCCTGCTTTATTTTTTCCATCATAGCCTTCATCTGCTCATCTTTGTATACCGGAAGCTTTGATGTGTTCACACCGCATATTTCTACTTTGTTCGCCATTGCCCAATACCTGCCTTACAGTCAATTATCTCTATATAAAAGGGTGCTCAACTGACAGGTTTTTTATTCTGACTAAATCCAAAAGTATTTTCCAAAAAATGCGAAGCTGCCATATCGTCCTGACATGACAGCTCTGTATATGATTTATCTTTTCAGAGGTATGCTGACTGTAACCTCCGTGCCCTCTCCGGGTCTGCTTTGCATATTTACCGTACCGCTGTGGTAGGAAACAGCGTGTTTTACTATCGAAAGACCAAGCCCCGTGCCGCCTGATTCCTTGGAATGGCTTTTGTCCACCCGGTAAAATCTCTCGAATACGCGCTCCTGCTGATCCTGCGGGATTCCTATGCCGCTGTCTCTGACAGTGATAATGGCATTTGCTCCGTCCGAGCCTATATCTATATCCGCAGTGCCTCCTTCTGTGTTGTATTTGACCGCGTTGTCACACAGGTTGTAAATTATCTCATAAAGCAGTCGCTTTACTCCGTCTGTACATATATGCTCTCCCGTAAGCTTCATACTTATATTCTTTGCCTCGCAGGCGCCTTCAAGAGTATCTTTTACTTCCTCTGCCAGCTCAAAAAGGTCAACGCTCTCATACGGCATCTGCCTGCCCTCATCAAGCTGCGAAAGCCTTATTATGTCTTCTATAAGGGTTACAAGTCTTGAGGCTTCTTTTCGTATATGGCCTATGAATCTTGGCATATCCTCAGGCTTTACCATACCGTTTTCGATAAGCTCTGCGCTGCCTATGATGCCCTGCAGCGGCGTTTTCAGCTCGTGAGATACGTTTGCCGTAAACTCCCTGCGGTTTCTCTGGGCGTTCTGCTGCTCCGTAACATCAAATGCCAGCAGTACGGCTCCCACTGTCTCTCCGTCTGAATCTATCCTGCTTATATCTATCTGGTATTCTCTGCCGCCGTATTCGGCATAAACCTCGCCGTGTCCTGATGCAAACGCCTCCTCTATGGTATGGTTGATGCTGCGGCTTCTCTCAATACTGAGAAAATCTTTGCCTGTGCAGCCGCTGTCTGTTCCCAGTATGTTCTGCGCGGCTTTGTTGATGCTCAGCACCCTGCCCTCACTGTCAAGCAGTATCAGTCCTTCTTTCATGCTCTCGGTAATCTGAGTAAATTCATCTGTTTTTTGTCTCAGGCTCCTCATCTGCATTTCGATTTCCCTGTGCTGGCGGTTTATTCTGTTAAGCAGCGGGGACAGCTCCTCATAAGTATCGTTTTCGAGAGGTCTGTCAAGGTCGAGACTGTTCATAGGCTCAACTATGCGTTTTGCAAGTCTGCGTGCAAGAAGCCCTGAAAGCACCAGCGCCGCCGCAAGCACCGCAAGTATAGGCTGCAGCATTCCGAGAGCCAAAAGCCCGGCTGTCGCATATTTTGTCGATATACGGAGCACGCTGCCGTCGTCAAGCAGCTTTGCGTAGTACGATGTTTTTTCCATAAGGGTGTCTGAGTATCTGCTGCTGCTGCCCTCGCCTGATTCAAGCGCCTCTTTTACCTCCTTGCGGTCGGAATGGTTTGGCATGCTGTCCGCTCCGGCTCTGGTATCATATATTACTTTGCCGTCCGCCTGTATCCATGTGATACGGTATGTGCCTGAGTCTATGGTTTTGAGATATTCTATGCCGTCAAGCTGTACCGCCGATGCTGCTATATCAAGCTCATCCGCAAGCTGGTTTTTTTGGATATTGCTGAAATACTCATACAGGCATCCCATGATGATGACAATGCTTGCCAGAAGCACTGTGCCTGCAACAACAAATATCGATTTGAAAATTTTTCCGGTCATAAAGAAGCCTCCAGTCTGTATCCTACATTACGGACTGTTTTTATCATATCTCCGCATCTGCCCATTTTGCGGCGGAGCGTCCTTATATGCATATCCACTGTCCTTGTTTCTCCGCAGTAATCCATGCCCCATACTTCATTAAAAAGCTGATCTCTTGTAAATGCCATGCCCTGATGAGACAAAAACAGCTTCAGAATTTCAAACTCCTTGTAGGTGAGCGTTATCCTCTCTCCATCTGCCGTCACCGTATGCTCATCGACATTCATAACAACATTGCCTGCCTTAAGAAGCTGAGTATCTGTCTTTGGTCTGCATCTTCTCAGCACTGCTTTGATACATGATACAAATTCCATGACGCCAAATGGCTTGGTAAGGTAGTAGTCCGCTCCGAGGTCAAGTCCCTGTATCTTGTCGTATTCCTCGCCCTTTGCCGTAGCCATGACAACAGGTATGTCGCAAAGCTCAGGTGATGCCTTGAGCCGGCGCAGAAGCTGTATGCCGTCTGTCCCCGGAAGCATTACATCAAGAACAATAAGCTCGGGTTTTTCGTGTCTGATTGCCTCGCAAAAAGATGCGGAATCCTCAAAGCCCCTCGCCTCAAAGCCTGTGGATTTGAGGGCGTATATCTCTATGTCTCTTATGCTTGCATCATCCTCTACACACCAGATCATATCTGTACCTCCTTGTGCTCTCCCGTAACAGAGAATATGACCCATTCGGCAATGTTTACGGCATGATCTCCTATGCGCTCAAAATACTTGGCTATAATCAGTATGTCTATCGCATATTCGCCGCTGCCGGGATCCTCTGCTATGCCGGTTATGAGCTTTTGCTTTATCTGATCGAAATAGCTGTCTACAATATCGTCGTCCTGTACAACTTTTTTCGCTATAATTATATCATTTTTTACAAAAGCATCAACACTTTCGGTCACCATTTTAATTGTCGCATCGGCCATTTCCCGCAAAAGTCCGCTGTTGCCTGCAGGGTATACATCTATCGAGCATATGATTTCGGCTATATCCTCCGCCTGATCTCCTATGCGCTCCATGTCTGTAATCATTTTGAGCGCCGCCGATATCTGCCTTAAATCCCTTGCAACAGGCTGCTGCTGCAGTAAGAGCTTCAGGCAAAGCGACTCAATGGTGCGTTCTTTTCTGTCTATTTCAGAGTCAAGAGGTGCAACCTTGGCCGCAAGCTGCCTGTCATTGTTAAGAAGTGATTCCGAAGCCATTGCAATAGCCTCTTCACACAGCGCACCCATTTCGATAAGTTCTCTGTTAAGCTGCATAAGCTGCTCGTCAAATCTGTTTCTCATTATCCGAACCTCCCTGTAATATAGTCCTCTGTCCTCTTGTCCTCAGGCTGCGAGAACAGTTTATCCGTACTGTCACATTCAATAAGCTCACCCAGCAGGAAAAACGCAGTTCTGTCCGAAATACGCACCGCCTGCTGCATATTATGTGTAACCATTACAATCGTGTATTTTTCTTTGAGCTGTATGCACAGATCCTCAATTTTTGATGTTGATATAGGGTCAAGTGCGCTGGTGGGTTCATCCATAAGAATTATCTCAGGTTCAACCGCAAGCGCTCTGGCTATGCACAGTCTCTGCTGCTGGCCTCCCGAAAGACCGAGGGCGTTTTTTTTGAGTCTGTCCTTGACCTCATCCCATATGGCGGCATCTCTCAGAGAACGCTCAACAATGTCATCAAGCAGTGCCTTGTTTTTGATTCCATGGGTACGCGGGCCGTAGGCGATATTGTCATAAACGCTCATAGGAAACGGATTGGGTTTCTGAAAAACCATTCCGATTTCTCTCCTCAGCTCGTTTACATCAACTGCCGGGTCGAATATGTTGTTTCCTTTGTATCTGATTTCTCCTGTGATTTTCACATCGGGAATCAGATCGTTCATACGGTTAAGTGTTTTTATAAAGGTTGATTTGCCGCAGCCTGACGGCCCGATCAGCGCCGTAATGCTTTTTTGCGGAATATCTATGTTTATATCAGTCAGCGCCTTATGGCTTCCGTACCACAGACACAGATCGTTTACGGTAATGATAGTATCCATATGCTCCTCCTCATAATTTTGTATTGCTATGTAACTGAAAATCTGTTATATTAAATGCTTTTTTTCTTTTTGAAATGTCTGCCGACAAGGTCTGCCGCCAGATTGATGATGAGTGTAAGTATCATAAGTATTGCAGCTATTGCAAACGCAACGCCAAACTCTCCCTGCTCCTTGGCATATACATAAAGCGCCACGGTAAGGGTTGCCCCCGCGCTGCCAAGTCCTTCGATTATGCCGTTTAATGCGTGTGCAAAGCCCGCTGTAAACAGAAGCGCCGCGGATTCTCCCAGTATTCTTCCGACCGAAAGTATGCAGCCTGTCACTACGCCGTCAATACATCCGGGCAGCACCACTGTACGGATTACGCGCCATTTGCCTGCGCCAAGTCCGAATGCTCCCTCTCTGTAGCTTTGGGGAACTGTTTTAAGGCTTTCCTGTGTTGTACGCATTACCGTAGGCAGATTCATTATAACAAGGGTCAGGGCGCCTGCCAGCAGCGATGTCTGCATATTCAGGAACTGGCAGAAAAACAGCATGCCCACAAGTCCGTATATTATCGACGGTATTCCAGACAGAGTCTCGGCCGCATATTCTATTGCAGAAACAAGTTTTTTATTACCCGCATATTCTGTCAGGTAAACAGCCGCGCCTACGCCAAGGGGCAGCACAATCACAAGGGTTGCAAGCACGATATATATTGTGTTTAATATATCCGGCAGAATGCCTATTCTCTCTGAAATATAGCTTGGCGATGTTGAAAGCAGCTCCCATGAAATATTGGGAATGCCTTTAACAAATACATACGCTATCAGAAACAGCACCAGCGCCGAGGTAAGCGCTGCGGCTATACCCATCAGGGTCTTCATTGTGCCTATATATATTCTTCTTTTTCTGGATATGTTTTTGCCCGGCATAATCAGCCCTCCTTTTCTCTTTTGAGGAAGTAGTTAAGTGTGGCATTTATAAGCATTATAAACAGGAACAGCACCAGCGCTATCGAAAACAGCGCCTGTCTCTGAAGTCCTGCGGAGTATGACATCTCACTTGCCACCGCCGTTGTAAGAAATCTGACGCTTTGAAACAGTCCCGGCATATTGGGAGCGTTTCCCGATACCATCATTACCGCCATGGCCTCGCCTATCGCTCTGCCTACCCCAAGCACCACTGCCGCCGCTATGCCGCTTCTGGCTGCAGGCACCGACACTCTGAAATAGGTTTCCACAGGCGTTGCACCAAGAGCTAAAGACGCATCCTCGTATTCCTCTGGCACTGCCTCAAGAGCCGACATCGAAACCTTGATAATCGACGGCAGTATCATAACCGCAAGAACGATTATCGCTGCAAGAAGTCCTGCTCCGTCAGGAATACCAAATACCTTTCTTATCCCCGGCACAAGCACCAGCATACCCACAAGGCCGTATACAACGGAAGGGATTCCCGCCAGCAGGCTTACCGCCGATTCCACCACCGCTTTTATTTTGGCAGGCGCTATTTTGGCAAGATATACGGCTGTGAGAAATCCTATCGGAACTCCCAGAAGTATCGCTCCCGCCGTTCCGTAGATACTTGTCAGGATAAACGGCAGTATTCCGTATGACGGCTCTGCCGCGGTGGATGCCCATTTCTTCCCAAACAGGAAATCAGCAATCCCTATTTTACTGATTGCAGGTATACCGGATACTATCAGATATACCGATATCAGCAGTACAAATCCTACGGTTATAAGGCCCAGAACAAGAAAAATGCCATGTATAATATTTTCAAATAAGCGTTTTCTGTTATTCATATCGTTTTCCTCTCAATGTCAAAAAGGCGACTCTGCGCAAGCCGCCTGTCCTGATCTGCTATTCCGGTACAACCGCGCCGGCCTGCTCGATTATGTCAGCTGCATCAGGTGATGTAACGAAGTCGAAGAACTTCTGCGCTGTTTCCGATAATTCGGTTCCTTCTTTTGTCACCAGTACGAAAGGTCTCTGTATAACATAGCTTCCGTCTTTAACTGTAGCTTCTGTAGGTTCCACTCCGTCTACTGCAACTGCCTTAACGCTGTCCTGAAGCGCTGCCAGTGAAGCATAGCCTATTGCGTCAGGGTTCTGTCCTACTGTAGTGATTACGTCACCTGTTGATGTAAGCTCCTGATTGTATTTGCATTTGTCCTCGGTTCCTGTGATGCTTTCAAAGCCGTCTCTTGTACCGCTTCCCGCTTCACGACCGATAAGTACGATTTCTGCATCGTTACCGCCGACTTCTTTCCAGTTGGTGATTTCGCCTGTGTAAATCTTGGCGATGTCATCGGTTGAAAGGTCTGTAACAGGGTTGTCAGGGTTTACTACCACTGCGATACCGTCAATTGCCAGAACTGTTTCTTTAAGTCCGCTTGCTTTTTCTTCATCCGTAAGGCTTCTGCTCGAAAGTCCTATGTCGCAGCGACCTTCTGAAACTGCCGTAATACCAGCGCCTGATCCTGTAGGGTTATATGTGAATGTAACTCCGTCGTTTGCCTCCATAAATGATTCGCCTAAAGCTCCGATTACTTTTTCCATTGATGTTGAACCGTCTGTTGCAACAGTTCCTCCGCTGCTTTTACTTCCGCAGCCTGTAAAAACCGCTGCCGCAAGCGCAATTACAAGTGCGATGCTCAAAATCTTTTTCATAATAAACTCTCCTTTCAGTTACTTTGTTTTTCTTTTTTTATCTTACAGTTATTATGATAACCATCTGATGTAAAATGAAAAAGAAACCTTATGTAAAATCCATGTCAAATATCACAACAAAAAAGAACCCTGACAGTTTTGCCGCCGATGCACGCTCAAGATTGACACCAAAAGCATCGGAGGATATAATAAATATCAACAGAGTGGTTCTTTTATGAAATAATACAGCATTTCACTATCTGCAAGGAGGTGCAGAGCAATGCAAAATACTGCATATTTATCCAACAAAGGGCGATATATCATTTTCCTGTGGCAAAATCGTACAATTCGTTTTATGGGTCCATATAATCTGCAACGATTTGAGAAAATCAAAGAATGGGACAAAGGCTATCTGGTAGTAGAAGTAAAGTACAAAGACTTTGACAAGGGAACAGAAGATTACATCGACCTGATTCCCATTTTAGAAAGATTATATATTAACCCGGAAGAGTTTCTAAAACCAATTCAGAATGTGGAGGTGCGCTATGCCTGAGAAAAAACTAAACCGCTCCTTAGGCAGTCCCCATGGAGCGGTTTCTCTGTTCTGTTTTAAAAAGGCAACAGCTTCTATTTAGTTTTGCTACTCGGAGAATTTAAGCCCGCTTACCTTGTGTCCAAGTATGGCTTCAAGCCGGTCCTGCTGTTCTTTACGAGCAACATCGTATCCGTACTGATAAAAATCAAGCACATCCGCATCCTTTACAATTTCCTCCAGCGGACTTCCTACCTCGGCTTTCCTGCTGTGGTTTTTGACAGCTATTGCAATCTGGCTGATTTCGTCATCATTAAACAGCCCTGTATTTTTGAGAAATACCTGCACAGGCTCATAGCCTGCTTCTGCATGTCCTGGCTGTTTGCCTGTTATTATTCTGCCGTAGTCATGACACGCGCAGGCAGCCGCGGCAAGTATCGGGTCAACCCCTCTTTTTTCGGCCATCATATATCCTATCTTGGCGCAGCTTGTTATATGGACTCTCTCCCAGTCAATAAAATGATCTCTTTCGGGAACGAGTTTTTCATATTTGTCGATTTCCTTCAAAAGCGCGCTCTGCAGTCTGAGTATTTTTTTCATAAACAAATCATCTCCCGTCTAAAGTATATCTCTATTATATACCAATACCGGTTATTATCAATGTTTTATGCGTATTTCCCTCATTACTGTGCATTTCTTCAGTGATTTCCCACCTCTGAACACCTGCAGCCTGCAGCCTGTGCTCTATTTCCATGCGTCCCAGATGAACCGCATAGAACATACACTCCTCCTCACTGCTGTAGACATGTCTGCCTTCACTGCTCATAAGGAACACTTCATCACCCTTTGTGATTATAGTCATCTCTATTTTTTCTGTGATTTTGCATACTGCAGCCCCTGCAGCGTTGGCAACGGACGCAAATGGCGGTATTATAACCTCTGTGCCTGTCAGCTTTGCTATAGTATCCTGCCACGCAGGTGCAGGCGCTCCTATCAGAAGTATCGGTTTTTTTATTCCCATATTTATATCAAGCAGTCTGCCGCTTCCCCCTGTTGCGCTCTTTACAAAGAATCTGCCTTCTTTGCAGGAGTCAAGCCTGATGTCGGCGCCCTCAAAGTCAAGACAGCTCTGGAAGCATATCCCTGCCATTTTTTCATGCATAAGCGCCTCTGTTCTGCTGATAAATTCCTCCTCAGATATTTCAAGTCTGTCGGCAATTATTCCGGCCATCCTGATTGCAGCCTTTGAATTCCACTCTCTGTATGTACCCTTTACATGCAGCAGGTCTGTAGGCGTAAATCCGATTCTGTGTATATATCCTGCAGATACTATGCGGTCAAGGACAAGCACCTCGCCGTCAACGCCTGCACGCTTTGCCAGATAATCAATGCTGTGGGGGCCGTTTTTTAATGCGTCTATAACCACTGACTCTGTTTCTGACAGTTCTTCTCTAGCTGTTTCATCAAAACTGTCATTTAAAATGTATGATTCGGCCTCATGGGGAAAATATGCCTTGTATTCACCGTTTCTGTTAAAATGCTTCAGTTCGTTTTCAAGATATGCAAACCTGTCGCACATATATGATACAGGATACACCTTTTCGGGTCCTATCAGAATTTCGCCTGTCTTTGAAACTCTGATATGGCTGTCGCCTCCAAACGGAAATGTGGATATCTGGGCTGCCGCAACCCTTGTAAACAGGCCTCCTACTTTTGCTCCCTCTTTTTTGATATTTACATTGCCTTTTTCGATAAGAGCCACATCTGTCGTAGTGCCTCCTATGTCAACCACTATTGCATCACCTGTCCCGCTCAGGAAGCTTCCTCCCTTGATGCTTGCCGCAGGGCCTGACAATATCGACTCAATAGGCCTGTTTCTTGCAAATTCCTCGTTCATAAGGGTACCGTCACCCTTAACTATGAATAAAGGCGCACTGATTCTGAATTCGCTCATTACTTCTCTGACCGCATCAAGCAGCCGGTTTATTACAGGTATAAGGCCGGCGTTTAATATTGCCGTAACGGTTCTGTGTTCAAATCCAAGCGCAGATGTCAGCTCATAGCCGCATACAACAGGCATGTCAGTTTTCCCGGCAAGCCAGCTTTTTACCTGTTTTTCGTGTTTGGGGTTTCTGGTAGCTCCGTAGCCTGACACAGCTATGGCTCTGACGCGCGCCTTTGTCATTACCTCTGCAGCTTCCATAACCTGCTGCTTTAACACAGGCTCTTTTTCGTTCCCCATTATATCAAGTCTGCCGTCAATTTTAACCGCAGCACGGCAAAGTTCGTTTTCGGGAGCCAAATCCCCCATATATATGAGGCCAGTAGGGTCTCCTTTGCCCTCTACTATTTTGTTGGTGGCAAGAGTGGTTGACAGTACAACTGATTTTATTCCGGATATATCACTGTGCTTCATTATGGATGCTCTGATTCCCAGCTGGAGATTATCCTTGGTGGTCAGCGCTTTTTCCCCGCTTATTATCTGTCCTGTGTCACTGTCCATTATAACGCTGTCTGTGTATGTGCCGCCTGTGTCTATACCTAATACTAATGCCATTTTATCTACCGCCTTTACTTGTTTATTACAAGCAGAAAGCACCCTGCCCCGAATACAGTCAGAGTGCCTCCCGCAGGTCTTGCGTTATTCCCACGGTGCAAGAATCTGATGATATAAATCATCTATGGTATTTTCGTCCAGCTGCACCGGGAAGTTTTTTAATCTCGTCGGATTAACTGAGGTTTTCAAAATATCAAAATCTTCTTTTTTAGGAACCGGTGGTTTCAGCTCCAGTTTTTTAAGTATCCCATCGAATAAAGCTATTGCTCCCTCAGGAGTGCTGCAGCCCATTGCTGCTACGATTTTATCAAATATCTCCTTCAGATAGGCTTCGCCTCTGCTGTCGATGCATTTGTCCGTATGCTCTGTCATATACGGCCACAGCTTTGAAACGCACAAAGCTGCCGCGTGACCGTGAGCTATGCCGTAAAGACTTGTGAGCTTGTAGCACATTGCATGACCTGCCGTTGTCTGAGTTATATTAATCGCCTTGCCGCCCAGGTTTGCTGCGTGAAGCATATTGGCATTTGCCTCATCATCGTTTGCAACATACCCGTCAAAATTGTCAATAATAAGCTTAATTCCCTCTCTGGAATAGTTATAGCTTTCATCATTTGAATTGACCGACCAGTATGACTCTATGCAGTGGCAAAGGGCATCGAGCATGGTTGCCTTTTTCTGATATTCCGGAAGTGTTCTCAAAACCGACGGATCTACTATTACTGTCTCAGGAATGCAGCTGTAATCCGTAACAGACTGTTTAACTCCCTTGTAATAGATAGCCGCATATCTTGTCGCTTCACTTCCTGTTCCCGCGGTTGTAGGAACTGCTATCAGTTTAATATCATTAGGCACTATTTCCTGCTCAAGATAGTTTACTGCAGGATCCATATTGGCATACAGCTTGATTGCTTTTGCAGTATCCATAACACTGCCGCCTCCGACTGCTATTATTGTATCGCAGCTGTTTGAATTAAACAGCCTGACACCTTCTGCAACCCCCTCGTAAAGAGGATTGGGCTGTATATTATCAAACTTTACAAGCTTAATACCAGGCCTGTTTTCGATATCTGCAAAATAGTCTCTGATTTTAAGAAACTGCATTGAACCGTCGCAGGCAAGGAACAGTGTTTTAACTTTGTTTTCCTGCAGGTATCTGTCAAGCTCTCTGTAGCTTCCGTCCTCCCTTATTATTCTCTGCTTCATAGCAAGCCTCTCCGCCTAAATATCGGCTCCGGATTAAAAAAGAAGATTTTAATCTGCAAAAGCACTCCTGAATTACAGGAATGCAGAAGTGCTTTCATATTGCATATTTTTAGATTGTTTCAATTATTCCCTGACCCGGTCTTTCGCCTCTTCTGAGTCTTGGTTCAATCTGTCCGAAAATGATTTCAGGTACATATGATACATCAGGTACTAAGAAGTCAGGTTTTGCTGCCGCAAGCTGGTCATAGTTGTTTGAGCCTGATGCATATAAGCCGATTGTCCATGCTCCTGCATTGTTGCCGCAGATCATTCCCGGTGCTGTATCGTCAATTTTTACTACTGCTTCGCACGGAATAGGTCTCTTTGTAATCTTGTATGCGCTCAGCATGCAGTCATATACCATGAACGGACTTGGTCTTCCCGGTACTTTTTCTGAATTTGTAACCACGTCAAATTTAAGACCGTATTTGTCCTCCAGCACCTTGTTCAGTGCAAGAGAGTCCTCTTCATAATATCCTGTGTCACAGCCTACAAGTATGCCTGCAGCTCTTAATTTCTCTATGCATTCAACTGCTCCGTCGATAGGCTTTGCAAGATCCTCATCAACTATGTACTTTGACATCAGAGGTCTGAATGTTGCAAGCACTGCTTCAAAATCATCCTCATTCCAAGGTCTTCCGTATTTTTCTTCCCACTGTGAGGATACTTCCGGAAGGCTCAGAAGCATTCTTAAATGTGTCGGCTTGAAATTGCCCATAGGTTTTCTGATTTCAGCCCAGTCGCATTCGATTCCGAATTCTTTCAGAGCTTCATAAAAAGGAATAACAGGTGCCTTGCAGCCTCTTAAGTCATCCTTTGGCCATCTGTGTCTTAAATCTCCGGGGCCGTCGCAGAATGTTCCTGCTGTGTCGAGTACAGCCAATTCAATTTTTCCTGTGTATCTTCTGTTATACATAAGTTTTCTCCTTTCGGTACCAGCTTAATTTTTATATGTGTAAATGTCTTGTCAGCGCCCATGCAGTATTAATACTGTACAGGTACTTTAATTCCAAGTTCCTTGAGACCTGCTTCGAGGCATTCAAAGAAATCGTCAATGTCTTTAGGTACGATTGTTCCAAGTGCGCATAATCTGAATGTAGGCATATCTGAAACCTTACCCGGATAAATAGTGAAGCCTCTTTCATACACATAGTCGTGTACTTTTTCAAAACTGAAATTAGGGTCATTCGGATATAATACGGACACTACCAGTCTTGACTGCAGTTCTTTTGGAATTATAGTCTTAAATCCAAGTCTGTCAAGACCCTTGTAGATAGCCTCCCACAATGACTGGTGTCTTTCCCACTTGGCCTGTTCGCCAACTTCCCAGTATTCCTTGATAGCCTGTCTTGTAGCATATATAGTCTGTACAGGCGGTGTGAAATGCATTTCACCCTTGTTCTTTATGAAATCATACTGCATAAACAGGTTAGTGTAGTACGATCTTGTAGGATAGTTCTTCGACTCTTCGATTTTAGCCGTGTTGCCTATTACATATGACAGACCTGTCATTGACATAAGACCCTTCTGGGCTGATGCCATAATAAAGTCAAGGTTGTCCTTGTCCATATCAATAGGAATCATTGCATAGGTTGAAGTTGTATCAACTACCATTGTCTTGCCGTATTTATGTGCAACAGCACCGATTTCTCTGATCGGGTTAAGCACACCTGTGCCTGTTTCATGGTGACAGCAGTATACAACAGCGATATCAGGATCAGCTTTGATGGCTTCTTCTGCTTTTGCCACATCGATAGGTTCTGTGATAGGCAGCTTGAGGTCTATGTAATCCATATGATAGTACTGTGCAACCTCTGCTGCTCTTCCGGAATATGCACCGTTGTCCAGTACCAGAATTTTTTTGCCCTCAGGAACCAGTGAGTTTACGCAGGCATCAATATTAATTGTACCTGAGCCTGTAAACAGAACTGCTGTGTACTTGTTCAGGTCGCCATGAACAATTTTCACCAGATCTTCGCCCATTTCTTTCATAATCTGTCCGAATTCTTTTTCTCTCGGGCAGATGTCCGGAACCACCTGTGCATACTTGACAGTATCTGTAGTAGTTGCAGGACCCGGGTTTAACAATACATTTCTCTTTACTTTAGGATATTCCATTTTAAACCTCCTCATATAATATATATTTTCACTGAAAATAACAACCAAAATTATTTAATTTAATCAATTATTCGGCTTCTTTTTTCTTGTTAACTCCCCAGCTTGCAATTATTGCAATTACTATTATTGCAAAGCATGTGCCGCCTATTGCGGTAAATACCAGTGTCCAGTTGCTGCTGCTGGTCAGAACGCTTCCGAAATAGATTGCCTGAACTGATGCGCCAAGATATGCAAAGCAGTCCAGAACTCCTGCTGCAGTTCCTGCAAAGGCTCTGCCGCCTACGTCTGTAGCGTATGCCCATACCAGACCGTTTATTGCGTAGATGAAGAAACCTGCCGTAAACAGCAGCACTCCTGCCATTACACCCGGCTCTATTCCCTTGAAGAAGAATACCGTAGCTCCTGCAACGCCTGCACAGATAACAACCATAGGCAATCTGTTTTCTTTGAAGAATTTATCTGAAAGCCAAGGAATTACGAATGTGCCGAATGCCATACCAAGCGGCAGAAGCACGGTTCCGAGAGCTCCGTCTTTTACATCAACTCCGAACTCCTGAACATAATATGTAGGTATCCATGTAAGAAGTCCGTATCTTGCAATGCTTGAGCCTGCAATTATAAGGAGCCAGCAGTCAAATCTCCATTTCTTCAGCAGATATATATACGGATAAAGCTTGCCTTTTTCGGCAATGAGTTTTTTGAGCGCTTCGTCCTGCTCATTCACCTTTGCATCCTTATCGACATAATCTTTAAGGCCGATTTTTTTAGGACTGTCTTTTGATACAAATATGTAGATTATTCCTGCTACCACCATGAATAGTGCCGGAATAATAAATCCTGCCTTCCATCCCATATCAGGCAATACCACGAATGAAAGAGATACTGTAAGTGCTGCGCACACCTGTCCAAATCCTGAGAAAGCGTTTGCAAATCCTGTTGCAAATCCCCTCTGATCACTTGGCCACCAGTTTGAAAGCAGTGCTATTCCCGGCGACCACAGCATTGACTGGAAGTAACCGTTGAAGCCCCATAAGATAGCTATAATTACAATACTTGAAGAAAATCCTATAAATATATTTGCCGCAGCTGCCATAAACATACCGGCAATTATAAATTTATTTACTCCAAAGATCTCACCCAGTCTGCCGTTAAACAGATGTCCTATTCCATAGGTCCAGAAAAGTACTGATGATAAAATCCCTAAGTCTAATTCGGTCCAGCCTTCTTCTGCCATCATTGCAGGCATTGTATACTGAAGATTCAATCTCCCGCAATAAAGGATACAATACAGTACAGAAAAGGCCAGCAATACTATCCATGCATTTTTCTTAAAGATTTTGTACTGTTCTGGAGTATAACCAAGCATATTATTTGCTTTTGTCTTATCACTCATAATTTATTCCTCCATTTATGTACATAACACTCTTTTTATGCTAGAATATATGTGGTTCTTTATGAACTTGTTTTATATGGAGTGTTCTTCTGATATTTTTGCCGGTACAGAAGAACACTCTGCTTTATATTCCTAGATTGTTTCAATTATTCCCTGACCCGGTCTTTCGCCTCTTCTGAGTCTTGGTTCAATCTGTCCGAAAATGATTTCAGGTACATATGATACATCAGGTACTAAGAAGTCAGGTTTTGCTGCCGCAAGCTGGTCATAGTTGTTTGAGCCTGATGCATATAAGCCGATTGTCCATGCTCCTGCATTGTTGCCGCAGATCATTCCCGGTGCTGTATCGTCAATTTTTACTACTGCTTCGCACGGAATAGGTCTCTTTGTAATCTTGTATGCGCTCAGCATGCAGTCATATACCATGAACGGACTTGGTCTTCCCGGTACTTTTTCTGAATTTGTAACCACGTCAAATTTAAGACCGTATTTGTCCTCCAGCACCTTGTTCAGTGCAAGAGAGTCCTCTTCATAATATCCTGTGTCACAGCCTACAAGTATGCCTGCAGCTCTTAATTTCTCTATGCATTCAACTGCTCCGTCGATAGGCTTTGCAAGATCCTCATCAACTATGTACTTTGACATCAGAGGTCTGAATGTTGCAAGCACTGCTTCAAAATCATCCTCATTCCAAGGTCTTCCGTATTTTTCTTCCCACTGTGAGGATACTTCCGGAAGGCTCAGAAGCATTCTTAAATGTGTCGGCTTGAAATTGCCCATAGGTTTTCTGATTTCAGCCCAGTCGCATTCGATTCCGAATTCTTTCAGAGCTTCATAAAAAGGAATAACAGGTGCCTTGCAGCCTCTTAAGTCATCCTTTGGCCATCTGTGTCTTAAATCTCCGGGGCCGTCGCAGAATGTTCCTGCTGTGTCGAGTACAGCCAATTCAATTTTTCCTGTGTATCTTCTGTTATACATATCATTTCCTCCTTGTAAAACACTTTTTATCTGAGATAGTTTCCTGACAATTCTGATTATACATATTTTTTGCGCCTTTGCAACACATTTTGCTTTTTTTAATTTATTTTTTGCTGTTTTTATTTTGTTTTTGCTGTTTTTATGCGTTTTTAATTATATCTTTGTTTATAAATATTACTACCTTGCACATTGTTTTTTAATTCACAAGTTAGCAGGTCAAACAAAATAAAAAGCAGCATATGCAAAATTCTCTGCATACACTGCCGTTTCATATCATTATTTACTTTACTCAGGCATTATAACTTCAATTCCTGCCGATTCAAATTGCTGTTTTTCTTCAGGGGTAAGGCTGCTGTCACAAAGCAGCTTGTCGATTTCTTCAATGCCGCATATTTTCATGCAGGCCGTTTTGCCTACCTTGGTTGAATCTGCTGCAACTGCAACACACTCTGAAACAGACATCATTTTTCTGAATACATCTATCTGATTAAGCCTGAAATCGCTTATGCCTCTTTCAAATGATATACTGTTTACCGCCAGAATGCACACATCGGCATTGTACTGTCCTATTTCATCCTCGCACTGCCTGCCATAAACGGCATGCTCCTGGAAATCATAAAGCCCGCCCGGTATAATTATGTTAAATCTCTCTTTGTGAGAAAAAATTCTCACTATATCAAGGTCATTGGTTATAACAGTGAGTCTTTTGTAATTTGCCGCGATATATTTTGCGATTTCTGCAGTGGTGCTGCCGCTTCCTATCATAACAGTCTGGCCTTCAACAATTACCCTGCCTGCCATCTCCGAAATCTCTATTTTCTTTTCAATGTTGACAGTCATTCTCATGCCGTATATGTTCCTGGTATTGTTCGCATCCTTCCACACAGCTCCGCCTCTGACTCTCTCAAGTATGCCGTAGCCTTCGAGGGTTTCAAGATCACGTCTTACCGTATCAACCGACACATTGTTTATTCTGGCCAGATCATTTACCTTGGCCGTTTTGTTTGAATTTAAATAATCTATTATATTAGAAAATCTTTCTTCCTGCAGCAATGTCCCTACTTCCTTTCAGCTTCATCGTGTTTCCTAATTATATTTATACCCTGCCCCCTGTATTTCCTGACTATGTCCTCATCAATGCCCGAATCAGTAAGGATATAGTCTATACTGTCAAGCGGACATACATTAATGCATGATACTCTCTCAAATTTGCTGTGATCTGCAATTACGGCGGATTTTCGGGCGCTTTTAATCATTGCGTTTATAATGCCGCTTTCTTCGATACGAAAATCCGTAATACCCTTGTCAAGAGATATGCCGTTTACTGCAATTATGGACAGATCCACATTGTACAAAGCCATATCCTGCTCACTCTGCCTGCCGATTATGGTGTTTTCTTTTTCGTAATATATGCCGCCGGTCAGGATAATCTGAAAATGCTCTTTTTCACGCAGCACATCAACAGCATTGAGATTATTTGTAATTACAGTAAGGCTGCTGTAATTGTCCGCCAGAAATCTCGCGGCCTCAACAGTTGTAGTACCTCCGTTAAGCGATACAGCATACCCGTTTTCGACAAGTTCACCAAGAGATTTTACAAGTTCCTGTTTTTCCTCTCTGTTCATAATATCTCTGGCCTCAGAAAACGCTCTTGTCAGATCGCTTTTTCCCCATACTGCGCCTCCTCTTACAAGCTTGACAGCTTTCCTTCGGTCAAGTTCCGCCAGATCCTTTCGTACTGTCACTTCTGAAATCCCAAGCATCTCGGACATTTCCCTAAAGCTGCCGCTGCCGTTTGCTTTGAGATATTCTATCAATTTTAAAAGTCTTTTTTCCTGAAGCATTGCAATTCCCCACAATATATTTTATCTTCTGTTCTGTTCTGAATATTATATCTTTTTTACTCCCAAAAGTAAAGTTCACGATGCTCTAATTCTCTCAAAGCCGCATCTGTCAGCACTCATTACTGCTCCGCAGGTATATTTCCTCCGTTTTGTGGAACAATTCTAATACAGATATTACTAAGGAGGTTCAATATGAATAATCTGACAGGAACGCAGACGGAACAAAATCTCAGAGCTGCTTTTTCGGGAGAATCCGAGGCGCGAAACAAATACACGTTTTTTGCCAAGGCTGCAAAGCAGGAGGGATATGAACAGATAGCAGCCATATTTGAGGAAACCGCCATGAATGAAAAAGCTCATGCAAAGCTGTGGTTTGAAGCCTTGTCCGGAATGGGAAACACTCTCGAAAACCTGAAAAACGCCGCCTCCGGCGAAAACTACGAGTGGTCCGAAATGTACGCGGGCTTTGCAGCTACCGCAAGGCAGGAGGGATTCCCTGAGATTGCGGCCGCCTTTGAAAAGGTAGGAGAAATAGAAAGAAGCCACGAGGACAGATACAACCTGCTCATAGACAATATGTCCGGAAACACTGTTTTTGCAAAGAGCAGTGATGTCATGTGGATATGCAGAAACTGCGGCCATATTCATGTCGGCACAGAGGCTCCGCTAAACTGCCCCGTATGCAGCCACCCTCAGGCATATTTCCAGCTGGTTTCACAAAATTATTAGTCTAATAATTCCCATTGCCAAGTATGTATATACAAGAGGTGATGGGAATGATTTATTATGCGAAATATCACAAGGACGGCAAATTCTTTGCTATATACAGCATGATTCACCCAACACCTTCCTTCATTTTTTTTGCATGGCATCTGCGCTTCATGTTTCATCATGCACTCAGAAGAGCTTCATTACATAAATACTTTTTGTTTTAGCTGTGCTCTTTGTTTCTATCATTGCAATCACTTTCTCCGCTAGGTATAATAAGAAGAGATATTCTACAACACAAAAGGAGGGATTTCTATGATGGAACAGCTAATTGCCGAAGCAACGGAATGTGATTTCAAAGTTGCTCTCGAAACAAAAAAGCCAAAAAGCTGGTTAAAAAGTATCAGTGCCTTTTCCAATGGAATCGGTGGAACTCTGTTTTTCGGAATTTCCGATGACCGGAAACCTGTTGGCTTATACGATGTTCAAAAGGATGCGGAAGCAATCAGCCGCTTAATCAAAGAACGTATCACGCCATTACCGCAGTTCACCTTAAAACCCTTACAGGAAAATGGTAAAAATCTGTTGGTCCTTGAGGTTTCTCCTGGCCGTAGCACCCCATATTATTACAAAGCAGATGGAGTGATGGAAGCATACATTCGTGTTGGAAATGAAAGTGTAACTGCCCCGGATTACATTATAAATGAATTAATCCTAAAAGGAACCAATAAGTCCTTTGACACCTTAATAACAGACGCTGTAAAAAAAGATTACAGCTTTACACTCCTGGAAGCAACTTATCTGGAACAGACCGGTCTCCGTTTTGAGCCATCTGATTACGTTTCATTTGGTCTGTCCGACAAAAGTGGACTCCTGACTAATGCCGGAAAGCTCATGACCGATCAGCACACAGTTTATAACTCACGTATATTCTGTACTATGTGGAACGGATTGGAAAAGGGATCCATCTTTGATGATGCTCTTGATGATAAGGAATACGAAGGGAATCTGATTTATCTATTGAAAAGCAGCAGTGAATTCATTCGCAATAATTCCAAAGTCCGTTTTGCCAAAAAAGCGCAATATCGTGTAGATAAGCCGGATTACGCTGAACGAGCTGTAACAGAAACTCTTGTTAATGCACTCATCCATCGTGATTACATTGTACTTGGCAGTGAAATCCATATCGACATGTTTGATGATAGAGTGGAAATCACATCTCCTGGCGGTATGTTTGGTGGCGGAACAATTCAGGAATACGACATTTACAGTATCCGTTCGATGCGGCGAAATCCCGTGATTGCTGACCTGTTCCACCGCATGAAGTACATGGAACGCCGTGGAAGCGGTCTGCGCAAAATCATCAGCGAAACCGAAAAACTGCCTGGATATACAGAGGCATATAAGCCTGAATTTTACTCGACAGCAACAGATTTCACAGTCATCTTGAAAAATGTAAATTATGTCATATGTGATATTTCCGTACATGATACAGCACATGATGCCGCACATGATACAGCACATGATACATCTGTAGTCAGCAAGCAAAACTTACTATTGGAATTTTGTGCAGAACCTAAAAGCCGAAATGAAATGCAAGCATATGTCGATGTTTCTAGTCGTTCCCATTTTAGCAAATTTTATCTCAAGCCTTTATTGAGCTCCGGTAAACTTGAAATGATGTTCCCCGACAAACCAAAAAGCAAAAACCAGAAATATATTACTGCTCATTCCAGATAGACAAAAAGCAAAGCATTGGGCATGTAAACTGCTCTCCGTCAAATGAACAATTGAAAAAAACAGGCCTCAGGCATATTTCCAGCTGGTTTCACAAAATTATTAGTCTAATAATTCCCATTGCCAAGTATGTATATACAAGAGGTGATGGGAATGATTTATTATGCGAAATATCACAAGGACGGCAACTCCTTCATAATCACAGAATGTCAGGATATCAGAGGTGAAAACAAAAAAACTCTTGCAGAGACGCTATGCAGACATGATACAAAAATAGGCGCGGACTCCATGATAGTCTGCGATACCTCGCAGCACTTCATATCAATGGTTGCCTACAGCAAAAACGGCATGAGGCAGCCTCTTAACGGCAATGGTATTGCCTGCCTTGTGCAGTATTGCTATGAATACGGTTTCCTGTCAGAAAAAGAAACACACATAAAAACCGATGCAGCTCTTGTGCGTGTGAAAATAAAGAAAACATCTCCGTTTACAAGCACTGTGCATCTTCCTCCCGCCGTATTCTCAGCCGAAAGCTGCTGTATGCCAAAGTCAGTATATACAAAAGAAATATACATAGAAACAGGCTGGGGCAAAATACCTCTCACCACTGTAAACACAGGCAGCATATACTCTGTAATATGGCTCGATGAGCAAAAAAAATGGCATCTGAACAGAAAAGGGCGCAAAGCCTTGATAGATGACCGGCAGTATTTTATGGATAAAGCAGCCCGCGAGATTGCCGAAAACAGCATATTCAGACTTAAAACAGGAGTGGTCTTTGCAGAAATCATCGAATACAATACTATTGCTCTTAACATTTACGACAAAAATGCCTCATATCTTTCATCATGTCTTACGGCAGAGGCTGCCGCAGCAGTATGCGCACTTGAAAACGGCAAGTGCAGCGGGAGTAATATTGTTTCGGGAAATACCAATATCCACATCAGCTGTGACGGCATTATAGAGGCTTCCTGCATCACACACAAGGCATCTGAAGGATTTGTATCAGCAGACAAAAAATAATACAGGGGTATGGTGTAAGCCATACCTCTGCATATATACAAATCTGAGTCTGATACTATTCGTATCTCTTTCTGTAGGTGATTTCTGTAGGTTTTCTGCCTTCCTTCCACTTGATTTCGCCCGGTGTGATACATTCCTGTACAGGGCATACATTCAGGCATAAGTGACAGCCTACGCAGTTGTCATTAAGCTCAGGTCTTCTCTTCTCTTCGTTCCAGTCTATTGCCTGGTGTGCTGCATCATAGCATGAAATGTAGCATCTGCCGCAGCCTACGCACTTGTCATAGTCGAAGTTAGGAAGCAGCTTGTAATCTCTGTTCAGCTCTTCTGCAGGGATCAGGTTTGGAAGCGCACAGCCGATGAATTCATCAAGCTTGTTGTAGCCTCTCTCTGCCATGAAGTGGCTCATACCGCTGATCATATCCTCTACGATTCTGTAGCCGTACTGCATAATTGCTGTTGTTACCTGTACGTTTCTGCATCCTACTGCGAGGAATTCTGCTGCATCTCTCCATGTCTCGATACCGCCGATACCTGACATTTCATGTCCATGGCCGTAATCGTGTCCGTTTGCAGCTACGAGCTTGTGCATATCTTCACACTGCTGTACCTGTGTGCAGAATCTGAGAGCGATAGGTTTTACTGCAGCTCCGGAATATCCTGAAATTGATGACTTGCCGTCTACTACAGGCATACCTGTATTGTTCTCAAATGAGATGTTTGTGATTGACTTGATTGTGTTGATTGCAGATACTGCTGCAGCTCCGCCCTTGATTGCCGCTACTGCATGTTCTTCCATGTTCTTGCAGTTTGGTGTCATCTTAGCGATGAACGGAATTTTTGTTGTTTCGGCAACTGCTCTTGAATAGCTCTCTACAAGCTCATTGTTTGTACCTACATCTGAACCCATGTCATGTGATGTCATCTGCGGACATGAGAAGTTTCCTTCGATGAGTTTTGCTCCTGCCTGCTCTGCCATCTTTGCAAGCTCTTTCCATTCTTCTACACTTGAGCCCATTATCGATGCCACTGTGATGTGGTCAGGATAATCTCTGTTTAATTTATACATAAACTCGAAGTTTTTTTCTGTCGGTTTATCTGAAATCTGCTCCATGTTTTTGAAGCCAAGCCATGGTAAGCCTTCTTTGTTTGTCTGGTCAAATCTTGGTGAGCATTCGTCTGCCACGAAGATTCCCACTGTCTTGAAGAAACATCCGCCCCAGCCTGTTTCGTAGCATTTTGCAACCATGTCGTAGTTGCCGCCTACAGGTGATGATGATAAGAAGAACGGATTGATACAGTCAACGCCTAAGTACTTTATTGATAAATCTTTCTTAACTGCCATTCTACTTCACTCCTTTCTCTAAGTATGCAGCTATTGCTGCTGCTGCTTCTTTTCCTGCTGCTACGGCTTCTACCACTGTCTTGCCGCCGTTTACTATATCTCCGGCTGCAAATACTTTGGCTACGTTTGTCTTGCCTTCTTCTGCTGCCACGCCGCCTTTTTCGTTAGCTGCAACGCCCTCTACAGGCTCTGCCTTCTGGCCTATTGCAAATACCACTGTATCACAGGTAAGCTTTAACTCTGCTCCGTCAAGTCTGCCTTCTCTGCCTGTGAATTTCATTGCTTCAACCTTGCCTGCACCTTCTACTGCCGCAGGTGCCATATTGGTTGTCATTCCGATTCCAAGTGATAATGCATACTGGAATTCATTCATGTTGCCGGGAGCTTCTTCTAATGTTCTTCTGTATACGATTCTTACATCCTCTGCTCCAAGAAGCTTAGCTGTTACAGCACAGTCAACCGCTACGTCTCCTCCGCCTATTACAACAACTTTTTTGCCTTCCTGTTTGCCTGATGTTCTTGCTGCCTTGAGATAATCTGCTGCAGCATATACTCCCTTTAATTCTGTTCCCGGAATTTCAGGAAGCTTTGTTCCCCACAGACCTGTTCCTACGAATACTGCATCATAGTCATCCACATCTGCGATTGTTACTTTTTTGCCGAATTCAAATTTTACTCCCATTGCCTCTACCATTGCAACGTCATGGTCGATTACGCTCTGTGGAAGTCTTGAAGGTACGATTCCGTAAGTAAGCATTCCGCCTGCTTTGGCTTCTTTTTCAAATATTGTTACAGCATAGCCTGCTTTTCTCAGCTCTGCTGCTGCTGCAAGTGATGCAGGACCTGCTCCTATGCAGGCTACCTTGCCCGGTTTTGCTTCTCCTGCTTCAAGAGTCTTCATTCCGAAAAGTTCTTCCTGCTCGATTGCATATCTCTGCAGCTTGCCTATTTCGATAGGTTTGTCAATACCGCATCTTGAACATGCTTCTTCGCAAAGTCTGTCATACGGACATACTCTTGCGCAGCTTCCGCCCAGTACGTTGTTTGATCTGATTGTCTCTGCCGCACCTTTAACGTTTCTGAATCTGATTGATCTTACAAACTTTGCAGGATCTGTGCCTGCAGGGCAGCCTTTGCTGCATGGCGCGTCATGGCATAACAGACATCTTGCAGCTTCTTCTATAGCAGTTCTGTGTGTAAATCCTGCTACAGCTTCGGCAGTATATGCCGCTTTTACTACTTTACTCAATGTAACTCCTCCTTTAAAAATATGTATAATTCCTTAATGATAAACCGGCGAAGGATTGCTCCTTCGTCGGTTTTATTAACTTGTAACTGTTCAATTTGTCTTAATATTAGAATTCACTGCTTGCATCGCATTTAAGAACAGCATTAAGAGTTGCTGTTGCGATAGCTGTGCAGTCTTCATCTGATACGTGTTCAGGTTCGCAGTGTGATAAACCGTCTTTAGTTCTTGCAAACAGCATAGTTGTAGGTATCATGTATGCGCAGAACTGAGCATCGTGTCCGGCACCTGATAAAATC
Source organism: Christensenellaceae bacterium Phil1 (assembly GCA_963648745.1). Taxonomy (GTDB): domain Bacteria; phylum Bacillota; class Clostridia; order Peptostreptococcales; family Anaerovoracaceae; genus UMGS973. The sequence goes on from CAVJEY010000007.1 coordinate 24,506, forward strand.
TTCTGCCATTTAGCACCCATTTCTTCCATTGATTCTTCTACGAAGCCAACCAGTCTCTTGTCGAAGTCTACAGTATCTCTTACCCACTGTTCTTCGATATCTGATGTGCACTGGCACCATTCCTGAGCTGCCATTTCTTTAAGAATATCCATGCAGTGTTTTCTTACTTCAGGATTTGGATGTCTTACGTCAAGTGAGAATTCAGCTTCATCGTTGATGCATGTGTGGATTCCAGGATGAACATAGATTTCACCTGTTGTGTATACGAATTCAGGTTCGCCTTTTGCTACAACTTCTTTGTTGTATTCATCGTATCTCTTGTGCATTTCGCATAAGAAAGCTGCTGCTGCATAAAGAGCATCGTGTCTCTTAGCCATTGGGAATGTACCTGCGTGAGCTGTGAATCCGTGGAATCTTACTCTGTAGTTGAACATACCCATTACTAACTGTACAGCACCGATTTCGTTGCCGTTATCCTCAAGGATAGGTCCCTGTTCAAGGTGTGCTTCAAACATTGCACAGTATTTGTCAGGGCTGATTCTGTTTTCTTTTGCTCCTTTGTAAGGGGATGCTGCCAATGCTTCGCCGAAATTGGCATATGGAGAATCATCCATTGGCTTTGAAGCCATCATATTGTCATATTCAAAGTTAACTGCAAGTTCTTTTGGAAGGTAATCATGGCAGATAATACCTGATACCATCATTGCAGGTGGATATAATGAACCTTCTTCGTTAGTCCAGATCATAGCTGTTAACGGGTGTTTATGAGGAATATTCTCAGCAACTACTGTTTCAAGAACTTCCATACCTGTCATAACGCCTAAGATACCATCGTAGTTACCGCCGTTTTTAACTGAGTCACAGTGTGAACCCATAACGATTCTCTTGGCATTCGGATCTGAACCTTCAATTGTTGCATACATGCAGGCTACATCGTCGCATTCAACCTTTGCTCCGATTGCTTCCATTCTTTTCTTGAATTCTGCTCTTGCCATGTTAGCTTCTGCTGACAGTGAATATCTTGTGATTCCGCCATGTCCTGCATCGCCGTACTTTGACATTGTTTTGATTTTGTCTGACATTCTTTCTAAACTACACTTATACATAATTCATCCTCCTTGAATCTATATAATTTTAATAACAAAATTCAAATCCAGTATTGAAACTGGTTACATTTAAATATTATCACATTCTATAAAAAATGCAAGCGGTAAGATAGCGTGTATTGGACAATATGCTTATTTTGAATAGTTTTGGGCAAAAAAATTCAAAAAAAATTTGCGGAATCAAAAAACCGGCCGCCATATTGAACAAATAGCGGCCGGCAGTATAGCAAATTAGTACATTTTTGTATCAGAGCTTTAATTCAAGCTTTTTTTCGGGGCATATAAATGTGCATAAACCACAGCCTGTGCAGTATCTGTCATTAACCGCAACTCCGTCTGAATTTCTGGTAATTGCGCCGTACATACATGCAGCCTCGCACCTGCGGCACTCAGCTTCACAAGGTATATCATCTATATTGCAGATTGCAGGCTCGGCTTTCATTTCATCAAAAGACTTCATTTTTTCAAGAGCAAGTCCCCTGATCTGACTGACATCCGAAATGTTTTTTTCCTCAGCCCACATTTCAAGATCTCTTACTATCTCCCTTATTTTATCCGGGCCGTTTATCATAACCGCTGTTCCCACCTGCACTGCGGAAGCCCCGAGCATTATGTATTCAAGCACATTTTTGTAATTCTCGACCCCGCCTATACCGCACACCGGTACATTTACAGCCTGAGCTATCGAAGCTACCGCCGCAAGCCCTATAGGCCTTATCGGCGCACCCGAATATCCTCCGTAGGTCGGAAGCATAGGTCTGGCGTTATCTATGTCAACTCCCAGTATGCATCTGATTGTATTGATTGCGCTTATTGCGGCAGCGCCCGCCTCTCTTGCGGCTTTCGCAACCGCAGTTATGTTGGTTGCGGTCTGTGACAGCTTGACCATGACAGGTATTTTTACTGTCGAAACAACTTCTTTTGTCATTTCAAACACCACGTTCGCATGGGAAGCTGCAACCTCAAGGGATTCGCCCATAGGGTTAGACAGGCTTATCTCTATTGCATCTGCGCCGAATTTTTCCATTTTGGCGGCAAGATAGGCAACCTCTGACGGAGTATGAGCCGATACGCTGGCAATTACAATGCCTCCTCCGCTTTTGGCAATCTGCATTTCTCTCTCCCAGCCCTCTACCTGTATATCGCTGTAAAGCCTTATGTTCTGCGCACCGTTACCGTCATATGCGATTCTGGGGCTCACATCGGTTATGGCATCACTGACTATGCTCTCTGTTATAACTGCGCCGGCACCTGCCTCTATGGCTTTTCTGATGCTGTGTCCGTCTTTGTTCCACGGGCCTGCAGCTACAATTAAAGGGTTTTTCATGTTAAGGTTCAAAAAGTCGGTTCTCATCAGAACATTTCTCCTATTCTCTCTTTGTGTCCGCACGATTTTCTTATTTTGAGCTTGGGCTGAAGAAGTATTTCTTTTTTGGTGCTGCCGAAAGCATCTCCCTCGCCCTCTATGAAGTCAAACAGAAGTCTTGCTCCCATAACTCCCATTTTGTGAAGCGGTTTTTCCATCGTAGTAAGCTTAGGCGTAACAAGGTTTGACATTCTGATATTATCAAATCCCACCAGCGCTATATCCTCAGGTATCGAAAGGCCGCTGTCTGACGCCGCGTCTATGACTCCGAAGGCCAGCGTATCGCTGGTTGCAAGAACTGCTTCGGGACGGTCTTTCATCTCAAAGAATTTCCTTGCGCCTATATAGCCGCCCTCTATGGTGTTGGGGGCATATACCACGTGCTCCTGTTTCAGATCAAGTCCGAAAGCCGAGGCGGCCTGCCTGAAACCCTCCAGCTTGTGTCTGTTTTCCGCAAGAGGAGTCCTGCCGCACAGCATTCCTATAGATTTATAGCCGATGCCCGCAAAATGCCTCACCACTTCGGCAGCAGCCGCACTGCTGTCTATTCTGACCATATGCACATCCTGAAAATCACTGTTTTCGCCTATGACCACCGTAGGAATTCTGTTGTCCTCAAGCATTCTGAAATCTTTTTCTTCCAGATATGGGTGGACCATAACTATGCCGTCTATGTGCCTGTGAACAAGCTGCTGCAGATAGCGCCGCTCTTTTTCGATATCGTTTTCGACATTGCACATGAGAATGGTATATCCCTTGCTGTGGGCAACGTCCTCAACACCTCTTGCAACGTCTATGGGCGCGGGGTTTAATATGTTTGGCACCATAAGCGCAATCGAGCCTGTCTTGTTGAAATTAAGCCCTCTGGCAAACCAGTTGGGAGTATATTCTTCTTCTTTGATTATTTCTTCGATTTTTTTGCGTGTTGCCTCCGCCACAGTTTCGGGATGATTCATAACCCTTGATACCGTAGCTACGGAAACACCTGCCTTTTCGGCTATATGACGAATGTTCATTCCTGTTCCTCCAGAAGATCCGGGTCATGAAAATCCGAGCCTTTTGTTATTTTGAGATTGTATTTCATCGCAAGCGATACAAACCGCTGCGCTTCATCATCTGTATGCTTCGGGTAATAGCACTCTATCCCCTCAAGCCCCTGTGTTTTGAGTCTTGCCAAAAGCACATCCATGTTTGCAAAGAATTCATCAGAGCCCTTGTCGCCAAGTCCTCTTGCAACTCCCGGGTGTGCCAGCACGGGAATCCCGCCTGCGCCTCTGATAAGGCTTATGGCTTCGTCTGAGGTTATGACTTCTTTTTTGATGGCGCGAAGCCTTGCAGATTTGAATACTTTTTCGGTAAAGGCTTCTTTGACATCGGATATATAGCCTTTGTTCACAAGCGCCCTTGCAAATATCGGCTTGCCTATAAAGTCCTGACCCTCCCGCATTTCAAGGTCTGCTCTTGTCAGAGGATAGCCCATATCGGCAAGCTCTCTGATAATCCTGTCGTTGCGTTCTTCTCTCCATACTCTGATGTCCTCAATCCTCTCCAGCATCGGTCTGCTGTGTGTATCAATATTATATCCCAGTATATGAAGCCCTATGTTCTCCTCTGCCGTCCTTGTCGAAAACTCAATGCCCGGAACAACTTCAATACCAAGCCTGCATCCGGTCTCAAGAGCCTCTGCCACGCCTCCCACGCCGTCATGGTCTGTTATGGCTATGCTTTCGTATCCCAGATTTTTGAATCTGGTTACGACCTCCTCCGGCGACAGTCTGCCATCCGAATAGTATGTATGAATGTGGTAGTCCACATTGTGCTGTCTGTTAAAAATCATATCAGCAGAAGCTCCTTTTTGAGTTTGTCTGCAGCCTCGGTGCCTTTGACTGTTTTTACTATTTCAAGTGCAAATTCCATTGCCGTACCCGGCCCCTGTGACGTGATTATATTGCCATCGGTCTGAACACGCGCAGAAGTAATCTCTGCATCTCCCAGATGCTCCTCCATACCCGGATATATCACCGCTTTTTTGCCTGAAAGAACTCCGCAGCCTGCAAGCACCATAGGAGCGGCGCAAATCGCCGCAATGCGTCTGCCTGAAGCATTGAAAGATTTAATCATCTCCGTAAGCCCTCTGTGCTCTGCCATATGCAAAGTCCCCGGCATACCTCCCGGAAGAACTATCATATCACAGCTGTCATAGTCCGCCTCTTCAAAAGTCATGTCTGTTTCGATGACAATGCCGTGAGCACCCTTTACTTTTTTATTGCCTGTGATAGAAACAGAAACAGCGTCAATGCTGCTTCTCCTCAGTAAGTCTGTGATTGTAACAAATTCTATTTCTTCTGTGCCTTCGGCAAAATGAACATATATCATTTGAAATATCTCCTCTCATTGAATATATCTCTTGATTTGGTGCAAAGCCATGTAATATACATAACTGCAGCCGATACCAGAATGCAGCCTGCGGTAATGACTGCAGCCGCGTTTTTTAATATCTGCGTACCGAGTATCTGCGAAAGCACCGTTCCCTGCGGTATTCCAAGCACCGTATGGTTTATGAATCCCGTAACCGGCGGAACAAACCCGTATACTGCAGTTGCCAGTATAATTCCAAGCATTGCAGCCATAGACCATATAAATTTCCTTCGGTAAAGAGCCTTGGTATCATAACCGCCCTTGACAAGCATCATAAATATCGCCCCACTTGCTATGAAACTCATAATTCCAAGCACCGCCATAATATTATCAAACAGCTTCATTCTGTCAAGAATACCGTAATCTGCTTCTGTGAATACTGCAGCCTTGCCTATATAGTAGTCATAAAGCTCGTTTGTTTTGTTTACGGCATAAAGGCTGTCTGTGCTGCCTTTCATGTAGTCTGAAATCTGCTGAGCCATCTCCTCAGGCTCTACAAATATGCCGGCCTCCTCCAGAGTTTTAACCGGCAGCGTCTGCCCTTCTTCAAGCTCCTCGGATGCTTCTATTGTTCTGTTGAATTTCCATTCATACATATCAGGAACTCTGGTTACAGCGTTTACAACCAGTGAAAATATAAACAGGGGTATCGTTGCTATAAGCAGTGATGCATACCACCTGCTCCGCTTTTTTCTCTGATATCCGTCAGGTACGTAATACATATGTTCTCCTAATCATCTATTCTAATTATTGTTGCACCCAGCTTGCGGAATTTCTCCACGAAATTCTCATAGCCTCTTTCGATATGGTATATCTCGGCAATCTCCGTAGTACCCTCTGCAACAAGGCCTGCAAGCACCATAGCAGCGCCTGCTCTGAGGTCAGTGGATATAACCTGCGTTCCCTGAAGCGTTCTGCCGCCGTAGACTATCGCACTTCTGCCGTCTATTTTGATATTGGCGCCCATACGGTTGAGCTCTGCCACATGCATGAATCTGTTTTCAAATATGTTTTCGATTACAACGCTTGAACCCTCCACGGTTGTAAGCAGCGCCATAAACGGCGACTGTATATCTGTGGGGAATCCCGGATAAGGCATTGTTTTGATGTTGGTTGCAACAAGAGGCTTGACATTACCTCTTACAAGCAGTCCCTCGTCTGTTTTTTCGATTTCGGCTCCGCACTCTATCAGCTTTGCAGTGATTGCTCTGACATGGTCGGGTACAGCATTTTTAATCAGAATCTCACCTCTTGTGATTGCCGCAGCCACCATGAATGTGCCTGTTTCGATTCTGTCGGGTATGATTCCGTGTTTGCAGCCGCCAAGCCTGGCAACGCCTTCTATTTTGATGGTTTCTGTCCCTGCACCTCTGACTTTTGCTCCCATTTTGTTCAGGAAATTCGCAAGGTCAACAATTTCGGGCTCCTCTGCCGCGTTTTCGATTACGGTGGTACCCTCGGCAAGCACTGCGGCCATCATTATGTTTTCGGTGGCGCCTACGCTCGGAAAGTCCAGATATATGGATGCTCCACGCAGTCTGTCACATGACATCTCCACGAAGGATTCTATTTCGTTGTTTGTTATTTCGGCACCCATGGCCTGAAACCCTTTGAGATGAAGCTCAACAGGCCTTGCGCCTATTGTGCAGCCTCCCGGCATATATACCTTTGCGTGGCCTGTCCTTGACAGCAGCGGTCCTGCCACAAGAAACGACGCTCTCATTTTTTTGACAAGCTCAAAAGGTGCTTCGCATGTTCTGATTTCGGGTGTGCATATATTCAAAGTGTTTGTATCTGCCTTTTTGATAACGGCGCCTATATGTGTAAGAAGCTCGGTAAGAACGTCCACATCTCTCAGCGCAGGCACATCAAACAGCGTGCATTCTTCTTCGGAAAGAAGCGCTGCCGCCATTATGGGCAGTACAGCATTCTTCGCTCCGCTTATTTCAACCTCTCCGTTAAGAGGATTGCTTTTTTGTACAAGATATTTAGCCAATGTTCTCCTCCAGAATAATGTTATCTTATATAGTATACCATTTTTTATCCTTTTTTCAACGGCATATATGAGGCAAATTCCACGAAAATAAAGAACAAAAATAAAGGCCCGCCTTCAAAAGCGAGCCTTAAATTCTATACTGATTTTAATTCATCAATACAGCTTTTGCATACAGCCTTGTCATGAATCTTATGTACGTCGTCACAGCTTCCGCAGAATATGCACGCAGGCTGATATTTTTTCAGGATAATCTGATCTTCATGAACATAGATTTCAAGAGGATCTTTTACCTCAATACCTAGAGTTCTTCTAAGTTCAATCGGAAGTACGATTCTCCCCAGTTCATCAACTTTTCTTACAATACCTGTAGCTTTCATAGTTTTCTCCTTTCTGATTAACAGATGTTATTCCTCTGCGCTATTGTTTTTTTTGAACATGCCTCTGACAGTCGCAATAGAATTGACAATAGCGCTTATGGCCTTCACTGCATTTTGATTACCTTTGAGTGTTTCGGATATGTTTGCAACTGATTCTGATACAGCCTCTATGATGTTGTCAACTTCCCTTGTTTTGTCCGATACTGCCGAGGATACCACATTGACATCTTCGAGTATGCTGTTGACGCTTTTGAGCGTCTTAACAAGTCTGACCGCCGCCACACATAATATTACCAGTAATACTATGCCTGCAAGCATCAGAAGGAAGTGACATACACTTTCCATGTTCAGAGTAATCTGCATAACAATACCTCCTTAATTTTGACCTACCCCTATTATGTAACAGTTGGGAAAAAATTGCAACATTTTTTTGAAAAAAAATCATATATTTTTTTTGAGGTGATAATTTGATGAATTATATCTGGTCGGGAATGATAATCCTCGGCATTGTTTTTGCCTGCATAAACGGGCAGATTCAGGCATTTTGCGATACTCTCATGCAAAGCTGCACCGATGCCGTGCAGTTCATCATAAGTATCGCCGGAGTTATGGCATTGTGGACCGGTCTTATGAATATTGCCGATAAATCCGGCCTCATAGCTCTGGTTGCCAAAAAAATCATGCCGCTGATGCGATTTGTGTTTCCCGAGGAAAAAAATCAGAAAACAATTGCCATGATGGTTATGAGCTTCATCGCAAATATTTTCGGTGCCGGAAACAGCGCAACGGTGTTTTCTCTCAAATCGATGGAAATGCTTGATGCCGAAAACGGCCACAGTCCGTATGCCAGCAATACAATGTGTATGTTTATTGCCGTAAGCACCACCATGATACAGCTTGTGCCCGTCACAGTGGTCAAGGTGCGCACAGACCTCGGCTCACAGGATCCCGGAAGCATAATCATTCCTTCGATTGCCGCAGGGCTTGTTTCAATGGCTGTCACTATCCTGGTTGCCAAACTGTTTGAAAGGAAATCAAAAAATGTCAGCAGTCTTTAGCATAATCTCCAGCTTTTTTATCCCCGTTATAATTATTGTCATTCTGTCCCACGGACTATACAAAAAAACTCCGCTTTATGATGTGTTTATCGACGGGGCAAAAGACGGGCTTAAAACAGCTGTGGAAATAACGCCGTTTATACTCGCTGTATTTGTCGGAATTGCCGCTCTTACCTCCTCAGGCGCCATGGGGCTTTTGCAGAGACTCTTTGCTCCGCTGTTTGGTCTTGTTAAAATTCCCGAAGAACTGATCTCTCTGATTCTGCTCCGCTCGGTATCCGGAAGCGGCTCTCTTGCCGTAGCCCAGAATATAATGCAGGCTTACGGCACCGACAATCTGACAGGCCGCAGCGCCTCCGTAATGGTCGGAAGCTGTGAAACCGTTTTTTATGTGCTTGCACTGTATTTTGGTGTGACTTCCGTAAAAAATATGCGCTATGCGTTTCATGTGGGTATAATAGGCTACATCATATCAGTTATGGCATCGGTATACATATGCATGATTATCTAGACTCTCTCGTAAATCCTGTTTATTTCATCCGTATATGTGCCGTCATCGTTATAGACATACAGGTTTTCCAGCATTTTAAGCTCTCTGCCTGCGTTTTTGATGCAGTGCATCAGCACTATGTTGGCAGGCTGCTCCCGCCTGGGACATACAAATCTCAGGGTTTTGGGCTCCAGCCTGTGCTTCCTTGCATAGTACATAATATCCGCAAGTCTTGAGGGTCTGTGAACCATGAAAAACTCACCGCGCTCCTCCAGCAGAAACTCCGCTGCAGCTATAAAATCCTCTATACCTGCATATACCTCGTGTCTTGCTATTGTTCTGGGAGTAATTCCGTTTACAACGGCACTGCCCATCTCCATATACGGCGGATTTGCTGTGACCATGTCAAAGCTGCTTTTTAACCCGGCATCCAGGTTTTTTATGTTGCAGCATATCATATCAAGTCTGTCCTCAAGACCGTTAAGCTCTA
>CAVJEY010000008.1:0-28881 GCA_963648745.1 Christensenellaceae bacterium Phil1
AAATGGGAGAGAAAATCAACAAAGGGAGCATCGTAATTAAGAAGTACGGGCAGGTGCACAAATTTGAAAACAACGCACTTCTGCTCAAAAGAGGCGGTGTTTTGCAGGGAGCAGGATTTGAAATAACGGCGGCAGAGGACATCAGAGACTGCTGCGGAAACATTGTTTACAAAAAGGATGACCTTGCAGCTCACAGTCTTAAAACCGATGAACATGGTATTGTAAAGACACCGGAGCTGGCATACGGCAGATACAATATCTACGAAACAGACGCAGGCGAGGGTTACAGAATACATGAGAGCCATGTAATGCAGGTTGACCTGAAAGAAAAAGAAATTTACGTGAATGTGGACAGCGACCTTATACTCGGCACGCTGAAGGTGTACAACAATACACAGTCGCTAATGACTTTCAGCATATTCAACGAACAAAGGAAGCTCATACTTCACAGCATGGTGGAAGAAGGCTGCGCAATAAGCTTTGATGAGATGCTTCCTGTGGGAGTCTATTACTACAAGGATATCAACGGAAACAAAAAGCTTGTCAGAATCAGAAATGATGCTGATTCCGTAACGATTGAAGCAGGCCAAAGCAACGTTGAGGTCAGTGTGCAGCCTAAAAACCGCTGTGAGAACGAGTTTGTGCTGTACAAGGTCGATGATTCGGGCAAACCTCTGATGGGAGCAGTATTCGGGCTTATCGATATATACGGCACAAAAATATGCTTCTCCTGCTCTGACAAAGACGGCAAAGTGACATTCAGACATCTCAAAAAAGGCACATATCTTATCAGAGAAATTGAAGCTCCGAAGGGTTACCATGAGTCTGAAATGAATGTTGTATTCTCAATTGATGACGACTGGGTAAACCAGAGCGAGCGATTGAGCCGCGGTGATAAATTTGAGGATGTCTATATAGTTATTGCCAACGAACAGTATACGGAACATGATAACGTATTCAGAACAGAAGATATCGGGAGCAAAGAGCCTGAAATCAACTGCGCGGCAGAGGAAATTACCAATGTTGCGGGTGTTGTGCTCAGTGCCGGAATAAGATAGAGGGTGAATGAAATGGGAAAATACTTAAACAAGGAATTTTTCCTGCTGCACAGGAAAAAAATAATACAGATTGGATTAATTGTACTGATACTGGTTGTTGCAATAGCAATTTATGCGGCAGGCCACAGCGGAGAGCCGGATGATATTGAGGTTTCGGCAGGCAGTAACGATACTGCCGTCACAGAGCAGGCAGAGGAGCCGGAGGAGGTTATTATCGATATATGCGGAGCGGTAAATGACAGCAAAGTCGTCACGCTTCCGGCAGGCTCCAGAGTCGAGGATGCGATAAAAGCCGCGGGAGGCATTACAGATGAGGCGGATCTTTCAGGCATTAACAGAGCCGCAGAGCTTTCAGACGGTGAGAAGATTTACATACCTACCGCCGATGAGGTCGAGCGCGGTATCGAGCTGCCTTCAGCAGAAGGTAATATATCCGCAGACGGCAGCATAAACATAAATGAAGCAACTGCAGAGGAGCTTGAAACCCTGAACGGCATCGGACCGGTAACCGCGGAAAAAATAATTCAGTACCGTACCGAGTACGGTAAATTCGAGAATAAAGAAGATCTGATGGAGGTAAACGGTATAGGAGAAAAAACCTATGCCCAGATTAAGGATAAAATCCGGGTATAAACAGGAAAAATTACGGCAACACTACTGTTAAGAGGTGGTGTTTTATGTTCAACAGAAAAAAGAGAATATATGAAAAAAAGAGCTTCTATATTCTGATTATGTCAGCCCTCCTTATAGCTTTGGGAATATTTGCGGTTCCGTGGGGAGGCGGCCAAAAACAGGATGCAGGCAGTGCATCGGCGCAGACTGCCGTGCCCGAGGATGAAAACTGGTGGGAGGATGACGAAGAAGATGAGGAAGAATACTCAGATGAAAACGATGCAGGCGATACTGACAAAAACAGCAGTCAGGACAGCAAAACAGGAGATATAGACAAAAGTCAGCTCCCGTATTATATGGCAGTAGAGGAAAACGGCCTGATAAGCGTATACTATTACGACAAAAACGGAAACATTTCCAAATACAAAGACACAGAGATCACTTACAGCCTTCTGAACGAGGCAGACCAGCTGTCTTTTTCGCAAGGTATAATGGTCAAGACAAAGGATGCTCTCACAGAGCTTCTTCAGGACTTTGAAAGCTAGGAGAAATGTAAACAATGATGAAATCCTCTAAAAGAACTGTAATATTTCTTGCAGTTCTTGCCTTTATACTTATTGCAGCCGGCGTTTTCACTCTGCGGCATTTTGAGCAGAGCAGGCAGACTGTCAGTCTTGTATCGGAAAAAACTCTTGTTCCCGGAGGAGAATCAATAGGCGTCAGAATGGACGTTGCAGGCGTGCTTATCGTCGATCTTGAGGGCGCAGCTGAATATTCGGGACTTAAAAAAGGAGATAAAATCATTGCGGCAGGCGGAATCAGAGTATCAAACGCGCAGGAGGTTCAGAAAATCGTAAACAGTATCAGAAGCAGCATAGAGCTAACGGTTGAAAGAAACGGCAGCAGCAGGAAGTATACGGTGACTCCGCAAAAAAGCAGCGCTGACAATACCTACAGGCTTGGTATCTGGATCAAGGACAAAACCGCAGGCATAGGAACTTTAACCTATTATGATCCTGATAACGGCTCCTTTGGAGCGCTGGGACACCCGATACTTGACAGCGAGACAGGCACGAGGCTTGATATAGAAAAAGGCCTGCTGCTTTCATCTGAAATAATCGGAATCGAAAAAGGCGCGGACGGTGTTCCGGGTGAAATACAGGGCGTGTTCAAAGCTCCCGACAGTCCCATTGGGGAGCTTGTCAAAAACACTGATTACGGTATATTCGGCACAGCAGATAATATGGCCTCACAAAAGAAAGCGATTCCGATAGCCTCACAGAGCCAGGTGCAGGAGGGAAGCGCATATATTCTTACGACACTTGATGATAATACTGTAAGAAAATACAGCATAGAAATCGAGAAAAAAGAAAAACAGAGTTCCGCAGATACCAAAAGCATGATTATTCATATCACCGACAAAAGACTCATTGAAAAATGCGGAGGCATAGTTCAGGGAATGAGCGGCAGTCCCATAATTCAGGGCGGCAGGCTTATAGGTGCGATAACTCATGTATTTGTGGAGGATCCCACGCGAGGTTATGCGGTATATATTGAATGGATGCTGGAGCAGAGCAGCAGCATTATATGATCCCGAACGATAAATTTCACATATGTTATAAAAGCAGCTTTTTGGCAACGGAAGGCTGTTTTTTGTCGGAAATTGTGAAAAAATAGTCTGCAAAATATGTAGCACGATGTTGGGAAATATCTTACAATTTTATTGTAGTTTTTGATGTTTATTAAAAATTATTCGATTATTTTGAAAAAAGGAGGTGAAAAGATGAAAAAAATATCAGTTGGAATTGCAGATGATAACAGGGAATACTGTGACCTGATATCAGACTTTTTTTCCGGCAATAAGGAAATAGAGATATCTTTTGTAGCAAATGATGGAATAAAAACGATAGACAGCATTAAAAAGTACAACCCGGAAGTTCTGATTCTGGACATGGTGATGCCGCATCTTGACGGCGTAGGCGTGCTGGAAGAGATGAACAGTATGGAAATGGATTCATATCCCAAGATAATTATACTCTCGGCGGTTGGGCAGGAAGCTTTTGCAAAGAAAGCCATAAGTCTGGGAGCAGATTATTATATGGTCAAGCCGCTTGATATGAAACTGCTTGAAAAACGTATCAGACAGGTTTCCGGCAAGGAGCAGCCTGCAAACGACAGCAGCAGGCTTAATATGTTTAAGGGAGTGGTGAATCCTGACAGAGCAGGCTCTGCAGATCTGGAAATAGAAATAACAAACATAATACACGAGGTGGGTGTGCCGGCACATATAAAAGGCTATCAGTACCTCAGAGATGCCATAGCGATAGTTGTAAACGATATGGAAATGCTGGGTGCAGTGACAAAGGAGCTTTATCCTGCCATAGCGGCAATGAACTCAACCACTCCAAGCAGAGTTGAGCGTGCAATCAGACACGCGATAGAGGTTGCATGGAACAGAGGCAAGCTTGAAACTATAGACAAACTGTTTGGCTATACAATTCACAATGATAAAGGTAAGCCGACAAACAGCGAATTTATTGCAATAATAGCGGACAAATTAAGATTGGAGCGTAAGGTAAGCTGATCCGAAACAGCAGGGATCAATGTAAATATGATAGTAATTTAACAGCAAAATAATGAACATAGATATAACTTATTAAACTTCTCTTGTTTACAGACGTAGATAAGAGAAGCTTTTTTATGACCTAACCCAACGAACGAAGTGAGTTGATGGTAGGTCAAACGTCAGGATTTCCCAAGAGCGCATAGCGCGATTGGCAGAAATCTACGGCGAAATGACCTAACCCAACGAACGAAGTGAGTTGATGGTAGGTCAAACGTAGCAGTGAGTTCTTACAACAGCCTGAGGAGAACTCTTGCATGAGACCTGTCACGGTTTGCTAATGCAAACCGGACTAGGGCTTCAAGCAGTGAGTTCTTACAACAGCAGGAAATGACGCATATTATGGAGGGGGAATATCAATGACAACAAGAGAGTTTTCATTCAGACAGGAATTACTGCTTGAGAAAGGGGCGGCAGTGATTGGCGATTATATGCGGTATGAAAATAAAATGAATCTTAATGATGAAAAGAATCCTATCTGCATTTTGCATGACTTTGTTTGGAATGCAAAGCAGGATATTCTTGCATCAACAACACCGGAAGAATTGGATAAAATCGAAGGAAAGTTTATCCTTGCGGATCAAACATTAAAATCTTTAGAGGAAAAGCAGGATGCATAAAGAACAGTTAGCTGAGTATGATGAAAGCCCGCTTTTCTGTGCGACGGGCAGTCGCACTAAAAAGCAGAAGCATTGTAATTTCAACGCTCCTGCTTAATTATTACTGGTGGCTGTTTTTCTGGGTATTGCAAGAGATAAACAGGTTAAGTGGAATTTACTTAAAGGTATAGGATACCCGGCCAAGGTATTTATGCTGTTTGTTGTTACAGGAGTGCTTACATTTTCTGTTTTTGAAGAAATCAGGGAACTGGACGAGGGGCGGAGTAAAAAACTGTCGAGGATTTTAAGTGCTTAAATAAGATATTGATTTATTTGCTGTCAAAAATATAATTTGTTTGTTGTTTTTTGATGGCGTGTGTGATATAATGAACATGTATTTCAGAATTGTGATAGAATAGACAAGATTAATATACAGAGGAGTTAATGATGGAAAACAGAATTACCAAGGAGCTTGTAGACAGAATCAACACCCTTGCCAAAAAAAGCAAGGCTGAGGGTCTTACAAACGAGGAGAAGGTCGAGCAAAAACTTCTCAGAGAGCGTTATCTCAAGGCTTTCAGAGAGAATTTCAGAGCGCAGCTTGAAAACATCGAAATTGTAGACGATGTTGAAAAAACCAATTAAATGCAGACAAAAGACGAAGCAATATTTACATATTGCTTCCTTTTTATTTTACAATATCTCTTACAGGGGGTAGGAGATTATGAAAAAAAGATATGTGATGGCAGCGGCAGTACTGCTGCTGTGTGCGTTTTTGGTGCTTACAGGTTTTGATAACGCCGGTGGCGATGCCAAATATCTGCTTTCGCAGAGGACAGGTGTTTTTAAGTTACTGCAGTATGGTGAGCTTACACAGGAGGCTGCAAGAGAGAAGCTCTATGAAATCGAAACCGGAAAACAGCTTGAGGCTGACCTTGAATACATAGACAGCTTCAGCAATACAGAAATATGCCGGATTAAGGATATGTACATAAAAAGTATTGAGCGTACATCTGCCAAATCGGGATATGAGGTATACAGTGCCGTTATAGACTGGCGCTTTGAAAACGGCATATATGAGAGTATCAGTTATGTTGTTGTCATCAAAAAAACAGGGCATACAGATAAAATAGCGAGAATAACTGTGCAGTCATAAAAAAATTGATAATGTTTATGCAGATATTTGATAAAAAAGTTTTTGCGAAGTCTTTTAATTTTGCTGAAATTTGTTATAATAAAGGTTAGTGTTTAACATAGAAAAAGGAGTATTTAATGAAAAACGTTTATTTAGATTATTCAGCAACAACACCGGTTAAAGAAGAAGTATTAAAAGAAATGCTGCCTTATTTCTCTGATATGTATGGAAACCCTTCCAGTTTATATACAATGGGTCTTGAATCAAAGGATGCCATAACCAAAGCAAGAGAGCAGTTGGCAGCACTTATAGGGGCTGCGCCTGCAGAGATAACATTCACAGGCAGCGGTACAGAGGCGGACAACTGGGCTCTCAAAGGTATTGCCGAAGCCAAGGCTTCAAAGGGCAATCACATAATCACATCAAAAATCGAACATCACGCAATACTGCATTCGTGCCAGTGGCTCGAAAAGCACGGCTATGATGTTACCTATCTTGATGTTGACAGCGAAGGCTTTGTAGACATTGAGCAGCTAAAAGCATCTATCACAGACAAAACAATACTGATCAGCATCATGCTTGTTAACAACGAAGTCGGTACAATTCAGCCAATCAGAGAGATTGCTAAAATAGCGAAGGAACACGGCATTACAATGCATACGGATGCCGTACAGGGACTGGGCAACGTACCTATTGACGTTAAAGACCTTGGCGTGGATCTTATGTCAATGTCGGGACACAAGATATACGGACCTAAGGGCATAGGCGCGTTATATATCCGCAAAGGCGTCAGAATGCCGAGCTTTATTCACGGCGGAGCGCAGGAAAACAAAAAAAGAGCAGGTACAGAGAATCTGCCGGGCATAGTGGGCTTCGGCAAGGCCGCAGAGCTTGCAAACGACACTTTAGATGAACATATCAAGAGAGTAAGCAGCCTGAGAAACTACTTCATAGACGAAGTTAAAAAGAACATACCGAATGTATTTGTAAACGGCAGCATGGAGCACAGACATCCGGGCAATGCGAATATCACATTTGAATATATAGAGGGCGAAGCCATGCTTCTTTACCTTGATGCGCAGGGCATAAGCGTATCGACAGGCTCAGCCTGCTCATCAAAATCACTGGAGCCGTCACACGTGCTTTCGGCGCTTGGAGTACCGGTTGAAAAAATCCACGGCTCACTCAGATTTACGGTAGGCGAGTTCACCACAAAGGAAGACCTTGACTATGTGGTTGAGAAACTCACCGCAACAGTGGCAAAATTAAGAGAAATATCTTCAGTATCAGAAAAGAAAGGTTGGTAACATACTATGGGATTATATAACGATAAAGTAATGGATCATTTTATGAATCCTCATAATGTCGGAGAAATCGAAAACGCAGACGGCACGGGCACATACGGAAGCCCTGTATGCGGAGATATGATGCAGATAACACTCAAAATCGAAGATGATGTTATCAAAGATGCCAAATTCAAAACCTTCGGCTGCGGCTCGGCAATCGCATCATCAAGCGTTGCGACAGATATGATTATCGGCAAAACAATAGACGAGGCTCTTGCAATTACAAACAAACAGATCATAAACGAGCTTGGCGGGCTTCCTGCAGTCAAGGTTCACTGCTCTGTTCTGGCAGACCATGCAATCAAATCAGCAATTTACGACTATGCTCAAAAAACCGGCAAAACCTATGCGGGACTTGAAGGCTTTGACCCGGATGCAGACGATGATGACGAGCATGGATGCACAGAGGAAGAATAGAGATGAATTACAATCTGGATAAGAAAAAAGTAGTTCTTGGTTTAAGCGGCGGGGTGGACAGTACTATCGCCGCTTTGCTGTTAAAAGAGCAGGGGTATGAGGTCACAGGCCTCTATTTCGATATATCGGAGGGAAATGAGGCAGGCATAGCTGCAGCCCGCAAAGCAGCAGATGAAGCAGGTATAGACTTTGTACACAGGAATGTTCACGAAGAATTTTACGGTACCGTTGTAAATAACTTCTGCAGCGAATACATAGCCGGCAGAACTCCAAACCCGTGCATTGTGTGCAATCCATGCGTCAAATTCAAAACACTGACAGATTATGCGGACAGTATCGGGGCATACTATATAGCGACAGGGCATTACGGCTCCACCTGCTATGATGAGGCGACATCCTCATGGTATATCAGACGCGGACGCAACCTCAAAAAAGACCAGACATATATGCTTTACAGACTGCCTCAGGAGGTTATCGCAAGATTTCTGATGCCGCTTGAAAACCTTGAAACCAAAGACGAGACGCGAAAAATAGCCGATGATGCAGGCATGAGCAATGCACATCAGAAAGACAGTCAGGAGATATGCTTCATACCGGACGGCAGCACATATCTTGATTTGCTCAGAGACAGAGGCTACAGGGCAGAGCCGGGCAATTTCATTGACCCTGACGGCAATATAATCGGGTCACATCAGGGTATTGTCAATTTTACGGTAGGGCAGCGCAAGGGACTTGGCATGACATTCGGAAAACCGATGTTTGTTCTTAAACTTGACAATAATAATAATACGGTAACTCTTGGAGACAACAGTGACCTTTTCAGCAATACCGTATATTCCGGAGACAATTTCTTTACGGCCACAGGATCAGGCACTTTACCGGAATACTTTGACGGGGCAGAGGTAGAGGCAAAGATAAGATATGCCGCAAAGCCTGCTAAGGCAGTGATAAGACAGATTGATGAGGACACGGTAGAGGCTGTATTCACAGAGCCTCAGAGAGCCGCAACCCCCGGACAGTCCATTGTGTTTTATTACAATGACATGGTAATCGGAGGAGGATTTATAGACTGAAAACAGCGCGACACAGATATGCCGCGCTGTAAACATATCAGAACATAATAATTGCCCTGACAGGACATTTGGGGGCGCAGTAGCCGCAGGTCAGACATATGCTGTGGTCAACCTCCGCAAGTCCGTTTGAGTTTCGGAATATGGCATGATTAGGACACCTTTCGATACAGGCGCCGCAGCCCTCGCAGTCCCCCTGATCTATCCTTATTTTCTTCTGCGAGACATCAGGCTGAAAATCCGGCTCCATAACGCCGTCTATATAATCGCAAATCTGATCGATCTCATGGGCTTTGCCAAAGCCTATCATCATCGAATCAACTCCCGGCAGATTTTTTACATAATCAAGAGCCTGCTGATAGGTGCCGGTAAGATTGCCTCCTCCAAAGACCTTCATTGCAAAAACACCTTTGCCTTTTTCGGAGCAAAGCCTTATGGCTTCCGCCATATCCTCCTTTGTTCCGGGTCCTGTACCGCATCTGATACCGAGGCTTCTGTAATTGATCAGAGGAAACAGTATATCACATTCGGGAATACCGGCCGCCTTGTGCGCCACATCCGTATGGTGAGTGGATATGCCTATTGCTCTGACAATGCCTTTTGCCTTATAGTCGTTCAGACACTCCCATGCGCCGGCTCTAAGCTCCAGATCCGGATCGTTTCTGACCTCGTGCATCAGAAATATATCTATAACATCTCTGTCAAGCTCACGCCGCGCCTCCTCTATGGCATACTCCATATCCCTGTATGTATAATCAAGGCATTTTGAAGCTATGACAGGCTCAAACCTGCCGCCTGCAAGAGCTGCGCGTATATACGGATAGGTCTGATAATACTGGGCTGTATCCAGAAAATCAATGCCTTTTTCAAAAGCATATCTGAGAACCTCAGCGCCTTTTTCAACAGGCAGATTAAGCTGCGAACCGCCTACAGTCAGAACGCCGAAACCTATCCGGCTTACTTTGATTCCTGTTTTACCTAATTCACTGTATTTCATAATATTGTTCCTCCCGGTTCAAAAAATTATATCATATTTAAAACAAATGTGGAAACCATAATAACGAAATAATTAAACAGGAGGGATATTATGGCCAGTGCGGTAAAATGTATTTTGGGGCTGGGAATGGCAGGCGCCATTGCAGGAACGATGCTGTATGCATCAATGCCTGAAAAAAAGAGAAGACATTTAAAAAACAGCGTATGTGATATTGCTGACGACACAAACAAAATGATACACGATATGCTGTAAACATTAAACTTCTGGGAGGTCATTCTCAGAAGTTTTTACAATATGCCTCAAAAATGATGACTTTACAGCGTTCTTATGGTAAAATAAATAAGTTACAAAGCAAATTTTACGGAGGACAGTAATGGAAAAACTAGGTTTAAATGAAATCAGAGAATTATTCCAGAATTTTTATATAAGCAAAGGACACTATAAGAGACAGAGCTTTTCGCTGATACCCGAAAACGACAAGAGTCTCCTCATAATCAACTCAGGCATGGCGCCTCTCAAGCCATATTTTGCAGGTCTTGAAACACCGCCGAGCAAAAGAATGACAACCTGTCAGAAATGTATCAGAACAGGCGATATAGACAATGTGGGACATACCTCAAGACACGGCACATTCTTTGAGATGCTGGGCAGCTTTTCATTCGGCGACTACTTCAAAAAAGAATCCCTTACATGGGGCTGGGAATTCATAACCGAAGTTCTCAAAATGCCTGCCGACAAAGTATGGGCAACAGTTTACGAGGATGACGAGCAGGCTGTTGAAATATGGAAAGCCATAGGCATGCCTGCCGAAAGAATAGTCAGACTCGGCAAGGATGACAACTTCTGGGAAATCGGCACGGGTCCGTGCGGACCGTGCTCCGAAATCTACTATGACAGAGGTGAGGAATACGGCTGCGGCAGTCCCGACTGCAAACCGGGCTGTGAATGCGACAGATATATCGAATTCTGGAACCATGTATTTACCCAGTTCTCCAAAGACGACGAGGGCAATTACAGCGACCTTGCACACCCTAATATCGATACAGGTATGGGACTCGAAAGACTTGCATGCATCATGCAGGGCGTGGATTCAATCTTTGATATAGATACAATCAAATACATACTCGATGGTGTTGTTGAGAAATCAGGTGTTGAATACGGCAGCGGAGCCAAAGACACAGATGTAAGCATCAGAATCATAACCGACCACATCAGATCACTGACATTCATGATTGCCGACGGCATCATGCCGGGCAACGAGGGCAGGGGATATGTATTGAGGAGACTGCTGAGGAGAGCAGCAAGACATGGCAGAATACTCGGAATTACAGGCTCATTCCTGCCGGAGCTTGCAGACAGAGTAATAAAAGTTTCAGGCAAAGCATATCCTGAACTGGAGCAAAAAGCAGACTACATCAAAAAAATTCTTTCAATCGAAGAAGAAAAATTCAGCTCCACAATAGATCAGGGAACAGCTATTCTCGATGAATATATGCAGCAGATGAAGTCAAAAGGCACAGACAGACTGGAAGGCGAAAAAGCATTCAAGCTGTATGACACCTACGGCTTCCCTATAGAGCTTACAAAAGAAATCCTCGAAGAACAGGGATATACAACCGATATAGAGGAATTTGAAAGCTATATGCAAAAACAAAAAGAAACCGCAAGAGCTGCAATCAGAGACAAGGACAGCATCGGCTGGAAAGAAGCAGGCGCAGAGCTTGACTTTGACAAAACAGAGTTTACAGGCTATGAGACAAGGACAGGCACCGCCAAAGTGCTTGCCATACTCAAAGACAATGCGCAGATTGACCATGCGGATGCCGCATCCGGCGAAATATCCGTTGTACTTGACAGCACACCGTTTTATGCCGAAAGCGGCGGACAGGTTGCGGATACAGGCACAATCAGCACAGAGGGCATGGAAGCTCATGTGAAGGATGTTCAGAAAACAAACGGAATATTTGTGCACAAAGCTACTGTAAACAAGGGCACCCTCAAAACAGGCGATGAAGTAAAAGCGGCAGTTGATGCAGCAGTAAGAAACAATATTTCAAGAAACCATACTGCGACGCACCTTCTGCACAAGGCTCTCAGAGAGGTTTTAGGCAGCCATGTAAATCAGGCGGGCTCCAAGGTTACAAAAGAAAACCTCAGATTTGACTTCAGCCATTATGAAGCTGTAAGCAAAGACGACCTTGCCAGAGTTGAAGCGATTGTAAATGCAAAAATCAACGAGTTTACAAAGGTTGGAACAGAAATCAAATCGGCAGAGGAGGCTATTGCAGACGGAGCTACCGCACTGTTTGGCGAGAAATACGGCGATACAGTAAGAGTAGTTAAAATAGGTGATTTCAGCAAGGAACTGTGCGGCGGCACTCACGTTTACGATATAGGAGAAATAGGCGCATTTAAGATTACAAGCGAGAGCGGTGTTGCAGCGGGAGTAAGAAGAATAGAAGCTGTGACAGGCTACGGCATTTATGAGAAATACAACCAGAATGCTGCTGTAATCAGTGAAACCGCCGAAATTCTCAAGACAAACCCTGCAGGCGTAGCCGAAAAAGCAGCAGCGCTTGCTGAGGAAGTAAAAAGCCTGAAAAAGGAAATAGAAGAACTCAAAAAACAGGCAATGGGAGATCAGATGGGTGACATTCTGGCAGAAGCCAGGGAAATAAACGGTGTCAGACTTGTTACAAAACAGTTTGATGACCTGACCATAAATGACCTCAGAACTCTGTCAGATGATATCAAAGCATCAAACAAATCAGTTATAATGGTATTTGCTGCAGTAAACGGAGGCAAGGTAACATTTATGGTTTCAATTACCGATGATTTACTTGACAGATACCATGCAGGAAATATGATTAAACAGATTGCAGCGGCAGCCGGCGGCGGCGGCGGCGGCAAGGCTGACATGGCTCAGGCCGGTGCCAAGGATCCGGGCAGGGTTGCAGATGCATTTAAGGTTGCAGAAACCTTAATCTAAGTAATTTTATGTATTGTTTATTTCTTCCGAAACAAGTATAATATATGTAGTGTACAGGAGGTAAACCAATGGATAAGAGAAACACTATCATGTATAACGCTGACAAGATTGAAAAAAGATCAACGGCAGACATACTAACAGATGTTTATAACGCACTTGACGAAAGAGGATATAACGCTATTGATCAGATGGTCGGCTATATTCTGTCGGGAGACCCTTCGTATATTACAAGCCACAACAATGCTCGTAATATTATATGCAGACTGGAAAGAGATGATATTGTAGAGGAAATGCTAAGAGCATTTCTGAACAAATAAAGAGATTAAAGCAAACGGTATTCGGTCAATCAGCCTGATACCGTTTCTTTTGTAATATTAAAAGAACGAGGACATTATGAGAAAAATAGGTTTAGACGTAGGTGACAAGACGATTGGTGTTGCAGTAAGTGATGCTTTGAACATAACGGCTCAGGGTATCACTACTATTGAAAGAGTAGGAATCAGAAAAGACGCGGGCAAGGTAATGGATTACATCAGGGAATATGACTGTGATACTGTAGTTATAGGCCTGCCAAGGAGCATGGACGGACGTGACAGCCAGCAGACAGAGAAGGTCTATGAATTTAAAACAATGCTTGAAAACAAGATGAGAAGCAGCGGTATGGCTGATATCAAAATAGATTTCTATGACGAAAGGCTGACAACTATGATGGCGGAGCGCGTTCTCATAGAGGCTGATATGCGCAGAAACAAAAGAAAACAGATAATTGACAGACAGGCTGCAGTTATAATTCTGCAGAGCTATCTGGACAGCAGATGTTAGAATTGAATACTCCATTAATGACATAAATGTTTTGCTTATGTCATTTTTAATATACCTTTAATATATTTTATTCTCTTTTTAATTGACAAAGCACAGACCTGCAGAGTAAAATTATTATACAAAGGGCAGGCTATAAGGCGGTTGACTGCTTTAGAAAGGTATTAAGGATATGACAGACTACGAAATACTTTCAATAGTAATTGGAGTATTGGGATTAGTTTTGTTAAGCCTGAACTCAAAAAAGTAAATAACCGCCGATAGCGCTAAACTGGCGGTTATTTAATACTTCCAAATAATGGCGACCGCTTTAAACGGTTCTGTCCTTTGTTTGACTAGATTATATCACACTCATCAGAGGAATACAACAGAGGAAAAAGCATTTATCAAGGATGTTACTATGATTATCAGTGCAAGCAGAAGAACGGACATACCTGCATATTATGCAGACTGGTTTATAAACCGCATAAAAGAAGGGAAAATACAGGTAAGAAATCCGATGAACACACATCAGATAAGCGAAATAGACATAAATCCTGATGTGGTTGACTGTATAGTTTTCTGGACTAAAAATCCCTCCGGCATAATTTATAAGCTGGACGAGCTAAAAAGCTATAATTACTATTTTCAGTTCACTTTGAACGGTTATGGCAAAGATGTTGAACTTAATTTACCGGACAAAGGTACATTGATAAGGTTGTTTAGGGAATTGTCGGATAAGATAGGAAAGGACAAGGTAGTATGGAGATACGACCCTATACTTATCAACTCTAAATATACAAAGGAATATCATATACAGAACTTCAGAGAAATCGCAGGCTGCCTGAAAGGGTATACCCAAAGGGCGGTTATAAGTTTTGTAGATATGTATGCCAAAACAAAACGCAATACAGCAAACCTTGGTATAGAAGATATTTCAGATAATGATATGCATGAAATAGCAGCAGAGCTTTCTGCTGTTTCCAGAGAGATGAATATGGATATATATTCCTGTGCAGAAGCGGTTGATCTATCATCTGACGGAATAGAACACGGCTGCTGTATAGATAAAAGCCTGATAGAGGAAATCATAGGAATAAATCTGAAATGCGGCAAAGATAAAAACCAGAGAGAGGTTTGCGGATGCTTTGAGAGCATCGATATAGGGACATATAACACCTGTAAAAACGGGTGCAGGTATTGTTATGCGAACTATGATGATTTCGCAGTTGCTGAGAGTATAAAGCTATATGATCCTGACAGCTTGCTGCTTTGCAGTGAAATGAAGCCATCAGACAAAATATATACAAAGAAAATAAAATCACTCAAAGATGATACAGGCGAACTGCCGGGGCAGTTATCTGTATTATAAGACAGGGGAAGCATTTAACAGGTGCTTCCTTGATTTATGTTTTTTATAACTATTCCTAAAAACATAATTTTGGGAATAGTTAATACAGAAATGACAACCTTGAGCAAGTTGTTTACTTATATGCCCAAGGCCATCTGTCTATGTTGGAGTTTAAGGATTGTTATTATAATTTGAGAACTGCCTAGAATTATTGAGGCTCTATTTTGCGTTTTAAGCGATTTTTATATGTGTGCCGGTATCGTATTACCTTACAAATACTCTACAAATAAGCCTATGCGTATTCAGGTATCAGTATTGTCTGTCCCGGCTGCAGATGGCTGTCTATATCATTGATACTCTTTAGAATATGGACTGCTTTGCGTTTGTCTATATCCGGCGGCATATATTGCTCAGCTATGGTCCATAATGTATCTCCGGAATTTATGCTGACTTCAATGTATTCCTGCTTTGTCAGACCTGCAGCGCTGTTAAGACCAAGCGCTGTATTAAACAAGCCTGTAACTGCAAACAGCATAACAAGTACAAATGCTGTAAACCTGAATCTTGATTTTACTTTTAAAGACTTTTTCATATCACTCACCCTCTCTAAACATTTGTTCTTGAACACATTATAAACGAATATCTGTTCGCAGTCAAGAGGAAAATTAAACAAATGTTCTAAAAGGGTGAGAACGTATTATCTTATGAAGCTGGTAAAAACAAAAGGTTCTGACTTCGGGGTTTCAAGTCCCATTAAATGTTTCAAACTGGTGATTATATACCCCCTGATATACCCCCTGATGTACCTCCTGTATAGTTATTTTATGTTGAGCTAATTCTCTGAATATGTTACAATCTATATAACAAAGGGCGATGCCCTGCGGCTAGCCCCTATATTTATTTATTACAAATGACCGTCAGAGTTAACAGCGTTGGCGGTTATTTTCCGTTAAGAATACAGAGCCGTGATGGCTCCGCCCGGTTATATTCCATGTGAAGTTATTTTGTGTTGAGTTAATTCTCTGGATATGTTACAATCTATATAACAAAGGGTGACGCCTTGCGGCTAGCCCCTATGTTAAGTTATTATAACATGAATAACCGTCATAGTTGCAAGCCATTGGCGGTTATTTTCCGTTGTGGTTCCCCACGCTAACCACTAATCCCATAACCATCAATACGATGACCAAGACTTCATAGTCAGACATAGTATGTTCTCCCTTCCGGAGCTAACCGTCTTATAAGCGCACCCTTTGTGCTAAAAAGTATACTCTAATCTTTCAGTTATTGCAATAAGAAAAGAGCAAAATAATATACTGATAATATAATTAGTATGTAATTATTTAATAACCGTTACAGTAGCAGCTGATAACGGTTATTTCTTTTTTGATTTTTAATAAATATGCAGAGCCGTAATGACTCTGCATAGCTTAGTATTTCAGATGACTGAGCTTGTCATATACCCTGTCGCTCCAGTCAAGTATTTTCTGCTTGTTTTTGAGGCACAGCAGCGTAAGTATTATAACAGCGACAACAAGAACAACCGCAAGAGTATAGTTTTCGGTCTTGGTAAATGTGCCCAGCAGTATGCTTCCCATCATTGCGGGGATTCTTGCTATTGATGAGATTATAATGAACGGTCCCCATTTCAGATTTGATAGCCCTGCGATATAGTTTACAAAATCCTTAGGGAATCCCGGTATGAAATACAGCACAAACAGCAGTATATATCCGCGTTTGGAGCTGAATTTCTCAAGGTATTCAACAACCTTCATCTGTCCGAAGCAAAGATACATAAAATCTCTGCCAAGGAGCTTTGCAAGGAAAAATGTGATTGTTGCCCCAAGGGCAATACCTATTATTGAAAACAGCAGCGACTGCCACGGGCCAAAAACATATCCGGCCGCGAACTGAAACGGCTGCCCCGGTATAACACATATTATAATCTGTATTATCTGAGCGCAGATATAGGAGAGCACCCCTGTTCTCTTATGTTCCGCAAGATAATTCTCGATATCACTGACGCTTGTGAACTGCGTTATAAAGTCTCGCTGAAAAAAGTAAAAATACAGCGGTATCCCCACAAGAATAACCAGCAGAATAAATGCTTTGAAGTAAATATTTATTCTTTTTCTTTTCTGTTCAGTAATAACCATATCCAATCTCCGATCCTTGTCCCCAAATCCTATATGTTCAGAAGTTTTTCATCATAAAGCTTCTGCAGAGCTTTTATGACTCCGAACTTTGAATGTTCATAGGTTATGCCGCCCTGAAAATACACATTGTACGGTTCTCTGATAGGTGCGTCGGCAGAAAGCTCTATTGACGAACCCTGAACAAATGCTCCTGCCGCCATTACTACAGGATCCTCATATCCGGGCATATCCCAAGGCTCCGGACTTACATAGGAATCTATAGGAGCGGCAGCCTGTATGCCCTTGCAGAATGCCACTACAGCCTCAGGGGAGCCAAGTCTTACTGCCTCTATGATATCGCTTCTTTCATCCTCCGGCTTAGGGCAGACATCATATCCCAGCTTTTCAAACACTCTGCCGCAGAGTATTGCGCCCTTGACAGCGCCGTTTACTGTTCTTGGCGCAAGGAAAAGCCCCTGAAGCATGGTTCTTGTCTGTCCGAAGGTAAGCCCGCATTCTCCTCCTATTCCCGGGCAGGTCATTCTGTAGGATATTCTCTCCACAAGGTCTGCTCTGCCAGTTACATATCCGCCTGTGAGAGCAAGTCCGCCTCCCGGATTTTTGATAAGAGAGCCTGCAATTATATCAGCGCCCACCTGTGTAGGCTCATATGTATGCAGGAACTCACCGTAGCAGTTATCAACCATTCGTATGATATCCGGATTTATTTCATGGACAAATTCAGCCCATTCCTTAATCTGGTCTATTGTTATGGCCTTTCTCCAGCCATAGCCTGTGGCTCTCTGTACCGTCACCATTTTAGTTTTGTCCGAAATGGCGTTTTTTAATGCTTCCAGATCAATGTTTCCCTCAGGTGTAAGCTCAATCTGTCTGAACGTAACGCCGTATTCTCTCAGAGAGCCCTTGCCCTCGCCTCTTGTTCCGATTACCTCCTCAAGAGTGTCGTAAGGCTTGCCCGTACAGTAGATAAGCTCATCTCCTGGCATCAGAAGCCCCATCAGTATCAGTGAAAGAGCATGTGTGCCGTTTACGATTATAGGTCTTACCAGTGAGCTTTCGGTACCGAATATATCAGACCATACTCTTTCGATGGCATCTCTGCCCGGATCATCATAACCGTAGCCTGTATTCCATGCAAAGTGTCTGTCGCTTATTCTGTTTTTCTGAAAAGCATCAAGCACCTTGTACTGGTTATATGTCATGATGTCGTCAAGCTCGTCGAAAATACCGCTTACTTCCTTCTCTGCCTCATTAACCAGATTAAGCACCTTTTCGCTGATTCCAAACTCTCTGTTTAGCAGATCAAATGTGTTATTTTTCATTATTTCCTTCTTTCCTTTCTATTTCCCATTCCATATCTTTGACAAGATCTCTTTTTATATTCTTTTTGTGAGCAGCATAAAGCTGTGTTGTTGTAACCTGCTCGTGGTCTAAAAGCGCCGCCACATCATATATTGAATTGCCTCTGCCTATGAGACTTGTTGCGGCTGTAGCGCGAAGCTTGTGAGGGGAATATCCCCCTTCTCTTGATGTTTTCATACCTATCGAGGTATATTTTCTGACAAGCTCTCTTATCTGCCTCTCTGTCATTCTCCTGCCCTGAAGCGAAAGAAAAAGCGCATCTTTGTATTCATCTGTCAGAGTATCCTCTGAGGCTCTTTCGAGCTCTATGTATTCCGTAATCACTTCATATACTGATTCGTTCAGGGGCATCAGTGATTCCTTGCCGCGTTTCCGGTATATTTTGAATTCACCCCTGTTAAAGTTAAACGATGAAACATTAAGCTGCTGCAGCTCCGAAAGACGAAGCCCGTAGGTGACAAACAGCATCAGTATGGCCTTGTCTCTCCGTCTGGTTTTTTGCCAGAATTCGTATTCCTTTGGGGTGAGGCCGTTTCCTGTTGTAACGGCATCAAGCATCAGCATGACCTCATTATCCTGAAGAGCCTTGATTTCACGCTCACCTGCCCTTGGCACCCTGATGGGGTCAAATCCGTCGGTGATGTTTTTGTCAAGAAGCCCGTCTCTGTAAAGCTGCTTGAACATTACCGATATTGATGATTTTTTGCGCGCAAGCGTTTTGTTGCTGTTTTCGTATATTATGATCGCTTTGTCTGTTTCAACCTGATACTGCCTGCAGTAGTCTATAAACAGGTTGACATCCACAGCCTTTATCTTTTTGAAATCCTCTAATTCTATTTTTTTTATATCACTGCAATGTGTCAGCTCTGTGTCATTTACAAGATAATTGAAAAAAAAGCGTATATCGTGCAGGTATGCCAGCCTTGTCATAGGCAGCACATTCCCCTTGAGGTAGTTAAAAAATCCCCTCAAAAAAGACGGAAGCTGCGACTCTATCTCCTGACACTGCAGCAGAATTTCATGCTCCTTCATCACTATATTGTCGGGCTTATCGCTCTTGTTGTGAATTTTTATCTGTTTTTTTCTGTTCTCAGCCATTTAAGAATATCTCCCAAAGCCTTTTCCTTGTCCTCATATGAGGAGAGATTGAACCATTTTATGTCATCATAGCGCCTCAGCCATGTAAGCTGCCTTTTGGCGTAATGACGGGTGTTTTTTTTGATAAGCTCTATTGCTTCATTCATGGAATACTTCCCTTCAAGCGAACCTATTATCTCCTTGTAGCCTATTCCCTTCATGGAAATATCATCGTATCCGAGTCCCATCTGCATAAGCGCGGCAACCTCTGCCTCAAGGCCTTTTGCAATCAGAAGGTCAACTCTTTTGTTGATGCGCTCATAAAGCTCTTCCCTGTCTCTTGTAAGTCCTGCAAGAAGCACGTCATAGCAGGCTACCGGAACTGAGGCCCTGTCAAAGCTTTTGATCTTATTGCCGCTCTGGGCCGCCTCTATGGCTCTTATGACTTTTTTGACATTGTTTGGGTGTATTCTTGCAGCGGCATCGGGGTCAAGCTCTGCAAGCCGCAAATGAAGGTATTCTCTGCCTTTTTGTGCTGCAAGGGCTTCAAGGCTTTTTCTGAAAGCATCATCCGCAGGCGCTGCCGCAAAGTCCATTTCATACATCAGAGAGCTGATATAAAGGCCTGTACCGCCTGAAACCACAGGGATTTTACCCCTGTCAAATATTTCTCTGATTGCATCCATTGCAAGCTGCCGGTACCGGGCAACAGAGAATTTTTCTCTCGGATCTATCTGATCCACAAGATAGTGCTTTACCTGTGACAGCTCCTCTCTGGACGGTTTGGCGCTGCCTATGTCCATATATTTATAAAGCTGCATGGAGTCTGCCGATACTATTTCTCCGTTTATCGCTTTTGCTGTTTCTATTGCATATTCTGTTTTTCCGACCGCAGTGGGCCCTGCAATAATTATTATCTGTCTCTTCATAATACAAAATATTTGATAACGCCAAAGGCCTCACGAACATAATAGTTGGGAACAAGTCCCGCATCTGTGCGCGCAGGCAGTCCCGATATGCGGGTAAATCCTGTCTGCTCTGCGATTTTTACAGCCCGGTACATATGAAAGTCCGAGGTGACTATTACGATGCTTTTGTCTGTATCACCGATTATATCCTTTGAAAATTCAAGGTTTTCTCCTGTATCCGCCGCTTTGTTTTCGGTGATTATTCTATCGCCTGATATGCCTTTTTTGACAAGGTAGTTTTTCATGGCTTCGGCTTCGGATATGTCCTCATCAGTGCCTTTGCCGCCTGTAACTATTATTTCCGAATCGCTGTTTTGTTCTGCGTATTCTATTGCTGTGTCAAGTCTCTGTCTAAGAACTCTTGACGGCCTCGTGCCGTTTACCTTGGCGCCCAGCACTATGACATAATCGGCATTGCTGTCAGGCTCTGAAACCGCGCCTCTGATTATAGGGATTTCAAGAACGGCGCAGGCGCAAAGGGATACTATCATAAGTCCTGCAAGTATTTTTTTGACAGCTGATTTTTTCATACGGCCAAATATTATGAGGAATATGCCTCCTGCAAGCCATATGTATGAAAACATCTGCCCAAAGCCTATGAACAGAGAAATCCCAAGCCAGTATATTATCAGGAGTATTCCAAGCCCTGTGAATATTTTTTTAGACACGTTTGAACATCCTTTCTATCTGGTATCTTCCAAGCCTGATAAACGTAGGTCTGCCGTGAGGGCAGGAAAACGGATTGTCACAGGCTGACAGGTCTTTAATCAGCTGCGCTGTCTCTGTATCGTTCAGACTGTCGTTGCCTTTGACAGCGCTTTTGCAGGCCTTTGAGGCCAGCCTGTCAAGGGTTTTCTGTGATTTGAGGTCTGTTTCCTCATCTATTGATGATATGAAATCCTTAACAAAATCCTCCGCCTCCGAAATTTCCATAAACATTGGAATTTCGGTAATTCTGTATGTACGCTCGCCAAAAGGCTCTATTGTATATCCCATATTAAACAGTATGCCTGTCCATTCATCGTCTGCGACTGTAAGAGGCAGGCTGAATATGACCGGTGTCAGCACCGGCTGGTGCAGTTTTTCTTCCGACTCAAACTGTTTAATCAGCTTTTCGTAGAATATTCTCTCGTGCGCCGCGTGCTGGTCTATAAGGTACATATCGGACTCGTCCTCCGCGATTATGTAGGTTGCAAAAACAGAGCCTCTGATTGTAAGGCCGGCAAATTCAAACGGCCTTGAAACGGCAGGTCTGATAATGCTCGTGTTTTCTCCGATTTCGGATTCCTCCCGCATTGTTGACAATAATTCTTTTATGTTAAGCTGGCTGCCTTTGTCCGGTTTTTCGCTGATAATCACCTTTTGAGGCTCAGGCCTTTTGGGACGTGCAGGCTCCGGCACATCTGCGGGTATTGTGACCTGCTCCTCTGCTTCAGCAGTCTTGTTTACAGGCTTTTCGGCTGCCCTTATCTCCTGAACATTTACCTCAGGAACTGCTTCTTTTGTTGCAAGAGCCTGTTTTATTGCCTCGGTAACAAAATATTCTACTGATTTTTCATCATCAAAGCGTATTTCTTTTTTGTTGGGATGAATGTTGACATCAAGAGTGCCGGGCTTTACCTCAAGAAACAGAAAAGCTATGGGAAATCTGCCTGTAAAAAGTCTTTCTCTGTATGCGTTTTTGACTGCCGTATCCATCACTTTGCTTGACACCACTCTGCCGTTTACAAAGAAAACCTGATTTTTGCGGCTGTTTCGGCTTTCACCAACATTTGAAACATAGCCTGAGAGCTTCATTTCGCTGCTTCGGTATTCCACTGGCACAAGGCTTTTGCCTATGTCTTTGCTGTATATTGTAAGTATGCTGTTATATCTGTCGCCTCTGCCCTGCGTCAGAAACTGCACGGCTTCGTTGTTCACAAACCTGAATCTGATATCGGGATAGGCCAGCGCCATCTGTGATACAAATTCGGTTATGAGGGTTGCTTCCGCGCTGTCTGATTTCATAAACTTGTATCTGGCAGGCACGTTGTAAAACAGATCTCTGACTATTACTGTAGTGCCGTTATCGCAGCCTATGGCTGAAATTCCGGCTGTTTCGCCGCCCTCTATCACTATGCTTGTACCTGTTTTGGCATCAGAGGTTCTGGTTATAAGCTCGGTTCTTGAAACCGCGGCTATGCTTGCAAGGGCTTCACCTCTGAATCCCAGAGTCTGTATGCTGTCAAGATCCTCCGCCTCTGTAATTTTGCTGGTGGCATGACGCTTAAACGCTGTGGCAACCTCATCTGCGCTGATGCCGCAGCCGGTGTCGCTTACTCTGATATATGTTTTGCCGCCTTTTTTTATCTCGACGGTAATCGCTCCTGCTCCTGCGTCTATTGAATTTTCGACAAGCTCTTTTACGACTGAAAGCGGTCTGTCTACAACCTCTCCCGCCGCTATCTTGTCTGCAACTTTTTTTTCAAGTAGTCTAATCATTTCGGTTTACCTATATCCTGCAGTTATCATCAGAATTTTTTTCATTTGAGTATCTCCTTGAGTTCCTCAAGTATTTTGAATGCCTGTGACGGTGTTGTTTCCATTAAATCTATGCTTCTGAGTTTTTCTGTTACAGGGTCAGGCGCAAGTGAAAACAGTGAAAGCTGCTCTTCCTCCCTGAGCTCTGTATGGTGTGATGTTTCCGTCATATGCTCCGCCTGATTTTTTTCAAGCGCAAGGAGTCTTTCCTCTGCATTCCGGAGCAGCTGTTTTGGAACTCCCGCAAGCTTTGCAACGTGTATGCCGTAGCTTCTGCTGGCCGAGCCGGGTACTATTTTGTGAAGAAACACTATATTGCCGTTTTCCTCCGCAACATCGACATTGAGGTTTGCAACTCCGTCTATCTGCTCTGACAAAGCCGTAAGCTCGTGGTAATGCGTTGCAAACAGCGTTCTTGCCCTGAAATCCTCTCTGCAAAGGTACTCCACTGTTGCCCATGCGATTGAAAGGCCGTCGTATGTGCTGGTGCCTCTTCCTATCTCATCGAGGATTATAAGGCTTCTGTCTGTGGCGCTGTTTAGTATGTAGGCCATTTCGCTCATTTCAACAAAGAAGGTGCTCTGCCCCTGAGCCAGATTGTCCGAGGCTCCTATCCTTGTGAATATCCTGTCAGCAATTCCTATTACAGCGGACTCACATGGCACGAAACAGCCTGCCTGAGCCATTAAAACTATAATTGCGATCTGACGCATATATGTGGACTTGCCTGACATATTAGGCCCTGTTATCAGCAGCATAGAGGAATCTGTTCTGTTAAGATATGTATCGTTTGATACGAAAATTCCGTCTGCCGCCGTCTGCTCTATGACAGGATGCCTGCCCCTGTATATTTTTATTTCATCGCCGCTGTTTATTTCGGGTTTGACATATCCGCTACTGCTGCTGACAGCAGCAAAGGCCGTCAGAACGTCAAGAACCGCAACGGCTTCTGATGTTTCCTGTATTGTTTTTATATGCTTTTCGATTTCAGCGCGAAGCTGCGAGAAAAGCTCGTACTCCATTTTGTTGATTTTGGCCTCCGCATTGAGAACAAGACTCTCCATTTCCTTGAGTTCGGGGGTGATGTACCTTTCGGCGTTGGCAAGAGTCTGTTTTCTGATATAGTTTTCGGGAACCATTTCATAGTATGATCTTGTCACCTCAAGATAATACCCGAACACTTTATTGTAGCCCACTTTGAGGTTTTTGATTCCTGTGCGTTCTCTTTCGCTTCCCTCAAGGTTTGCTATCCACTGCTGCGCATCGTATATGGAATCTTTGAGCTCGTCAAGCTCCTGTGAGCAGCCTTTTTTGATGATGCCGCCCTCTTTGACTGTAAATGGAGGGTCATCGCAGACAGCTTTGTCTATGAGGTCAAACACCTCTGTAAGAGGGCTGATTCTGTGATTGAGCTCATCAAGAAGCTCCGAGTCAAGGTCAGAAAGAGATTCTTTGATGTCAGGCAGTACGGCTATGGAATTGCGGAGTGCAATCATATCCTTGCCGTTGGCGTTGCCGGAGGCGATTCTGCCTGCCAGTCTGTGAAAATCATAGACTCTTTTGAGAGAATCTGTGATATTGTTTCGTATCAGTATATTGTCAGCAAGGCTTTCGACTGCGTCAAGTCTTGCTTTTATTTCATCCACTCTGTTAAGAGGCTCCCTTAGCCACTGTTTCATCTTGCGGGAGCCCATGGCGGTGCGGGTTTTGTCAAGCACTCCCAGCAGAGAGCCTTTGACCTGCTTGTCATACAGTGTTTCGGTTATTTCAAGGTTTCTGATGGTCGCCTTGTCAAGAGCCATGGAGTTTCCCACATCATACAGTCTGACGCCTGTAATCTGTCTGAGGCTCTGCTTCTGTGTTTCGAGAAGATATGAAAGCAGCGCTCCAAGCGACAGTACGCACTGAACCCTGCCATCAAGTCCAAGTCCGGTAAGCGCTCCTGTGTCAAACTGCCTCAATATTGTTTTTTCGGCTGTTTCAAAGCTGTAATAATTTTCGTTCATGACATTGAAAAACACATTTGAGGTTTTGAGAGCCTCAAATACCGTCTCGTTTTCTGTATTTATAATCACCTCTCTGGCATTTGTTTTGACCAGCTCGTTTACAAGGATTTCCTCTGTCATGCTGCCCGTAAGCTGTGAGGCATACATCTCCCCTGTCGATATGTCGCAGTAGGAAATCCCGGCGCCGTTTTGGTCAATATATACCGAAGCCAGATAGTTGTTTTCGTTTTCTCTGAGCATTGACTGGCTTGTCAGTGTGCCCGGAGTCACAATTTTTATTACCTCTCTTTTAACTATGCCCTTTGCGGCTGCAGGATCCTCTGTCTGCTCGCATATTGCCACCTTGTAGCCTTTGTCTATAAGGCGCGATATATATGTGTCGGCAGAATGGAAAGGAACGCCGCACATCGGGGCTTTTTCTTCTTTTCCGCAGCTTTTGCCTGTAAGCGTCAGTTCAAGCTCGCGGGATGCTGTAACGGCATCGTCAAAAAACATCTCATAAAAATCACCAAGCCTGAAAAACAGTATGCAATCTTTGTACTGTTCCTTGATATCAAGATACTGCTGCATCATAGGTGAAATTTTTTCTTTGGCCATTACTTACCTCCGGATCTGTTCTATCTGTTTTTGTAGGCTTCAAGGCCGCCTGCTATGAGCTGTGCGCCTCTTACCATATCCTCCTGCTTCAGAACATATGCTATTCTGAGCTCATTTCTGCCAAGCCCCGGTGTGCCGTAAAAGCCCTGTGCAGGTGCAAACATCACTGTTTCGTTGTTGTCTCTGTATTCTTTGAGCAGGAACATCAGGAAATCCTCGATATCATCCACCGGCAGCTTGACCATCATATAAAACGCGCCGCCCGGTTTCTGACATACTGCTCCGGGTATTTTCATTATTTCCTCATATACCGCATCTCTTCTGTTTTCGTATTCGGCTCTGACCTCATCGTAGTATGAGCTGTCAAGTCTGTAAAGCGCAGCAGCGCCTATCTGGTCTACCGTAGATGTGCACAGTCTCCCCTGAGCAAGCTTCATAAGCCCGTCTGCAAGCTCTCTGTTTTTGGTCAGTGCAAATCCTATTCTTGCTCCGCAGGCCGAAAATCTCTTGGATACAGAGTCAACTATAACTATTCTGTCCTTGTATTCCTCAAACATTCCAAAGGATGTTATCTTTCTGCCGTCATAGGCAAATTCTCTGTATACCTCATCCGCAACAACCCACAGGTCATGCTCTTTTGCGATTTCAAGGATAAGTCTTATCTCATCTTCTGTCAGTATTGTGCCTGTAGGATTGCCGGGGTTTACACATGCTATTGCCTTGGTTTTATCTGTAATAAGCTTTTCGATTTTTTCTCTGTCGGCATAGTGATAGCCGTCTTCTGCCACTGTGGTAACAGGCACAACCCTGCCTCCTGCGGAGGTTATGAATGTGTGATAGTTGGTATAAAAAGGCTCGGGTATCAGCACCTCATCGCCATAGTTCAGTATGCTTGTAAAAATCATGTTGAGCGCCTCGGAGCCGCCTGTAGTTATAATCATATCCTCTCTGGCATATGTCATGCCGTATGATTTGAAATAGTCGATTACGGCGTCCTGAAGCTCTGTAATGCCTCCTGATTCGGCATAGGCT
This sequence comes from Christensenellaceae bacterium Phil1, assembly GCA_963648745.1. Taxonomy (GTDB): domain Bacteria; phylum Bacillota; class Clostridia; order Peptostreptococcales; family Anaerovoracaceae; genus UMGS973. The sequence goes on from CAVJEY010000008.1 coordinate 26,714, forward strand.
ATAACTTTGCTGTCATAGCTTCTGATTGCCTCCATGAAGCATGCGGGGGTCTGTATATCAGGCTGCCCTATATTGAGCCTGTATACCTTGACTCCCTGCTGCGCAGCTTCGTTTGCATACACATTGAAGCGTCTGATGGGTGAAAACTGCATTGACTGCACTCTGTCTGATAATTTCATATGTTAAAATCTCCTTTTGCTATTTAAGTTCTTCGTGGGAAACGGCTGCGGTTGCATATATATCTTCTTCCGTAACCTTGCCGTCCTTATCTTCTTTTTTCATATACAGCAGATACTCTATATTCCCCTTGGCGCCTTTTACCGGGGAATAAGTAAGACCGTAGGAATAAAGCCCGCAGTCGGTACCGTACTGCACTACATTGCGTATTACCTCTCTGTGAACCTCTATGTCTTTGACGATGCCGCCCTTGCCGACCTGCTGCCTGCCCGCCTCAAACTGAGGCTTGACAAGGCATACGAGGCTGCCTGTATCCGACAGCAGCTTTGCCGCCACAGGGAATACAAGCTTGAGAGAAATAAACGAAACGTCAATGGAAATAAAATCAATATCTTTGTCTACCGTATCAAAGTCAAGATATCTGATATTGCATTTTTCCATATTGATTACTCTGTCATCGTTTCTCAGCTTCCAGTCAAGCTGACCGTAGCCCACATCTATTGCAAACACTTTGCCCGCGCCTTTTTGGAGCATACAGTCGGTAAAGCCTCCGGTTGAGGCTCCTATATCCGCGCATACCGCATTTTCGAGGGAGAATCCGTAAAGCTCAAGAGCTTTTTCGAGTTTGAGCCCTCCCCTGCTCACATAAGGGCATATGTTTTCTTTTATGCTTATTTCACAGTCTGTACTGACTGCCGTTCCTGCCTTGTCTGTTTTGCTGCCGTCCACAGAGACAATACCTGCCATAATGGCGGCCTTGGCTTTTTCTCTTGACTGAAAATATCCTTTTTCGACAAGTAAAACATCAAGTCTTTCTTTTTTAACTTTCAATTATGTCTATTATCCTTTCTGCTATTGATTCTGCATCAAGTCCGTATTTTTCAAAAAGCTGCTCGCTGCTGCCGTGTTCGATAAATCTGTCGGGCCAGCCGAATGAATATACTCCGGTATCACTTCCCGAAAGCGCAGCTGCCACCTGAGAGCCGAAGCCTCCGGCAAGCACATTGTCCTCAAGGGTTACAACAAGCTTTGCTCTTGCTGCCGATTCAAGCAGCGTCACGGTGTCAAGAGGCTTTACAAATCTGGCGTTTACGATACCGCAGCTTAAGCCTCTGCTATCAAGAATTTTGTATACTTCTACGGCGATGCCTGTCATTTTGCCGCATGCCCAGAGCTCAACATCGCAGCCTGTAAGAAATACCTGCGCCTGTGCTGATTTAATCGCAGCAGCCCCAAACTCTGCAGGAAATTCATATTGCCTGCCGCGCGGATATCTGATCGCGCACGGGCTGTCAAGCGATACGGCATACTCGAGCATAAGCTCAAGCTCCCCGTAGTCTTTGGGGGCAAGTACCGTCATATTAGGTATCTGCGACAGATATGAAAGGTCAAATGTACCGTGGTGGGTTTCACCGTCTGCTCCCACATTGCCGCTTCTGTCTATCGCAAATATTACAGGCAGATTCTGAAGCGCCACATCCATCATAATCTGATCGTAGGCTCTCTGCAGGAATGTTGAATATATTGCAACAACAGGTTTGAGGCCGCTTCTTGCAAGTCCTGCCGCAAATGATACCGCATGCTCCTCTGCTATGCCCACATCAAATGTTCTCTCAGGGAAGGTTTCGGAAAAAACGCCAAGACCTGTGCCCTCTGTCATAGCCGCGCATACCGCTGTTATCCGCTTATCTTCAAGAGCCATGTTTACAAGTTTTTTGCCGAACACCGATGAAAAGCTTTCGCCGCCTGATGCTGTAACGCCTGTATCTGCATCAAAAGGTCCTATGCCGTGAAATTTATTGGGCATTTCTTCCGCCTGTCTGTAGCCTCTGCCTTTTTGGGTGATGGCATGTATAAGTACAGGCTCAGGAGATCTTTTGGCAATTTCAAGGATTTCGATTACTTTTTCTATATTGTTGCCGTCTATGGGTCCTATGTATGTAAAGCCGAGCTCTTCAAAAATCGCTCCGCTGTCAACAAATGCGTATCTT